>JBGZHY010000136.1:0-28754 GCA_041848045.1 Lachnospiraceae bacterium
ACGCGTGGTAGGCAAGGATAAGCAGGTGGGCACGCATATCAAGACCTTACCGTATCCGGGCTTCCCTACGGATATGCAGGCGCAGATGACCACGGCGCTGGCTCTGGCAAACGGAACCAGTACGGTGGTGGAGAGTATTTTTGAGAACCGCTTTAAGTATGTGGATGAGCTCACCAGGATGGGAGCCAACATCAAAGTGGAGGGCAATGTTGCCCTGGTCAGCGGCGTCAAGGGCTTTTACGGAGCCGGTGTGAAGGCGCCGGATCTGCGGGCGGGCGCTGCCCTGGTGCTTGCAGGCCTCGCGGCAGAGGGAATTACCGTGGTGGAAGATATTCATTATATTCGAAGAGGCTATGAGCACTTTGAAGAAAAGTTGCGGGGTCTGGGCGCCAATATACAGCTGGCTTCCGGAGATAGGGATATCCGCAAATTTACGATGAAGGCAGTCTGAGGGATAGCTCCCATAGCCTAAAAGTATGGCTGAAGCGGATAAAAAGATTGCGTTCGGGGCAAAATTTATTTATGATAGTAGAAACGGACGGCCTTTCAAGGGTGAAAGGCTGTCTTTGATGTTTAAAGAGCAGAGGAGAAGGAAATTATGAGAAAAGGAATAGGCAGATTTGTAAGCATTTCACTGGCTTGTGCGGTACTGACTTTGAGCGCCTGTGCAGGAGGAACACAGCAGACGGAAACGGCTGCAGGGGGAAAGAAGACCTTGAAGGTGGCTATGGAAGCCAGCTATGCGCCCTACAACTGGACCCAGTCCGATGACAGCAACGGTGCGGTGAAGATTTCCGGCAGCAATGATTATGCTTATGGCTATGATGTGATGATGGCAAAGAAAATTACGGAAGATTTGGGCTACAACCTGGAAATCGTGAAGCTGGACTGGGATTCTTTGGTGCCGGCAGTGCAGGCGGGAACCGTGGACGCCGTGATTGCGGGACAGTCCATTACCTCCGAGCGTAAGCAGTCCGTGGATTTTTCCAAGCCTTATTACTATGCTTCCGTGGTTACTTTGGTTAAGAAGGACAGCCCTTATGCCAAGGCAAGCTCCATCGCCGATTTTAAGGGAGCCAAGATTACTTCCCAGTTAAACACCATCTGGTATGATTTATGCGCGCCGCAGATACCGGAAGGCAATATTTTACCGGCGCAGGAATCGGCGCCTACAGCCCTTGTGGCGCTCAATTCGGGAGCGGCGGATTTGATGATTACGGATCTGCCTACCGCAAAAGCGGCATTGGTTGCATATCCGGACTTTGCGCTGCTGGATTTTACGGGAACCGAAGGAGATTATAAGGTCAGTGCGGAAGAAGTGGAAATCGGCATTTCCGTTAAGAAGGGCAACACAGCGCTGCTGGATGAAATCAATAAGGTATTGGATACGATGAAGGTGGAAGACTTCAACAGAATGATGGATGAAGCCATCGCCGTACAGCCTTTGAGTAAGTAAGGAAGGACAAAAAAATGAGTATGCCGCAGGATTTTTTAGGAAGGATTTTATTTCTCCTTTCAGAATATGGACTCAGCTTTGTAAAGGGAGCCGGCGTAACCATGCTGATTGCTTTGGTGGGCACCCTGATTGGCTGCGTCATAGGCTTTATCGTGGGTATTATCCAAACCATACCGGTGCAAAAGGGGGACAGTCTTTTAAAAAAGATTCTTCTGCGTCTGGTGAAATTTGTGCTGAATGCTTACGTGGAGATTTTCAGAGGAACGCCGATGATTGCCCAGTCTATGTTTATATTCTACGGTTTCGCGGCTCTGTTCAACATCAATATGTCCATGTGGTTTGCCGCCTTTTTCATTGTTTCCATCAATACGGGAGCCTATATGGCAGAAACGGTGCGGGGCGGTATCCTGTCCATTGATATCGGACAGACGGAGGGGGCGAAGGCCATCGGAATGAACCATGTACAGACCATGATTTTTGTCATTCTGCCTCAGGCCTTACGCAACATTATGCCGCAAATCGGTAACAATCTGATTATCAACGTCAAGGACTCCTCCGTACTTTCCGTGATCGGCGTGGTGGAACTGTATTATTCTTCCAAGGGTGTGGCAGGAGCGTATTATACCTACTTTGAGGCCTTCACCATTTCCATGGTCATCTACTTCATTCTGACCTTTGCCTGCTCCAGGCTTTTGCGTATGTGGGAAAGCAGGATGGACGGTCCGGAGAATTATGATTTGGCAACGACGGATACCCTTGCTTATACTTCCGGTATGAGTAAATTTCCGGAGCCGAAAAGGGAGGTGGACTAAATGAGAGAGGTTGTGCTGGATATTAAGCATTTAAGCAAGACCTTCGGCAGCAATGCCGTTTTAAAGGATGTTGATTTTACGGTACACAAAGGGGACGTCAGCTGCATCATCGGTGCCTCCGGTTCTGGAAAGTCCACTCTGCTGCGCTGCATCAATCTGCTGGAAAGCCCGACTACGGGACAGATTTTGTTTCACGGCGATAATGTGGCGGATAAAAAGGTAAATCCCAGCAAATATCGCTCCAAGGTGGGCATGGTATTTCAGAACTTCAATCTGTTCAACAATATGTCCGTTTTGGATAATTGCATGGTGGGGCAGATACAGGTGCTCGGCAGAAACAAAGAGGAAGCCAAAACCAGGGCGATGCTGTACCTGGAGAAGGTAGGCATGGCGCCGTATATCCATGCAAAGCCGAAGCAGCTTTCCGGCGGTCAGAAGCAGAGGGTGGCGATTGCCAGAGCTTTGGCGATGGATCCGGAGGTGCTTTTGTTTGACGAGCCGACCTCCGCCCTGGATCCCCAGATGGTGGGAGAGGTGCTGGCGGTTATGCGCAAGCTGGCAAAGGAGGGTCTGACCATGATTGTGGTAACCCACGAAATGGCTTTTGCCAGAGATGTGTCCAATCATGTGGTGTTTATGGCAAACGGCGTCATTGAGGAAGAAGGAACGCCGGAGGATATTTTTCAGCATCCGAAGAAGCATTTGACCAGGGACTTTTTAACGCGCTTTTTGGAGAGCTGAGCATAAAATGGTTGACAAGGTACGCCCCTTGGCGTATCCTATAAATACAATTTATCCCTTATTCAGAGTGATGGAGATACAAAGGATCTGTGAAGTCACGGCAACCCCTTTCCAGGAAGGTGCCAACCTGAGCGAGCAATCGAGCAATAAGTGGAAATCGCCAAACCGTGAGTCTGCTTTTGTGGCAGACTCTTTTTTATATTTTGCTTGTCCGATGGGACAAAGAAAAGGAGGATAAGAGCAATGGAAGAAAAAATATTATTCACATCAGAATCGGTGACGGAGGGGCATCCGGATAAAATCTGCGACCAAATCAGCGATGCGATTTTGGATGCGATTTTGGAGAAGGATGCCATGGCAAGAGTGGCTTGCGAAACGGCAGTGACTACGGGACTGGTACTGGTTATGGGCGAAATCAGCACCTCCGCCTATGTGGATATACAGAAAATTGTACGGGATACGGTGCGGGAAATCGGTTATGACAGAGCCAAGTACGGTTTTGACTGCGATACCTGCGGCGTTTTGGTGTCCTTGGACGAGCAGTCCGCCGACATTGCCCTGGGGGTGAATAAGGCGCTGGAGGCAAAGCAGGGGCAAATGTCCGAGGATTTGAATACAGGTGCCGGAGATCAGGGTATGATGTTCGGCTTTGCCAGCGACGAAACACCGGAGTATATGCCTTATCCGATTTTGCTTGCCCACAAGCTGGCAAGACAGCTGACCAAGGTACGTAAGGACGGAACCTTGACGTATTTAAGACCGGACGGCAAGACCCAGGTCAGTGTGGAGTATGATAAGGAGGGCAGGGCTCTCAGGCTGGATACGGTAGTGTTAAGCACTCAGCACAATGAAAGCGTCAGCCAGGAGCAGATTCATGAGGACATCAAAAAATATGTATTTGCAGAGGTGCTGCCGAAAGACATGATTGATGCCCAAACCAAGTTTTTCATCAATCCGACGGGACGCTTTGTCATCGGCGGACCGAAGGGGGATGCGGGCTTGACGGGCAGAAAGATTATCGTGGATACCTACGGCGGATATGCAAGACACGGCGGCGGCGCTTTTTCCGGTAAGGACTGCACCAAGGTAGACAGAAGTGCGGCTTATGCGGCAAGATATGTGGCAAAGAATATTGTGGCGGCAGGTCTGGCAAAGAAATGCGAGATTCAGCTGTCTTATGCCATCGGCGTGGCAAATCCGACCTCCATTTCCGTAGATACCTTCGGAAGCGGCAAGCTGTGTGCTAAAGATCTGGTCAGCATCATCAGAAAGGAATTTGATCTGCGTCCTGCGGGTATCATCAAGATGCTGGATCTGCGGAAGCCGATTTATAAGCAGACGGCGGCTTACGGTCATTTCGGCAGACATGATCTGGATTTGCCTTGGGAAAGAACGGATAAAGCAAAAGCGCTGCAGAAATATCTGCCTTAAGGACAGAGGTTTTGCGCATGAGAATACGAACAAGACTGTTTATTACCTTTCTGATTATTACGCTGGTGCCCTGCTTTGTACTGTTGATGAATGACAGGCTGGAAAGCAGCGAGCAGGTGCACAGGCTGCACGTGACGGCGGCTTCCGTCATCATCGGCGTAGCCTTTTTGATGATGTATTGGCTGTATATTTATATTTTGCTGCCTATCGGCAGACTGAGTGAGGCCGCCAGAAAAATCAAAGACGGTAATCTGGATTTCAGCATGGATTTTGACGCCTATGACGAAATCGGAGAGCTGATGCAGGATTTTGAGGACATGCGCATTCGCCTGAAGGAAACGGAAGAGCAGAAGCTTTTGGACGACAGAAACAATAAGGAGCTGATCAGCAACATATCCCACGATTTAAAGACGCCGATTACCGCCATCAAGGGCTATGTGGAAGGCATTATGGACGGTGTTGCCTCTTCCCCCGAGAAGCTGAATAAGTATATCCGCACCATATACAACAAAGCCAATGATATGGATAAGCTGATCGACGAGCTGACCTTTTATACCAAGATTGATACCAACCGTATACCCTACAACTACAAGATTATACCGGTGTATGCCTTTTTTGCGGACTGTGTGGAAGAAATCGGTCTGGATATGGAGTCTTTGAATATCGACTTCTTTTTTCATAACAAGGTGGATGAGGATGCGCTGATCGTAGCGGATGTGGAGCAGATGAAGCGGGTGGTCAACAATATCATCAGCAATTCCGTAAAGTATATGGACAAGGAAGATGCAAAAATCGGGATTTGCTTGCTTGACGAGGGGGACTTTGTTAAAATAGATATCAGTGATAACGGAAGGGGAATTTCTACGGAAGACCTGCCTTATATTTTTGACAGATTTTACAGAGCGGATTCCTCCAGAAATTCTTCCCGGGGCGGCAGCGGCATAGGTCTGTCCATTGTCCGGAAGATTGTGGAGGATCACGGCGGCAGGATATGGGCAAAGAGTGTGGAAGGCGGCGGCACGAACATTATAATTGTACTGCGAAAATACCAGGAAAGGGCAGAGAATGAGTAAAATACTGATAGTGGAAGACGAGATTAGCATAGCCGAATTGGAAAGAGATTATCTGGAAATATCCGGTTTTGAAGTGGAGCTGTGCAGCGACGGGGCGGCGGGGCTTGATTTGGCCTTGAAGAACGAATATGATTTGATTATTCTGGATGTTATGCTGCCGGGCTGCGACGGTTTTGAAATTTGCAAGCAAATCAGGGAGAGCAAGGATACGCCGATTATCATGGTCAGCGCCAAGAAGGAGGATATTGACAAGGTAAGAGGTTTGGGATTGGGAGCGGATGACTACATCACCAAGCCTTTCTCACCCAGCGAGCTGGTTGCCAGGGTCAAGGCGCATATGGCGCGCTATGAAAGGCTCATCGGGCAGACGGCGGCGCAGTCGGAGATTATTGATATTCGGGGTATCCGTATTGACAAGTCTACCAGAACCGTTACAATAAACGGTGTAGAAAAAAATTTCACCGCCAAAGAATTTGATTTGCTGTATTTTTTGGTACAGCATCCGAATCACGTGTTTTCCAAGGAGGATTTGTTTCGGGAAATCTGGGATATGGAATCTCTCGGGGATATCGCAACGGTAACGGTGCATATTAAAAAGCTGCGGGAAAAAATCGAAATCAATACAGCCAAGCCGCAGTATATCGAAACGATTTGGGGCGTGGGGTACAGATTTAAGGTATAAGGGAGGTAGAGATGTCACAAATTAGCATACTGGTCGTAGACGATGAAAAGGAGATTGCCGATTTGGTGGAGATTTATCTGGTAAGCGACGGTTATCAGGTGTTTAAAGCCAATAATGCCAAGGAGGGTCTTGATATACTGGAGAGAGAAAATATCAATCTGGCGCTGCTGGATATTATGATGCCCGGTATGAACGGCCTGGAGCTTTGCAAAGCCATTCGTGAAAAATCCAATATTCCCATCATTATGTTAAGCGCCAAGGGAACGGATCTGGACAAGATACTGGGACTGGGAACGGGGGCGGATGATTATGTGACCAAGCCCTTTAATCCTTTGGAGCTGTCCGCCAGGGTCAAGTCCCAGCTGCGTCGTTTTACGCAGTTGAATCCGGACAGCGGAAAGAGCAGCGGAGAGCGGAATGAAATCAATATCCGCAGCTTGAGCATCAACAAGGACAATCATAAGGTGATGATTGAAAATGAGGAGGTCAAGCTGACGCCGATAGAGTTCCAGATTTTGTACCTCCTGGCAAGTAATGTGGGCAAGGTGTTTTCAACCGATGAGATTTTTGAAAAGGTGTGGAATGAGAAGGTTTACGAGGCGAATAATACGGTAATGGTGCATATTCGCAGACTGCGTGGTAAACTTAGGGAAGATGAGCGTGACGATAAGATTATTACGACTGTATGGGGAGTAGGATATAAAATTGAAAACTAATTCTTCAACCAGATTTTACACAAAAACTTGGACCAACATCATATACAGCGCCGCTTTTACCATAGTGCTGGAGCTCTTGGCTGTCAGCAATATGAGCTATGTAGCGGGCAAGATAGCAGAAACACAGAACCAGTCCGGGCCTTTTAAGGGTTTTACCGGAGCGGATGGCATTGTGCTTCTGCTTTTTATCATCGCAGGCATTTTTATTTTTGCGACATCTTTTTGGTTTTTGCAGAGAAAAACCTTAACCTATATTGACCATATCTATGAGTCCATTAAGCTGATATCCAGCGGCGATCTCAATGTGGATGTGGAAGTGCGGGGAGATGATGAATTTTCGGATATGGCTTCCAGACTCAACAGTATGGTAAAGGATATTCGGCGGATTATGGATAAGGAAAGGGAGGCGGAACGGAGTAAAAACGAGCTGATTACCAATGTGGCGCATGACTTGCGAACGCCTTTGACCTCCATCATCGGTTATCTGTCCCTACTTAACCAGTATGACAGCTTGACGGAGGAGAAGCGCAGAAATTATATATTGATTGCTTACAACAAGTCAAAACGTCTGGAGAAGTTGATTGAGGATTTGTTCGGCTTTACCAAGCTCAATTATGGTAAAATTGCCATGAATATAGAGCGTTTCGATTTGCTTATGCTGTTGGGGCAGTTGGTGGAAGAATGCTATCCCATATTTCAGGAGAAGGAGCTTGCTTTTTCTTTAACAAGCAATCGGGATGCCGTGCCAATCAATGCCGATGCCAATTTGCTGATGCGCCTGTTTGACAACCTGATTAACAACGCCATCAAATACGGCGCGGAGGGTAAACGGGTGGATATTTTCCTGGAAGCGGATGAAAAAACAGCAAAGGTCACGGTAAGGAATTACGGAAACGTCATTCCGGAGAAGGATTTACCCTTTTTATTTGATAAATTTTACAGGGTGGAATCTTCCAGAGGCGGCGGTACCGGCGGCACGGGACTGGGGCTTGCCATTGCCAAAAATATCGTGGATATGCACCGTGGCAGCATAGAGGTTAGCAGCAGCCTGGGGGCAACCTCTTTTGTGGTTTTGTTAAAGATTGATTTAGACGTGGACAAGGAAGATTTTGAACATGCTTAACATAGAGAAAAAGAATTTGGCGAGGCTATTGTTTCTCCTCCTGTTGTTCTGTACGGTGGGAGTCTTTGGCGCCTCTGCCTCCGACAATATGCAGCTTGCAGGCTTGCAGGCCAGTCCGAGTCAGGCTCTTGACCTGGGCGATTTTGCGCCGGAAATCAGCTACGGTTACGGGGACAGCATTAAATCCAACCGTTTTTTGCCGATTCGTGTAAAGCTTGCCGCCGGGCAGCAGCCTATAGAGGCACAGCTGCGTATAGAGATAAAGACCGATGAGGGAAGGAGCTATACTTATGTTTATCCCTTGCAGACCCGGGCAAATCTTCCCTTTGAGCAGGTATATACCGTGTTTTTGGCGGCAGGAACCACCGATATCAATACCACGATACAGCTGGAAAATGCCACAGTCTTATATACAGAGAACCGGACTTTGGATGATGTGAAGGGAAACGATAAGCTGATTGTCGGCATCCTAAGCGATACGCCGGAGAATTTGTGGTACATGGACGGGGTAAGCTTAAATTACGGGCTGGTGGAAACGGATACGGTTGTTTTATCACCGGAGAGTTTCCCGAAGGACAGCATTCGCCTGCAGCAGCTGGATGTTATTCTCATCAGCAACTTCCGTATCCGGGACTTGGGCTACGAGGCCTCCATGGCGTTGATGGACTGGGTGAAAAGCGGCGGTATTATGATACTCGGAACCGGTGAGCGGGTGGACGATACCTTAGGGCGCTATGCGCCGGAACTCCTGGATGATATGTATGGAGAGGGCTATCAAAAAAGAATTAACCTGCGTGTGTCGGGAAAGCTTGACCGTTATGTGAATGTATATGTTTTGCAGCTGATGATTCACGGCGGTAATGTGATTTTATCGGAAGATGATTTGTCTTTGCTCAGCTCCGTCAATAAAGAAAAGGGACAGATTTTGGTTTCGGCTTACGATTTTGTGGAGCTGGGACCGTATATGATGCCCAATGACGAATATATTTCCAATTTGCTGACCAAGGGTATCGGCATATCCCGGCTGGACAGCATCAACGGTGAATTTGGGGAATTTCCGGAGGATGAGTATCTGCAGATTAAATCGGTGCTGGAGATACCGGATCTTGATAAAATACCGGATATCAGTATATATTTTATCATCATCATATTGTATATCCTTTTATCGGGACCTGTGCTGTTTATCTTTTTGCGACAGCGCAATCATCTGGAGCTGTATAAGCGAGGAATGGCGATGGTATCCATTTCCTTTGTGGTGCTTATCTATATACTCGGCAATATCAGCAGACAGGACAGCACCTTTTATCAATATGCCAGAATACAGGATGTGACGGAAAGCAGTATCCGTCAAAAAATTTATGTGGATGTCAGCAATCCCCAAAACAGCCCCTTCAGTATCTTTGTGGATAATGCCTATACCTACAAAGGCATGAGCGATCCTTATCAAAGTGCGGACGCGGACAGCGAGAAGGAGATTTTGATTCAGCAGGGAGAGGAAAGCACCAAGCTGCGGTTTTTGAACAACAGTGCTTTTGAAACCTATACCTTCCGTCTGGAAAAAAAGGAAGAAAATGTACAGGCGGCGGGGGTTGGTGGCTCCATTCAGATATACAAAGATGCCATCAGCGGTACCTTGACGAATCATTATGACTTTGATTTGGACGATGTGAGTATTTTTCTGTATTCTAAAATTGTGAAAATCGGAAAACTGAAAGCGGGAGAGAGCATTGATTTGTCATCGAGCAAGCTTTTGCATATTCCGCTGAATAATTATTTTGTGGTACTCAGTTATTTGACTTCATATTATGAGGGACCGGCGCTACAGGCACAGTCAAAAGACTATACCCGAACCTTTGAGCGTACAACGCTCATGTCCTTTTACATGAACAACTTCTTTCCGGGCTATAGCCAGGATGCCAGAATTTTGGCTTTTGCAGACAGTACGGAGGAACATGCGCAGATTCTGGAGGGGATAGAGGGAAACGGAATTTCTTTGTATGTCAGCAATGTCAGTGTAGACAACAGACAGGGGGACAGAATATACAGGCAGGCGCTGATGAAGAATCCCACTGTGGTCAGCGGCGAATATTCCGTGACGGCGAATGAGTTTTATACCTTGAGTCCTCTGATCCTGGAATACAATCTGGGAACGGACATTGAGGTGGAGGAACTTATATTTGAATATACTTCCAAAGAGTTGATGGACGTGCTGCCTTTGGACACCTTTGACGGAGAGCTGTATTTGTACAACCACAATACGGAAACCTATGATAAGAAATATACGGCAAAGACGGTATATTCCAAGGCGGAGTTGGAGCCCTATCTGTCTGCGGACAACAGCCTGATTGTGCGCTATTCCAGTGAGAACAAGGAGGATTATGGCATGTATATGCCTTTGCCGATGCTCAGCGTTATCGGAAAACAGAAGTAGGAGAAGCTATGCTGGAAATAAAAGATTTGGAGAAACACTTCGGAGATGTGGAAGCCCTGGCAGGGCTTAACCTGGAGATACAAAAGGGAGCCCTGTACGGTCTGGTGGGACAAAACGGTGCGGGAAAGACGACAGCCATGAAGATTATGACGGGCCTGCTTTCCTTTTGGAAGGGCAGCGTTTTGGTAGACGGCATTGATATCAAAAAGGATTTGCGGAGGGTCAAGTCCAAAATAGGCTATGTGCCGGATGATTTCGGCGTATACGATAATCTGACGGTATATGAGTATATGGAATTTTTTGCGGAAGCCTATAACCTGTCGGGTCTAAACGGCAGAAAGCGCATACTGACTTTGTTGGAACAGGTGGATCTGTCCTCCAAGGAAGATTTTCTGGTGGACAGCCTGTCCAGAGGTATGCAGCAAAGGCTCAGCCTGGCACGTGCTCTGCTGCATGATCCTATATTTCTGGTGATGGATGAGCCCACTTCCGGCATGGATCCTCGCTCCCGCTATTCCTTCAAGGAGATGATGCGCCAGCTGCAGGACAGTGGAAAAACCATTTTGCTCAGTTCTCATATTTTGGGAGAGCTGCCGGATTTGTGTACGGATATCGGTATTATTGATAAGGGGAAGCTACTGGTAAAAGGCAAAATTGGGGAGATTATGGACGGAATAGAAAAGTCCAATCCTCTGGAAATCCGTATTTTACAGGGAGAAAGCGTGGCAATAGATATTTTCAAAAAAAATCCCTATGTCAGCAGCATCAGCTATAAAGGAAGAAGCTTTATGCTGGGTTTTCAGGGCTCCAAAACGGAGGAATCGGCGCTTTTATACGAGCTGATTTCCAACGAGGTGCCGGTAGTCAGCTTTGTGCGGGAAACCGGCAGCCTGGAAAGCTTTTTTATGCAGATGACAAGCAAGAATAAGGAAAGGGTGATTTCCAAAAATGATTATTAACCCTGTTTACAGAAAAGAAAGCCGAGTAACCTGGAAAAGCTTTCGGTCGATTGTTTTGCTGGTGTTGCTTAATTTGCTGCTCTCCATATTTGCGACGATGCAAATCAATCTGGAAAACGGCCGTATTGCACAGTTTTTGCAGGTGGATTACCGCGCCTTCCTATCCATTTTCAAACGGACAATGGGCATCAATTATGCGGTTTTGGTGATACTGACGCCGGCTATGGCGGCTTCCGGAATCAGCGGAGAGCGGGAAAGACGCAGCTTTGATTTGCTGCTGAGCACCATGATGAGTCCGGCGGATTTGGTATTCGGAAAGCTGTGTTCCTGTGTGATCAATGCCTTTATGCCAGTGGTATCCGCCCTGCCGATTTTCAGCCTCGTTTTTTTGTATGGCGGTATCGACTTCGGGGATTTTTTGATTATTTTATGCAGCTATTTTTTGAGTATTTATTTATTTGCGGGCATCGGGTTGTTTTGCTCCGCCCGCTGTCATAAGAGCAGCGTGGCTAATGTTCTGGCTTATATGTTGGTGATTGCGCTGTTTTTGTTCGGTTTCTGGTTTCCGCCCTTGAATACCTTTTACACTGCCGTATCCAGGGTCAGCGCGCATACGGAGTTTTGGGAGCGGATGTTTTCTTCCCAAAACGTTTTTACGCCGCAGTGGAGCAATACCCAAAGCTTTATCATCGGCGCTCTGCTGCAGTTTGCTCTGGGGACGGCATTTGCGCTTTTGGCAGTTTACAGCATAGATCCGAGGCGAAAGAAATAATTGTACATACCACAGGAGGAGAATAAAGGATGAAAGATATCAGATATACCAGTACAAGGGGTGGAGAAAGCGGTGTAAGCGCTGCCGAAGCGATATTGAAGGGTCTGGCGGAGGACGGCGGCTTGTTTATGCCGGAGCAGATTCCTCTTTTTGACTTTTCTTTGTCTTCTTTGCAAGGAAAAAGCTATCAGGAAATTGCCTATGAGGTAATGAAGCTGTTTTTGACGGATTATACGAAAGAGGAGCTGGAATACTGCATCCGTAAAGCCTATGACGAGAAGTTTGACACCGAAGAAATTGCGCCTTTGATCAGAGCGGGAGGTGCTTTCTATCTGGAGCTTTTCCACGGCAGCACCATTGCCTTTAAGGATATGGCTTTATCCATTCTGCCCTATTTGCTGATTACGGCGGCAAAGAAAAAGGCTGTACGGGATAAGATTGTGATTTTGACGGCGACCAGCGGCGATACGGGGAAGGCGGCGATGGCGGGCTTTGCGGATGTGGAGCAGACCGGCATTATCGTATTCTATCCGAAGGGGGGCGTGAGCAAGATTCAGGAGCTGCAAATGCTGACCCAAAAAGGGGACAATGTTGCCGTGGTAGCGATAGAGGGGAATTTTGACGATGCCCAAAGCGGCGTCAAGCAGATTTTTTCCGATAAGGGCTTTGCAGAGAAGCTTAAGGACAGGCAGATTATGCTTTCCAGTGCCAATTCCATCAACATCGGGCGTCTGGTGCCGCAGATTGTTTATTATGTGTATGCTTACGTGAAGCTTTTGGAAAGAGGAGAAATAAAAGAGGCGGAAGCCATCAATTTCTGTGTGCCGACGGGGAATTTCGGCAACATATTGGCGGCGTATATCGCCAAGCGCATGGGTCTGCCGGTGCATACCCTGCTGTGCGCGTCCAATGACAACAAGGTTCTGACGGATTTTTTTGCAAGCGGCGTATATGACAGAAATCGGGAATTTATACTGACCACCTCCCCGTCTATGGATATTTTGGTTTCCAGCAATCTGGAAAGACTGATTTATCTGGCTAATGACTGTGACGCCGGGGAAACGGCGGCGCTGATGGCGGATTTGCAAAATAAAGGTGTCTACAGCGTCAGCGCCGCAGCAAGGCGGAATATGCAGGATTTTGCCGCTGCTTATGCCGATCAGGAGGAAAATGCCGGGGAGATAAAGGCTCTGTACGAGGAAAGCGGCTATCTGGTGGATACCCATACCGGTGTGGCAAGCTGTGCATACAAAAAGTATCAAGAGAAGACAAAGGATCCGCATAAGACGGTAATCGTGAGTACGGCAAGCCCGTATAAGTTTGCCGAAGCGGTCATGGCTGCCTTGGAGGGCGGTTCCCGGACAAGGGATGAATGGGATTTGATTGCCGCTTTGGAGAAGGCAAGCGGCGTGGAAATTCCGAAAGCGGTTACACAGATAAAGGGCGCGAAGATCCTTCATCACAGGGAGTGTGCCGTGAAAGATATGCAGAATATTGTAGAAAATATTTTGAATATATAGTATAATAAGTGATGATTTTTCGACAAGGAGGTAAGTATGTTAGTTTCAGCGAGAGATATGCTTTTGAAGGCCAAAGAGGGACATTATGCGGTAGGGCAGTTTAATATCAACAATCTGGAATGGACCAAGGCTATTTTATTGACGGCGCAGGAGATGCAGTCACCGGTGATTCTGGGTGTTTCCGAAGGCGCCGGTAAGTATATGGCGGGTTACAAGACGGTGACTTCCATGGTAAAGGGCATGATAGAGGATCTGGGCATTACGGTGCCGGTTGCTCTGCATCTGGATCACGGTTCTTACGAAGGCTGCTTAAAGTGTATTGAAGCAGGCTTTTCATCCATCATGTTTGACGGTTCACACTTCCCGATTGACGAGAATGTTGCCAAGACGACGGAGCTGGTAAAGATTGCACATGAAAGAGGCTTGTCCATCGAGGCGGAGGTAGGCTCCATCGGAGGGGAAGAGGACGGTGTAGTGGGCGCAGGTGAGTTTGCGGATCCGAAGGAATGCGCCATGATTGCGTCTTTGGGTATTGACTTCCTTGCGGCGGGTATCGGTAATATTCACGGCAAGTACCCTGCAAACTGGCAGGGCTTGAATTTTGACGTATTGGCAGCCGTACAGGAGGCGAGCAACAACATACCGCTTGTTCTGCATGGCGGAACGGGTATTCCGGAGGATATGATTAAGAAGGCGATTTCTCTGGGGGTTGCCAAGATAAATGTAAATACGGAGTGTCAGCTGGCTTTTGCCGCTGCGACACGTCAGTATATTGAGGCAGGCAAGGACCTGGAGGGCAAGGGATTTGACCCTAGAAAGCTCTTAAAGCCGGGATTTGATGCCATTATGCAAAGCGTAAAGGAAAAAATGCAGCTGTTCGGTTCAGTTGGCAAAGCTTAGGTGCAGATTTGCTTTAGGTGTTCTTTCAAGGGTGAGAGAACACCTATTTCTATACAAATGAAGGCTAAAAAAGTGGGAGATTTTATGTGTGATTCAAAAAATATAGCTGATTTTTTCGGCTGCAATGTATTTAATGACGCAGTGATGCAGGAGAAGCTGCCCAGCGATATATACAGGAAACTGAAAAAGACCATTGAAGACGGGGCGGAGTTGGATTTCAGTATTGCGGGAGCCGTAGCGCATGCCATGAAGGAATGGGCGGTGGAGCACGGGGCGACCCATTATACCCATTGGTTCCAGCCCCTGACCGGAGTAACGGCGGAAAAGCATGAGTCTTTTATTTCCGCACCCAATACGGCGGGGAAGGTTATTATGGAGTTTTCGGCAAGGGAACTGACCAAGGGAGAATCCGACGCCTCCAGCTTTCCATCCGGAGGCCTGCGCGCCACCTTTGAAGCAAGGGGGTATACGGCCTGGGACTGCACATCGCCGGCATTTTTGCGGGAGGATGCTCTGGGGGTAACGCTTTGTATTCCGACCGCTTTTTGCTCGTATAAGGGGGAGGCTTTGGATAAGAAAACCCCTCTTTTACGCTCTATGCAGGCCATCAATGACGAGGCGCTGCGCATTGTCCGCCTTTTCGGCAATACGACGGCGAAGCGGGTGCTGAATTATGTGGGAGCGGAGCAGGAATATTTCATCATTGACCGTGAGAAGTACCTGAAAAGACCGGATCTGATGCATACGGGCAGAACTTTGTTCGGCGCCATGCCGCCGAAGGGACAGGAGCTGGAGGATCATTATTACGGAAGCATACAGGACAGAATTGCCTCTTATATGAATGAGGTAAATCATGAGCTTTGGAAGCTGGGTGTGCCTGCAAAGACCCAGCATAACGAAGTGGCTCCCGCACAGCATGAACTGGCGCCGGTGTACGAGCAGGCAAATCGTGCCGTGGATCATAACCAGATTATGATGGAAGTGATGAAAAAGGTTTCGGCACGTCACGGCTTACAGTGTCTGCTGCATGAGAAGCCTTTTGCCGGCGTCAACGGCTCCGGTAAGCACAATAACTGGTCCATTACCACGGATAACGGCATCAATCTTTTGAATCCGGGGGATACGCCCCATGAAAACATACAATTTCTGCTGGTTCTTGCCTGCATCGTGAAGGCGGTGGACGTGCATGCGGATTTGCTCAGAGAGGCGGCGGCGGTGGCCGGTAATGACCACAGACTGGGCTCCAGTGAGGCTCCTCCAGCCATCATTTCCATTTTTGTGGGAGAGCAGTTGGAGGATGTGATTGACCAGTTGATTGAAACCGGAGCGGCGACCCATTCCAAGCAGGGAGGGGTGTTAAAAACCGGTGTCAACACCTTGCCGGATTTTGAAAAGGATGCTACAGACAGAAACAGAACCTCGCCCTTTGCCTTTACCAACAATAAGTTTGAGTTCAGAATGGTGGGTTCTTCCGATTCCGTGGCTTCCGGCAATATCGTGCTGAATACCATTGTGGCGGAAAGTTTCAGAGAAGCGGCGGATATTCTGGAAAAAGCGGATAATATTGAAGAAGCCGTGCATGATATGATTAAGGATATTTTCCGCAAACACAGGAGAATCATTTTTAACGGAAACGGCTATTCCCAAGCCTGGGTTGAGGAAGCAAAGCGCAGAGGTTTGCCGAATATTCGCTCTACGGTGGAGGCGATTCCGGCATTGACAACGGAAAAAGCGGTAAGGCTTTTTGAAAGCTTCAAGGTCTTTACCAGAGCGGAGCTGGTGTCCAGGCAGGAAGTGGAATTTGAAAATTATTGCAAAATTATTCACATTGAAGCCAAAACTATGGCGGATATGGCAAATAAGCTTTTGATTCCTGCGGTTATTCGTTTTATTTCGGACTTGGCTCAGTCCGCCCATGGCGTACAGCTTGCCTGTCCGGAGGCGGATACCGGAGTGCAGAAGGAGCTGATTATGGAGTGCTCCGGACTTTTGCGGGAGTCAAAGTCCGCCCTGTCCGTATTGCAGACCCTGACGGAGAAAACGGCGCAGATAGAGCCTATACAGGAGCGGGCAAATGCGTACCGGGAGAATGTGGTTCCTGCCATGCAGGCGCTGCGGGAGCCTTTGGACAAGCTGGAGAGCTTAGTGGATAAGAGGCTTTGGCCTCTGCCAAGCTACAGCGATTTGATGTTTGAGGTGTAGAGGATGGTCAAGACAGTGGCACTGGTCAGTTTATCCAGGGGGCTGATCGGAGAGGATTTTATCGCCCACGAATATGCATTGGGAGTGCGCAGGCTGGAAGAGATGGGATTAAAGGTAAAGCTTATGCCCAATGCCGGAAAGGGACTTTCCTATTTGGCGGAGCATCCCGAAAAAAGGGCGGAGGATTTGTTGGAGGCTTTTGCGGATGAAAAAGTAGATATGATACTTTGCGCCATCGGCGGGGATGATACCTATCGTTTGCTGCCTTATCTTTTTGACGATAACGCCCTGCAAAAGGTATTGAAAAACAAGATATTTCTGGGCTTTTCCGACACCAGCGTCAACCACCTGATGCTGCATAAGCTGGGCTTGCCGACCTTTTACGGGCAGAGTTTTTTGGCGGATATCTGCGAATTGGACAAGGACATGCTGCCCTACAGTCGAGCCTGCTTTGAGGAGCTGGTGCGTACCGGGGGGATTCGGGAAATTAGACCGAGCAAGCTTTGGTATGAAGAGCGCAGTGATTTCGGTCCGGCTGCTATCGGCACGGCAAGAAAGGCGCATCCGAATCAGGGCTTTGTACTTTTACAGGGAGCTGCCCGTTTCTCCGGAGAGATTTTGGGAGGCTGTATAGAAAGTCTGTATTATATTTTGCCCTGTGAAAATCCGCGCTATGCAGATGAGGCTTCTTTGTGTGAGAAATATAAGCTTTTTCCGCCTGCCGGAGAGTGGAGAGGAAAAATCCTCCTTCTGGAAAGCAGTGAAGAAAAGACGGAGCCGGCGCTGTATCGAAAGATGCTTGAGTGTTTGAAGGAAAGGGGTATCTTTGCGCAGGTGGAGGGTGTGCTGGTGGGTAAGCCTATGGATGAGTGTTATGATGAGGAGTATAAAAAGATTCTGGTGGAAGTCATTGATGATGCCGCATTGCCGATTGTATGCAATATCAATGTGGGACATGCAACGCCCCGTTGTATTGTACCTTTCGGGAAAAAGGCAAAGGTGGATGCCGCAGAACAAGTTATACGTTTTATATAGTGCAGATGAGAAAGGGACGTGCAGAAGCGTCCTTTTTTTATTGCCCGGGATGGTAAAATACGGCATTGACAGTAAAAATAACAAAGGATATAATTTTAAAGGTTAGTAAGACCTAACTTTTAAAACTACAATATGTTGTAAGGAGGGAAAGTATGTTAAAGAATAGTTGGAAAATGGCGGCAATGGGCGGTGCATTCCTGTGTACGCTCGCATATACGGCCTTTCCGGTGCAGGCAGCCTGGGTGGAGCAGGCGGGAAAATGGAAGTATTACGGAGCGGACGGAGCAGTGCAGAAAGGCTGGCTGCAAAGCGGCAAGGACTGGTATTATCTGGATGGGGATACCGGCGTAATGCGGACGGGCTGGTTACAAACCGGGGACGGCGCATGGTATTTTTTGAATCCTGTCAGTGACGGACAGCAAGGGAAGATGCTGACCGGTTGGCAGTGGATAGACGGTTATGCCTATTATTTGGGAGTGGCTACGGGCAGTGAAGAAGGAAAATTGCTTGTGCAGACGGTGACGCCCGACGGTTATCGGGTGGATGCTTCGGGCAGATGGACGGACGCAGGGCAAAAGGCGGTATTTGAAGAAGGAAAGGGCATACAGACAAAATCTGCCGCAAAGGATAAGGCAAAGAGTGTAAAGACTGCCGCCCGAAGAAGCGGCGGAGGTGGAGGAGGAGGCGGAAGTACGGGAGGCGCTACTTCGGCATCCAAGAGCGAAAATCAAGGAAGCGTACAAGCGCAGCCGGAGGTACCGCAGCCGGAAGTGCCGCAGCCGCAGCCGGAAGTGCCGCAGCCGCAGCCGGAAGTGCCGCAGCCACAGCCGGAAGTGCCGCAGCCGCAGCCGGAAGTGCCGCAGCCACAGCCGGAAGTGCCGCAGCCGCAGCCGGAGGTACCGCAGCAGCCAAGTGCGGGGGCAAGGCTTTTGCAGGAATTTTACTATTGCAATGAGAATCCGATATTTCAATTTGAAGCTGTGGAGGACATGCAGGCCATAAACATAAGCTATGAAAAATTCGGCGCCTTTCTTCCTCTGGCATCCGGCAATATGGAAATAGACGAGGTAAACAAAAGCATTGCGATTAAAACAGCCAACATTCGTTCTAATTACAACGGCGTGTTAAAAAATGCGGATGAAAACATGAAAGTGAAGATTGATTATCGGGGAGAAGTGATTCTGGAAACCGAGGTTCCCTATAAAGCATTCCGAACGGATGTCGACATAAACGCCGATATCCATGTACGGGAAAATGAAGAGGCGAGAATAGAGTTGGAGAATCTTGGCAGCGAAGATTTGGAGAATATAAAGCTGTATAAGCGGATACCAAAAGAAGGGCAGAGCGCATATCAGGAAGAGGAGATAGGACGGGAGGCATGGAGAACGGAGTACCATGAAGGCAAGTCATATCTGATTTTGACAGCGGAAGCTATGCCTGCATATTTGGAGGCCGGCGGAACAAAGCTGTTAATTAAAATCAGGGGGGTAAAGGATTTGTATACCACCTTACATCTGCAGAAAGATGTACCGGGAGAAGAGAAGAAAGAAATACAGGCAAGGCTTTATGTGGTGGACAATCATGACGATGAGTGGACAGACGGAGAAAAATATTTTTATGCCACGACAAGAGATATTAAGGTGATTTTGCAGGCGGAGGGGCTGGACGGAGATTTGGTAAAAGAAAATATGCAGGTGCGGGTACAGACGCAGGCAGGAGAAGATTTTATCTATCCGGGACCTGCCACGTCGGAAGCGGACAGATGGAAGGTGGAAAAAATCGGTGGAAATGAACTTAGAGTGCGGATTCCGGCGGGACATTCCAAAATCGGATTCAGAAAGATAGACGGACAATTCCCATATGCCGACATCACATTGGAGATAAGCGGATACAAGGCGCTGACGCTCAGGGTTTATATTGTACCATAGGAAAAGGGATATATCAGACGGGGGAAAAGAATGAGAATAATAAAAAGGACTTGGAAGCGGTGGCTTGCAGGCATCTTGCTGTCGGTTATGCTGTGGGGCAATACCGGGCTGCTGCCCATAACGGTACAGGCTGCGGTGGAAGAAATCGAAATTGCAGGCAAAATGCAGGGCATCGAGGATTATTTACGCCACACACAGGCACCCTATGATTTGCTGATTAAATTGGATGCCGGAGAAGCCTATGAAGATCTAAGCAGGGAAGAGCAGGCGGACATTGCCCAGGCAAGAGCGGTACAGCTGCTGGAAAAGGGCATTCAGGAGGGACGTGTAGAGTCTTATGAGCGTTTTTATATTGTAAACGCCATCCATGCCCTGGTGAAGGATGCGTCCTTACTCAGAGAGCTTGCCGCCTTACAGGAGGTGGAAAAAATCACTTCCAACAACAAGATTTGGCTCATAGAGCCTATTAAGGATGAGGACAGGGCGGCTTCCGTGTTGTATCAGCCCGATGAAAGGCGCATAGAGTGGGGCGTGCTGGATGTGCATGCGGATACGGTATGGGAAAGCTTGGGCATCGAAGGAGAAGGGGTGACGGTCGGTATTATTGATACAGGTGTCAATTACCGTCTTCCGGCGCTTAAACAGGCTTTTAAAGGATATGATGCACAGAGCGGTAAAATCGATAAATCCTATTACAAGGACTGCGTAAACGGTATGGAGGAGCCGGAGGCGGGCAGCGTCAATGACCACGGTACGCATGTGGCAGGTATTATTGTAGGAAAAGAGGGGGAAAAGCTGAATCGCATCGGTGTTGCCCCCAAAGCCAAGTTCATCAGTGCAAAAGCGCTGGATGAAAAGGGTGGGGATATTGCGGATCTGCTGGAAGCAGGCGAATGGATGCTGCGTCAGAAGCCGGATATCATCAACAATTCCTGGGGCGGTGACAGCAGTGACGATATATGGTTTAAAGATATGGCACAGGCATGGAAGGAAGCGGGCATTGTGGCAGTGTTTGCATCCGGGAATCAGCTTTCGGGAGAGGGAACGCCGGGACCGGGCAGCATTGCCAATCCGGGAAATCTTCTGAATGTGATAGCGGTAGGTGCGGTAGACCGGGAGGAAAAGCTGGGAAGTTTTTCCAAAAGAGGTCCGTCCATATTTGACAAAGAAAAAAAGTATATCAAGCCGGATCTTGTGGCGCCGGGGGTACAGGTACGTTCCGTTGATGCCTCAGGGCGATATGTGAGCTGGAACGGCACCAGTATGGCGGCACCCCATGTGGCGGGGGTACTGGCACTGATGAAAGAAGCCAATCCGAATCTCAGTGTAGACGAAATGGCAAAAATACTGCAAGAAAGCGCCAAGCCTTTGTCCGACAGGGAATATAAGGATTCGCCCAATATGGGCTACGGCTACGGACTGGTAGACGCTTATGCCGCCGTGTCAAAGGCACAGGGAAAGGAACAGGGCAGAATATACGGCAGCATTTTAAAAGAAGGAAAAGACAGTGAGAGTCCCAGACTGCAGTTTCAGAACATCAAGGAGGCATACCTGGGAAGGGAACTGCAGGTGAATGTGCAGGTGGAAGAGGACATTTCCATCCGCAGCGCAAAGCTGTACTATAAAAATGAGGAAGATACGGACTTTGCAAGCCTTAGTCTGGATTTATTCGAGGGCTTGCAAAACCGGGGGGTATACCGCGCGACGATTCCGGCACTGCAGTTAAAGGCGGGGGAATTGTCCCTGCGGGCTGAGGTAGTGGACTACGCCGGAAATCAGATACAGGCAGAAAAAAAGATAGAAATTTTGCCGGGAGTAGCGCTGCCTTGGGAAAATACCTTGGAAGAAAATATCAACGGCTTCATTTTGGAGGGAAATTGGAAGTGGTCGGAAAAGCTGTCGGCAGCGGAGCCGAATATGCCGGACGGCGGCAGGAAGTACCTCGGCATTGATGCAGGAAAAGCGGGATTTGAAAAGCAGACGGATTCGTACCTGTATCTGCCGCCGATCCGGATGGAGGACACCGTACAGGGACAAAATGTGGTTTTGAATATGGATATGTTCAAAAGCTTCACCGGCATCAGTGTGGCAAAGCTGGAAGCTTCTTTCAGCGGTGCCCCGAATGACTGGGAGCTCGTCCATAATGTGACGATACGTCCGGATATCACAGACAGAAGCTGGGAAAATAACAGCTATTCCTTACGCAAGTACAGCGGTTCCGACAGGCCTTTGCTGCTTAGGCTGTATTTTCGCGGTCATGATGCGGATAAAGGCGAGGGCTGGTATATCGACAATCTGCGCCTGGATTACGGCGACAGCAGTAAGCCGGGCAAGGTGGAAGGCTTAAAAGCCGTGCAGAACCATAAGGGTCTGGATATCAGCTTCATCATGAACGAAGAAACGGATATGCTGCAGTATGAATTGGAGAAGCGCAGGGAAGACGGAGGCTTTGTCCCTTTGGCTGTGGTGTTCCAGGACGAGGAAGCGGCGGAGTTTATTCATGACGGTAAGCAGAAAACCCATTACCGCATGCACTATTACGATACGGATATCCAAGAAGGGGAACAATATGCCTATCGTGTGCGTGCCCTTGACAACAGCAGAAACGAGGGTGCGTGGTCGGAAGAATTATATGTGCGGATTGCGGGGTATACGCCGAGCGTAGCCTATGATTTTGAGGCCGATGACGGTGCCTTTACCGCCGAAGGCGAGGCAAATGATTGGGAATACGGCAAACCGCAAAGACCGGAAAGCACGGATTATATGCAAAATCTTGTGTGGAGCGGTTTGGAGAAGAATAAAACAAAGATGTGGGGAACCAAATTAAATGCCGCCCTCTCCAAACAGCAGGACTCTTATCTGTATATGCCGACATTTCGGGTGAAGCCGGAGGATTATATTTACATAGATTCCTTTTCAACGGTATCCGATATAGACGAGGTTTCTTTTACTGTGGAGGTGAAGGAGGAAGAGAGCGAGAGCTGGTATACCCTTTTCCATAAACAGGAGATTCAGGATCAAAAGAAACAGCATAGCTGGTTTACCTTGGAAAAATCCCTGCAGGCTTATGCGGGGAAGGAAATTTCTCTGCGTTTCCATGTGAACAGCGGGAACGGCGCAATATTTCCGTATCAGCTGGGCTGGTATATTGACAATATTTATGTCAGCCGAAAGGTAAAGGAGATTGGCACCCATGCTGCAGCGAATATCCGTATTGCCAGCGCCTCCGAGGCGGATGAGGAAATTGTGCTGGAGGAAGCGCCCGCTAAGGAAGAGGCGGTGCCTTTGCGTGCCAAAATACAGGTTCTGGAAACCGGCAACTACACTTATGCCTCTCTGATTGACGGAACATACGAGATAAAGCACATCTGTAACGAAGGAGGAAAGCCCTATACTCTGGTAGTCAGTGCTTACGGCTATGAGCCTTTCAGAACAAGTGTGGATTTAAGCGGAGAGAAGGAGCAAAAGATAGACGCCGTGTTGAAGCCTGCCAAGCCTTTGCAGATAGAAGGCAGTGTGAAGGATGAGCAAGGCAATCCGCTGGCGGATGTGCAGGTGCGTATTATCGAGGATGAAAATCTGCCTGTGCTTTCAACGGATATCGGTGGAAAATATCAAAGCAGCGAAGTATTCAGCGGAGAATATACCTTGCGCTTTTATAAGAGGGGTTACTATACCCGGGAGCTGAAGTGCCGTTTTGCAGATGCCAAAAGCCTTGTGCCGGAGGTGCGAATGGAAAAGATAGCGGAAAGCCTGTCGGAGGAAATCAAGGATTACGGCGGATTTACGATAGCGGAAAATGACGGAGATTATCAGACGGTTCATTTTAAAGGCTCCACCAAGGGCATTGCCCAAAGGTTTCAGGCATCCTATGAGGGCAGCATGTTGAAAAGTATTTCCGTTTTTGCGGTAAATAATCGGGTCTATGGCGGCAGTCATATCCAAATCGGCATACTGGGCTATGACGAAGAAGGAAGGCTGCGCGAATGGATTCCGTTCAGGGAATATGAAGGTCTGCAGGCAAATGCATGGAACGAAATAAACCTGGAGGAATTTACCTTAAGGACGGATCAGCCTTTCTACGTGGCCACACGTTATGAAAAACCGCTTATCGAAAGCACGGGAATTTATTACGATACGAAGGCGGGTGCCAAGGCGAAGGAAAGAGCCTTTATTTATGACGGAGCGTTTACCTCGGTTTCCGTACTTCCGACACAGGGAGCATTTGCGGTAAAGGCCTGCTTTCTGTACAGGGACGGCTCCAAAGAAATACAAGAGGCTGCGGTAGAGGAAAGCGGGAAAAATCCTGATGCCGGTTCCGTTTCCGTCGGCAGTGAGGAGGAATTTACTTTTGATAAAGCTACCCGAACCATCACCAAATATCATGGGAAGGCGAGAGGACTTACCATTCCGAAG
Organism: Lachnospiraceae bacterium; assembly: GCA_041848045.1. Classification (GTDB taxonomy): domain Bacteria; phylum Bacillota; class Clostridia; order Lachnospirales; family Lachnospiraceae; genus CAKAHY01. Next base: position 24,198 of record JBGZHY010000136.1, read on the forward strand.
GAGATTGGCGGTGTTCCGGTAAAGAGAATCGGAGAAAAGGCCTTTGACGGCACCGGAAAGAGTGCGGAGGAAAAACTGGAAAAGCTGATTGTACCGGAGGGAGTAGAGCTTATTGATGCCAATGCCTTCCAAAATAACAGGCTTAAAGAAGTCAGCCTGCCGGACAGTCTGGCTTACATCGGTAAGGGAGCTTTTCGCTATCAGTATAAGAGCGAGGGGGAAAGGCAATTTAGCATTAACATTCCGAAGAATGTTCATCATATTGAAAAGGAAACCTTCGATACGGCAGGGGATCCGGTTCTGATAGAAAAGATGGAGAATGTGGAAAGTATTGCCGAGAAAGCCTTTGCGGGCAATAAAAATGTGGAGCTGTACGCTCCGAAGTTGCAGAGCGTTGCCGAGGGAGCCTTTGGAAACAGTAAAGGAAACGGCTTCCAATATGCCAAAATCTATACGGATCCGAACAGTCCGCTGACATCCGCAGAAGGGGAATACCTCATCAATCCGGCTCTGGTGAAGTTTCGTTTGACGGATGCCGGGGACAGGGAAAAGGTATACAGAATTGCTCTGCTCTACGGCAGGAGCAACCCGAAATCATACAGCAGGGAGATTCCTGCCGGAGAATTTTACCGCATAGGAGAAGAGGCGGTGCTTACGCCGCCGGATTTCAGGGACAACGGGAAGCTGTATATCAGCAGGGACAAGGCGGTGACGCTGCGTCTGGAAAAAGAAAACATACTGGATTTCTACTACTATGCGTTGGAACCGACTCTGCGCCTGCCTATACTGGATACCGATGATGAAGTTCCGGGCTTTGCTCTGCCGCAGGCACAAATCAGCTGTCGTGTGCTGACGGATGCAGGCGTTTTGGAGGAAAAAACGGTGCAGAGCAACGAGGACGGATATTTTGTCCTTCATTTGGAGCATCTGGCAGAGGCGAAGGAAATCGCTCTTAGGGTAGACGGTAAGGAAGCTTTTTCTGTCGGCGTGGAAAAGGCGGAAAAATATCAGGGTCAAAGCTATATCGCAAAGGGCAGCGTGCTTTTGCGATATTTGGGAGAGGAAGAAGAATTTCGTATACCCAGCGCGGTCGGCAGCGGAAAAACCATTGATGAAATTTCTGCATTTGCATTTTACGGCAAGAAAGCAGGGAAGCTGATTTTGCACGATAAGATAAAGACCATATCCTCCGGCGCTTTTATGGACTGCGGAATCGAAGAGCTGCAGTTTAATGTGGATAATGTACATGGAGCCCTGCTGCGCAGTATTCAGGAATATGCCTTTAAGGGGAATCGTTTAAAGCGACTGATTTTGCCGGAGCTGACCCATATCATCCGGACGGCGGCGTTTGAAGATAATATGCTGGAGCATTTGGAGCTGGGCAAATATACCGGACATATCGGCGCCAGGGCTTTCAAAAACAATCGTTTGAAGGAACTGTATATTCCGGGAAATACGGAAGAAATCGGCGAAGAAGCCTTTCGCGCCAATCAGTTGGAAAAGCTTAGCTTCCGGACAAGGCAGGAAGGGGCGGAGCACTATTTGACGCGGATTCCGAGCCTGGCATTTGCCGGGAATAAACTGCGTCAAGTCAGGCTGCCGGACTATGTGGATTATCTGGCAAAGGACTGCTTCGGTGAAAATGAAGGAAATGTTGCGGTATACACGGACAATGCCGATATTTTGCCGGGTATCGGTCACGATATTGTAAGAAGCGACGGAAGCCGACTGCAGCTGGAAAAAGAGCCTGAGGCACCGCTACCGCCGAAAGAGCCCGGTTCGCAGGAATCGGAGCCCGGACTGCCGAAAGAGCCTGAACCGGAGCAGCCGGAAAACGGAGGAACACAACATAAGAAAAATGCAGGCGGAGGAAGCAAAGGAGGAGCCGGAGGACAGACGAAAAAGGTTCAAGCTTCGGCACAAGGTCAGAATATTCCGCCACTCACGGAAGGAAGATGGAGAAAGGGAGAGGATCCCGCAGTATGGCAGTTCGTGAAAACGGACGGCACGGTATATCGGAACACCTGGATTTGTACCGGAGTGGGGACAAACAGCCGAAATATGTCCTATGCCTGGTTCCGAATAGACAAGGAAGGCTTTTTGCAGACCGGCTTTTATACGGATGAAGCAGGGAATACCTATTACCTGAGTGAAGGAGCCGATGCTTTGGAAGGCGCCATGCTTTGCGGATGGCATAATATTCGCTCTTCCTGGTATTATTTTGAAGAAAAAGACGGAAAGACGCAGGGAATGCTTTACAGAAAACAAAAAACGCCGGACGGCTACACGGTGGATGAAAAGGGGATTTGGGACGGAAAAGCAAAGTAGTGCGACACGTTCAAAAGGGTCGAGCCTGCCGGGCTTGACCCTTTTTCTTTCCTGTACTACAATGGAGGTGAAGGGAGGTTCTTACCATGAAACATTTTTTGCAAAGACGTATCGCCGCATTGAAGGGCAGTATACTGCGCTTTCCTTTTTCGCTGCTGTACGGTTTGGCTTTGACCTTATATCTTTTGTATCTGGTGCTGCAAAAAGAACTGTGGGATACTATAGGGGATTCACCTGACCGGATGCGGATTATCCTGCTTCTTATATACGGTGTGCACTTAAGCCACAGCTTCAGCCTGTTGGCAGAGGGAGCAAAGGAGAGCAAAGCAAAGCTTCTGCATATACTGACGCCGGTGCTTCTGGGGGCATACTATCTGCGGCTTATATGGTATCCGAATGCAGAGGAGAATATGCCGGCAATCGAAATATTTGCCATATATCTGTTTTTAAAATTATCGACCTATCTATGCGGCAAGCTGCGGGAGGGCAGGCATTATGCAGCCTATGTGCTGGAATGCTTTATGGCGCAGTTTAAGTCTTTCTTTATGTCCGGTGTTTTGTGTGCCGGCATCTTGTTCATTTATATCAGCTTTTGCCTTTTGTTTTCCGTGGGAATAGAAGAAAAGCTCATTTTATCCATAGTCATTGTGGTATTCTGCTTTTTTGAACTTTTGGTCAGGCTGTCGTATTATCCGCAGCCGCAAATGGAGAAAAAGGAGGGAAATGCTTTCTTTAAAATATTGTTTTTGTACATCATTACGCCGGTGCTTTTGGCGTATACCCTTGTATTGGTTTTATACTATCTGCGCTGTCTGTATCTGCGGAATTTTCCGGTGGTGCTGCTGGGACATTTGATTTTGTGGTACGGACTGCTGGCGGTATTTCTGCTCTTTTTTGTTTCGGCATGGCAGGAAAGCAATGGTTTTGCCAAAATAGTCAAAAGGCTTCTGCCCTTGCTTTTACTGCCTTCGGTGGTGATGCTTTTTGTAACCATCGGCGCCAGAATTTTATCCTACGGTATTACCTTAAACCGCTATTACGTGGCGGCAGGAGGAATATTCGTATTGCTGTGCATGATATGGTATCTGTGCAGGCCCAAGGCGGAGAACAGAAGTATCCTGCTGCTTGCCATGTGCTTCAGCCTGTTGACGGGAACAGGACCTTTATCGGGCAGAGAGCTGCAGTTTTACAGTTTGCACAACAGGCTGCTGCGCATCCTGCGTGCCAACGATATGCTGAATGAGCAGGGCAAAGTGCAGCCGGGCAAGGATGTCAGCGAAGCGGATCAGGAAAGCATATCCAGCATCCTATATATTTTGGCAGACTATCCGGAGAGGGAGCTTGCCTTTTTGCCTGAGGATGAGAACTATGATTTTGCCGAACATTTCGGCTTCGAAAATTATGGCTATGCCTATTCGGCGGATTCGGATTCCGAGGGAAAAAGCGAATATTATTCTTTCTACAGCTCGGCACGAAATAAGGCTTTACCTTTGGCGGGATACGAGAAGCTACATGAGATTTCCGTGTCCTATTACGGCGAGGAGGAAAGAGAGGAAGAAAAGCTGTCGGAAGATTTGCACATCCGAAAAAGTGCGAAAGGCATAGAGCTGATTTTTATGAAGGATGGAGCCGAATGGACCCGCTTTTTACTGTCGGAGGAAGAACTGCTGCAAAAAGTCAAGCTTTTGGAACAGCTGAAGGAGAGTAAGAAAGGGGAACTTATTCCGGAGGACAGCTATTTGGAGGGAGAAAATGAAAAGATGAAATACAGGCTCTATATATTTTCTCTCAGTATCGAAAGAATAGAGAACAAAATAGAAAACGCGTATCTTTCCGCTATACTTCTGTATAGTTATCAATAGAAGAGGCGGTGCTGTGAAATGACTTCTGAGCCGAGCTTAAAAATCAGAATTTTGGGCTCATCTCATTAAAACATGGGAACCTATAACTTCAGCGGGATGTACTACAAGGATGGGAAAGCGTCAATATCAGGTTTAAATCATCTGCTATATGATGTATTGCCTTATGAGGGTTATGGGAATGTATCGAAGGATGATTTGCCGAAGGACGGTGAAAAACGTGGTGATAATCAAAGTAGGTATAACGATAATTCTGATGCAAAGCAGGCAAGAAATACCTTTGAGCAAGGCTGGGGAGGTATGCGAGAATGAAAAAGAAGATAGTCATATTTATTGATATTCTTACTGTCATACTTTTAGCCATACAAAT
>JBGZHY010000137.1:0-21679 GCA_041848045.1 Lachnospiraceae bacterium
TAGATAGGGTCAAGGTGTAAGTACAGTAATGTATTAAGCTGATGATTACTAATAGGTCGAGGGTTTAACCAAGAAGTCGTTTAGGAAGTGTTTGTTGTTTGATGTGTGGTTTTCAGGGTATGATGAAACGTTTATTCAGGCCCAATGGCTCAGTTGGTTAGAGCGCCGCCCTGTCACGGCGGAGGTCGTCGGTTCGAGTCCGATTTGGGTCGCTGAATGCTTGACAAAAGCATTTGTATATATTATATTTGTACCTACGGGATCATAGCTCAGCTGGGAGAGCATCTGCCTTACAAGCAGAGGGTCATAGGTTCGAGCCCTATTGGTCCCATTTTACAAATATAGGCATAGAGAGCATATTTTTATAATATGCCGATATGGCTCAATTGGCAGAGCAGCTGATTTGTAATCAGCAGGTTATCGGTTCGAGTCCGATTATCGGCTTTGTTGCTTACAGCAATATCATGACATGGGGGAATTCCCGAGTGGCCAAAGGGGACAGACTGTAAATCTGCTGGCACTGCCTTCGGTGGTTCGAATCCACCTTCCCCCACTCAACCGGATACCAGAACGAAGGACCTCGCTCTGGTGGTGAATAATATCGCGGGGTGGAGCAATCCGGTAGCTCGTCGGGCTCATAACCCGAAGGTTGCAGGTTCAAATCCTGTCCCCGCAACTTATGCCTTGGTAGCTCAGTTGGTAGAGCAGAGGACTGAAAATCCTCGTGTCACTGGTTCGATTCCGGTCCAAGGCATTTTGTTTTGAAAAAATCATGGGATACTAGCTCAGGTGGTAGAGCACTTGACTTTTAATCAAGTTGTCCCGGGTTCGAGTCCCGGGTGTCTCATCCTTAAACTATCGCTTTGCGGTAGTTTTTAATTTTGTTTTGAAAAAAGCCCCCGAAAAACCCGATAAGGATTTTCGAGGGCTTTTGCCATACATATGCAGATGCCTGTAATATACTTAAGGATTAAGGGTAACCGTAGGTATTTCAAAGAGGGAACCCCAAGTTTCGGCGTCCATAACGGAGAAACTTATCTCTAATTCCTCTACTTCTGAAGCGGAAGTAATATCCGTGCTGTAAAAATGCAGTCCTGTAATCGTTCTTTTACCCGGAGTAACTGTGGCAGAGAGAAAACCGTCTTCTACCAAACCGTTGATGATAGTGTCTTCTGAAACGATGAGAAGAGGCTTATCCGTTGTATTCTCAATATAGAAGGAACAAGTCAGTCCGAAATATTCATCATAAGTAAGATCTTTCTGCACAATTTTCAGTCCCTTATCATTGAATACAAGATTGCCGCTGTCATCATACTTTTGCTCATATGTTCCCGCGGCATCGGTTTTCACGGTTATCGGAGAGGAAACAAATAAGGTTTCATAGGTATCTACATCTGAAACAGAAAGAGAAAACTCTATATCCGTGATAGTTTCAATTCCGCACAAAGCCAGCATTTCCTGATTAAAGATGAGCTTTGCACTCGTTTTTTTACCGGCGGGAACAGCTTCATAGAAGTTTGCATCCATGCTAAAGCCGTTAACGGAAACATCTTTAGCGGAAAAATCATACTTGGTGTCGGAATTGTTTTCGATTAAGAGCTTCAGCTGAGCTCCCATAAGTTCAGTATTTTCAATGCTGACTGAATGTACGACAAAACCCTCCTGGTTAAAAATCTCCTCTTCCTTTACGCTGACATCCGTCAGGGTGGATTTAGAATTTGAGCTTTTACCTTTGCTTGTTTCTTCCTCGGTGCTCTCTTCCGTGTCGTCTTCCGTACTTTCTTCTGTACTTTCTTTGGTTGTTTTTTTGGTTTTTTTCGTCTTTTTCTTTGTGCTTTCTTCGGTTTCTTCCGTGGTTTCCTTACTGAGGAAAGGAATGGCGGAACAAGCCGTCAAAGAGAAAGTAAACACTAAAATAAATAAAACAAAAAGTTTTTTCATAATATTCCCTAGCCTTTCTAAAAATATAAAATTTTTGTATCCTAATTATATCATAAAATAGAAAAATAACAATAATAAATGAAAACAAAGGGTATGTAAAATAAAATTTGTTTTGTATGAGGAGGTAAATCATAAAAATATATGAATAAGCGGGCAGAAAAAGCTTTACGCTATCTCCGGTGGACGGCGCAGAGCAAAACAGGTAAAATAAAGCAAAGACAGAAGGGCACCGCCCCGGATAAGATATCATCCGGGGCAGGCGCCCTTTTTTCATAAAATATTTTATTTTTTCAGTAAAGATAAGGCGAATTTGCCGTATACGTAGGCAACAAAAGCCGTTGCAATCAAGGTTTCAAGCGTTACCAAAAGCGTACCGAAAGGAAGCAGGATGTTGTTAGAAGCAAGGAAAGCAAGGCTTTGTTTTAAGGCAATGGCACTGATGACAAATGGGAAAGTAAAGGCTGCAAAAGCAGGAATAAAATTCCGATGTATCATCGTAAAAGCCTTAACACAGGCAAATAGCAGTAAAGCCGTGGATACAAGCAGCATAAGCTGCAACAAAGGCACGGATTTGTTTGCCACGGAGCCGATATATGCAGCGATGCAAAGGCTGACCGGAGCGGCATAAATGCAGATAATCGGCTTTGCAGGATCCGGAACCGGATATTTTGCATAACGTATGCTTACCACCACCAATAGGATACATACCGCAATCAGGCCGAACCAAAAGCTCAAGCTGCCGATGAGGGTCTGCTCAAAGGCCTTGGCGCTGACGCCTGCCACCGCAATGCCCACATATACGATAAACCAAGAAGCAAAAACCTTTTTGATATCGAAATGGACAAGGTACTTCATACTGAAGACAACAATCAGCGCTACATGCAAAAGAACCGCCAAAAACCAAAGATACATGGCAAAAACGCCGAGGAAAGGCTTTACATAGGTGCAAAGCAGCATAAATCCCATCGGGAAGGTTGCCAGTACGCTTGCCAAAACCGGATTGTTAAAATCCTCTGCCAGCTGCTTGGGGAAAAGAATAAACTTTAAGAGCAGCAGGATAAAGAAAATACCGCCCAAAACACCGCAAATCGGGCGAATCGGCGCCCAGTAGCTCTGCAAAAGATTGCCCAGCGCCAAAATACCCAGCATGGCGCCGCTAAAGGGAATGGATACTTTTTTAATCATTTCCATAAAGAACATTCTCCTAAGCTACGGTGTCTAAATTTTCAAGCTCAAGCTCGCGGATGATGATTTCCGCCACCTTGCCCGCACACATACCGGTATAGCCTATGCACTGCTCCTTGTGCTCGCCTTTACCCATATCAAACTCTCTTGTCAGGACACGGCAGCAGGCAGAGTTTTTGCCGTTTTCCGTCTTAAAGAAATTGTGCAGTTCATTGGTCAGACTCATACATTTTTGTACCTTCGGATCCGTCGGACCCTTCTGCTCCGTACGGCCAAAAAACAAACCAAGAGCCAGGATGCCGCCGTTGAGCGCACCGCACATACAACCGGAGCGGCCGGCACCTACGGACATACCGGAGCTCATGGCAATAACGGAATCCGGAATATCCAGCTCAAAATTGTCACGAATGGCACAGACAAGAGCTTCGCAGCAAAAATACCCTCCTCTGTAAAGATCCTCAGCGTCCTTTGCCACTTTCTTCGGACTTACACTTTGTTTGATATGCATATTGAAATCCTCCTTAGATGTAATATATGAACAAGGCAAAAGCCATTGTTTTTATCGGTATTGCACAAGAAATTCCCAGTGAAACACTATGAAATAAAGCAAGTTCACATATTTGCCTGTACAAGGCGGATTATAGCAGGAAAAGGAAAAAGGTCAAATCCATAATATCTATAACTAAGGCGACAGATTGGAATTATCTATAATATATTGGTGAAAAGACGAATTTACGAAGATGCATTCACAACAGGCAAGATAAATGGTAGAATAGAAAACGGATGTGGAAAACGGTTTGATGGAGAGAAGTGCCTTGCAAAGTGAAAAGCTATCCCCGAACTGCATACAGGGTCTGCGAGAGAAGTCCGTACAATGCTTTGAGGACATTTATTTGATGACCTACAAAAACACCCTGGCGGACATCAAAGCTTATGTGCAGGACGAGGAACAGGCGTGGGAAATATTGAAGGAAACCTATGTCCGGATGTGGAGCCGCTCGGGCTCTTCGCCGGAGCAAAGCCTTTTTCGGGCATGGCTGCGGATACTGACGAAGGAAAGCATAAAAAAGTTTCAGGATATAGAGGATATCCGGTTTGACAAGGAAATTTTTGTGGAGGATACGCCGAAGTTGGAGCAGAAGGCTCAGGGGGTGCTGCTGCAGCTGGAGGAGAGTCTTGCCATGATGGATAAAAAGGAAGAGGACGGCCCTTTTGCAAGATGGACAAAAAAGATGTTCAAAATTGTGGCAGCCTCTGTTTTTGCTGTCCTGGCTCTTGTGATTGTTACGCAGGTTCTCTTCGGTGTATACGATATCCTGCGGGAGTGGGGTATGGAAAAAAGACTGAAGCAGACAGAAATGGAAAGCCTTGTGCCGGCGGAGAAAACGGATAAGGAATTTAGTGTAGGCTGGATAAACAGCCGAGAGGGCAAGCAGTATCGTAAATCAAACGGAAGACTGGCGCAGAGTGAATTTGTGGAGATTCTGGAGGGTCTGTATTACTTTGACGAAAATACCTATTTAAAAACCGGAATATTAAAAAAAGGCGCCTTTGTTTATGATTTTGATTCGGTAGGCAAACTGCTGGATATTTCCGTTTCGGAAGAACTGTATTCCGGAGATACGATGTTTTTACGGGATTTGCGCCAGAACGGTTATGCCGACCGTGTAGAGCACATCATTCTGGATTCGCCGACGGAGGATGAGAGCTGGATATACTTTCTGGAAAAATCAGCGGATAAGGATCTGCATTTGTTGCGTTTTCACAAGGAGGATGCCTACCTGGAAGAAATCGACAGTGCCGTAAAAGGCTTTGCCTTAACGGAGGACGGGATTTGGTACGGCAAGGATGCGCTGCTGAAAAGATTCGATAAGGACGGAGAAGGAGAGAGAATATACCCGATGTATCGCCTGGCGAGTCGGGAGGAAAGCTATTCTTTCCTGGACAGCTACGGAAATCCGATTTCCCGCTCGGGAGATTGGAGCCTGCAGCTGGGCAACAGGGAATATCAGCTGCAAGGCAGCAGTATTTTGGCGGTCAGCGGCGATAAGGCATATATCGGCGGTAGAGAATATGTGCTGAACCGGGAGGATGGTGCCATATACAGCGGGGAAACGCCGGTGTATATGGCCGGGAAAGGTATTACCGCCATGGCGGCAATGGGGGAATATATCTATTGCTGCGTGTATATGGGGGAAAAGGAGGGCATGTCCGTCAGCGCTCTATATAAGTACCATACGGGAAGCGGTGAAAGAGAAAGCGTCGGTGATTCTTTTTCGGGAGAAATACGAAATATGTATGCGTATCCGGATTTTTCCGGCATTTATATGGAGTATTTACCGGACTTTCCGTTGCGGGCTTACGGCAAGGTTGCCATTTTAAGCCCGCAGGAGGAAATATTAAGCGTAGAGGATGCCGAATTTCGCAAAGAGGGCTTTACCGGAGAAAATGATATGCTGCATATCGTGCTGGTAGATGAGGAAGGCATACATTGTTATTGGCGAAACTGTATTGTGGAAGAAAACAGACAGATACGGCAAGTGGATACGAAGCTGCTGCTCATCAATGAGAGCGAGCTGGAGGAACTGCAATAGGAACACGAGGATGAAAGAAAAGGAAACATTGGCATATCAATTAAGGGCTTATACCCGGTCGATCTGCCTGCCGATGCATATGCCGGGCCATAAGCGGAAAATGCCCGCAAAAATAAAAGAGTTGTTGAACGATTTGGTGGATTTGGATGTGACGGAGCTGGAGGATACGGATGATTTGCACCATCCCCGCGGTATTCTTCGGGATGCGCTTGCGTACGCAAGCAAGGTGTACGGTACACAAAAAAGCTATTTTTTGGTCAACGGCAGCACCTGCGGTGTACATACGGCAATTCGGACAGCCGTGGGGCGGGGAGAAGAGCTGATTATTGCCGGGAATGCTCACTTCAGCGCTCATCAGGCCATAGAACTGAACGGGATACAGCCGGTATGGGTGGAAGTGAAGAAGCACAAAAAATACGGAATGTATATGGGGGTAGAGGCGACAGCCGTGGAGGAAGCGCTGCAAAAACATCCCCGGGCAAAGGCTGTTTATATCACCAGTCCCACCTATGAGGGCATTGTCAGCGATGTACGGAGTATTGCCAATCTGTGCCACAGGCGGAACGTGATTTTGATTGTGGATGAAGCCCATGGCGCGCATTTGCCGTTTATGCAGAAAAAGAGCACGGCGCTTTCTCTGGGAGCGGATTTTGTCATACAAAGTCTGCACAAAAGTCTTCCCTGCTTTACCCAGACGGCGCTTTTGCACCTTTGCTCCGAGAGGGCGGATGTCCAAAAAACGGAAAGAAACCTCAGGATTTTTGAAAGCAGCTCCCCTTCCTATATATTGCTGGCGGCGATGGATGCCTGTATTCGCTACTGCAAGGAGGAGGAGGGAGAGTTTTTGGCTTATCGCTCACGCTTGCGAACATACAGAGAGGGGAAGTATGAGTTATTTGCCATTTTTTCCCTGTCGGAGGAAGAAAAACGAGAATATGGCGTGTATGCGCTGGATGAGAGTAAAATCGTCATCACCATTCCGGACGGCGCTTTAGACGGCGCTTTCCTGGCGGAGATTTTGCGCAGAGATTACGGCGTGGAAACGGAAATGAGTGCGGAGCATTATGTGCTGGCCTTGAGCAGTGTTTGCGACGGAGAAGAGCAGTTTGCCCATCTGGAAAAGTCCCTGCGTGATATTGAAAGCAGGTGGAGAACGGAGGATTTTCCGGCAGAGAAAAAGGTTTTGCATCAAGAGGAACAAAAGGGAAAAAAAGAAAAACTGAAGCAATATATCGGAAAGCCTTATCCGGAATACATTTATGTATATCCGCCGGGTATTCCGCTGCTTAGGCCGGGAGAGGTGCTAAGGCAGGAAGTATTTGAAGAACTGTGTGTATATGTGGAAAAAGGATATAAAACGATATTGTAATGTGGAGAAAGAGGGATAAATGGGCAGGATATTTTATGTCATGGGTAAATCGGCTACGGGCAAGAATACCATTTTTACAAAGTTAAGCGAGGAATGTACCAAAACCAAGAAGCTGGTGCTCTATACGACAAGACCGCCCAGAAGCGATGAACAGGATGGAGTGGATTATCATTTTGTCAGCAGGGAAAAGCTGGAAGAGTTTAAAAGAGCCAATCGCCTGATTGAGATGCGAACCTATAAGACCATGTACGGGGACTGGTCTTATGCAACGGTGGATGACGGGAATATCAAGCTGGAGAGCAGAAATTATCTGGTCATCGGAACCCTGGAGTCCTATAAAAGGGTGCTGGATTATTTTGGGGAAGATAGGGTATTCCCCATTTACATCAGCGTAGATCCGAGCATTCGTCTGCAAAGAGCCCTGAACCGTGAGAATATGCAGGAGCAGCCGCGTTATGATGAAATGTGTCGCCGCTATCTGGCGGATGAAGAGGATTTTTCGGAAGAAAAGCTGCGGGAAGCGGGTATCGTCAAGCATTATATCAATGAAAATTTGCGGGATTGTTTGGATGCCATAAAGAAAGATATGGAGATTTCGGCATGATTTCCTTTGACGGTATGCTGGGGCAGGAGAGAATGATTCGTTATTTTCGCAAGGGGATAGAAAGGGATGCCTTATCCCATGCCTATATCATAAGCGGAGAAAAGGGCATGGGAAAAAAAACCGTGGCGAATGCTTTTGCTCTGGAGCTTTTTTGCGAGCGGGGAGGAGCTTGCCTGTCCTGTCATTCCTGTAAGCAGATTTTGGCAGGCACTCATCCCGATGTGATTAAGCTTCGGTATGAAAAGCCCGGAAGCATAGGCGTAGAGGAGGTGCGCAGGCAGCTGGTGGAGGATGCGTACATCAGGCCGTATCGGGAGAAATATAAGCTCTACATTGTAGATGAGGCGCACAAGCTGACTACGGAGGCGCAGAATGCTCTGTTAAAAACCATAGAGGAGCCGCCGCCTTATCTGATTGTTTTGCTTTTAAGCTGTAATATACATACATTTCTGGATACCATTTGCTCCAGGTGCATGCATCTGGCTCTGGAGTATTTGGATGAGGAGCGCCTGGCACGGCACCTTTGTGAAGCGTATGGTTGTACGCCGGAAAAGGCGCAGGAGATTGCCGCCTATGCGGGGGGAAACATCGGTCTTGCCCAAGGGCTGTATACCGATGAGCAGCTTAAGGCCGACTATGAGGAATATGTGCAGATACTGCGCAGCATAAGATGGATAAAGGCGGGGGAGGTGTCGTCATACGTGGGGCGTTTAAAAGACAAGGAGCTCAGCGCCTTTACGGATTTTGCAAGGTTGTGGTATAGGGATATACTGGTCGTAAAAAGCACCGGGCGCACGCAAAAGCTGGTGTTTCGGGGAGAATACAAGGCTTTGTCGGAGCTTGCGGGGGCATATACATTTATGGAATTGAATAAGATTTTGGAGGCCTTGTCTGCCGCTCTGCAGCGCAGCGCTTCCAATGTAAACGCCGAGCTTAATCTTTTCCTTCTTTTGGAGAAGTTAAGAGGGGATACAGTGTAAGGAGAATTTATGACAAAGATTATAGGAGTACGGTTCAGAGAGGTGGGAAAGATTTATTATTTCGCACCGGGGGAATTGGATATAAAGGTGGGGGACAAGGTGATTGTGGAAACCTCCAGGGGCCTAGAGTACGGAAATGTGGTTCTGGGCAGCAGGGAGGTCAGCGACGAGAGTATCAGCAGTCCCTTAAAAAGCGTCATTCGTATGGCAAATGCGGAGGACAGAAAGCTTGTGGATGAGAACCGCCGCAGAGAGGGAGAAGCCTTTAAGATATGCAAGGCAAAAATTATGGAGCATGCCTTGGATATGAAGTTGATTTCCGCAGAGTATACTTTTGATCGGGTGAAGCTGCTCTTTTATTTTACGGCGGAGGGCAGAGTGGACTTTCGGGAGCTGGTGAAGGATTTGGCTTCCATTTTTAAGGTACGCATTGAACTGCGGCAGGTGGGCGTCAGGGATGAAACCAAAATTGTGGGGGGAATCGGTTCCTGCGGACGTCCTTTATGCTGTCACAGTTATTTGTCGGATTTTGTGCCGGTATCCATTAAGATGGCAAAGGAGCAGAATTTGTCCCTGAATCCGCAAAAGATCAGCGGTGTTTGCGGCAGGCTGATGTGCTGTCTGAAAAATGAGGCGGATACCTATGCTTATTTGAATGCCAATCTGCCGAAAGAGAATGACCGCATCAGCACCAAGCAGGGTGTACAGGGCGTGGTCAGCTCCGTAAACATTTTGCGCCAGACCGTCAAGCTTTTGGTGGATAAGGAGGGGGATGAAAAGGAACTGGCGGAATATCATATTTCCGAGCTTAAATTTAAAGCCAGAAAGCAGTACAGGGCGGCGGAGCTGGAGGACGGTCTGGAAGACTTGGACGTAGCGACCTTTGATATTTTGGATGAGGCGGAGCGTGCGCCGGAGGCGGCAGAGGCTGCCGAAGAGCCGGAGGTAAAAAAACCGAAGAAGAATTTCAAGAAAAAATACAATAAAAACAGGCCGAAGCACAGCTTTAAAGCCAAGGAGTAGGCGTGGAGAGTTTGAAAAAGGAGCATGAGCGTCTGGACGATTTGGAGCTGAAGGGGCTGAAAATCATCCAGGATCCCGAAAAATTTTGTTTCGGGATGGATGCGGTTATTTTATCTGATTTTGCAAAAATACGAAAAAATGCAGAGGTTTTGGATTTTTGCACGGGAACAGGCATTATTCCCCTGCTCTTAAGCGCCAAGTACGAGCCGCGGCATATTCGAGGCGTGGAATATCAGGAGGATATGGCGGAAATGGCGGGGCGCAGCGTGCGATACAATCATTTGGAAGAAAAAATAGAAATCTGCCATGGGGATATTCGCCGGATTAAAAACCTTGTGCCGGCGCAAAGCGTCGATGCGGTGACCTGCAATCCGCCCTATATGGAAAAGAGCAGCGGTCTGCATAATGAAAAAAGCGCCTTATGTATTGCCAGACACGAAGTAAGCTGTACGCTGGAGGATGTGGTGTCCGCCGCCGCGTATGTGTTGAAGCAGGGAGGCAGGCTGTATATGGTGCACAGGCCGCATCGAATGGTGGCGGTGATGGATAATCTGAAGAAATATAAAATGGAGGCAAAGAGGATGCGTTTTGTACACCCGTTTGTCGACAGGGAAGCGAACATGCTTTTGGTAGAGGCGGTAAAGGGGGGCGGCTCATGGTTGTGTATGGAAGCCCCTCTTATTGTTTACCGTGAAGACGGCAGCTATACGGATGAGATTTTAAGAATACATGGAAAATGTTAAGATGCAGGGAAAATTATATGTGGTGGCAACACCTATCGGCAATCTGGGGGATATGAGCCCCAGGGCTATTGAGGTTTTGCGCAGCGTGGACCTGATTGCGGCGGAGGATACCAGAAACACCTTAAAGCTTTTGAATCACTTTCAGATTAAGAATAAACTAAGCGCCTATCATGCTTTCAATAAAATAGAAAAGGCGCATACACTGACAGAGCAGATGTTGTCGGGGCTGAGCGTTGCCTTGGTGAGCGATGCGGGGATGCCCGCCATTTCCGACCCGGGGGAAGAGTTGGTGAAAATCGCCTATGAAAAAGGGATAGAAATCACGGTAATTCCGGGGCCCTGCGCTCTGGTGAGCGCTCTGGCCATCAGCGGTCTGGAAACGAGGCGCTTTTGCTTTGAAGCCTTTCTGCCTGCGGACAAAAAGGAAAGAAGGGCGATTTTGGAGGAGCTGAAGCAGGAAACGAGAACCATCGTTTTGTACGAGGCGCCTCATAAGCTTTTGCGGACTTTGGCGGATCTGGAAGAGGTTCTGGGAGAAGAAAGGCAAATAAGCCTCGTGCGTGAAATCAGTAAAAGGCATGAGGAGGTTCTGCGAATGGGACTTGGCGAGGCAAGACGATTTTATGAAGAAGCAGAGCAGATTCGCGGGGAGTTTGTGCTGGTACTGGCGGGAAAAAGCCGCAGGGAGCTGATAGAGCAGGCCCGCAAGACTTGGGAAGATATGGATATGGGGGAACATCTGCAGCTGTATTTGGATGCGGGTTTGGATAAGAAGGAGGCGATGAAGCGCCTGGCAAAAGACAGGGGATTATCCAAGCGGGAGGTTTATCAGACCTTACTGGATATGAACAGTTAGTGAATGAAATGTAAAATTTAGCCGGAAAGGGTCTATCCGAAATAATTATTATTGACAATGTTTAAACTTGTGTTAAGATAGTTTGAGTATCAAAGTATTTTTTGGGAGAGTGTATGAACATAATAGTAAAGGCTTATGGAAGTGCCGTGCCAAAAAAAAGCCTCAGCAATGATGATTTGGCGATGATGGTGGACACCTCGGACGAGTGGATATTTTCCAGAACCGGAATTAAGAGCAGACATATCCTGGAAGAAGGGGAAGGGTTGTCGGATTTGTGCGTGGAAGCGGCAAGAAAGGCTTTGGATGCGGCAGGGATAGCGGCAAAGGATATCGGGCTGATTATTGCGGGAACCTCCACGGCGGACAATCATTTTCCGAGCACGGCCTGCTGTGTGCAGGCGGCAATCGGTGCAGAAGGGGCGGCGGCTTTTGACCTGAGTGCGGCATGCTCCGGTTTTGTCTATGCCCTGCATGTGGCGGACGCCATGTTGCGGACGGCAAAATATCAATACGCTCTTGTTTTGGGGGCGGATGCCCTGTCCAAAATTGTGAATTGGCAGGATCGCGGAACCTGTGTTTTATTCGGGGACGGCGCAGGGGCACTTGTGCTTGAAAAAAGGGAAGATGAGGATAAGCAGGGGATTTTGGCGTCCTTTATTGCCGGGGACGGCAGCAAGGGAGAGTGTCTGCTTTGTCCGAGCAAAGGAGAATATCCTTACATTACCATGCAGGGGCAGGAGGTCTTTAAGTTTGCGGTAAGAACCGTGCCGGAGTCCATTGAAAAGGTGATGCAGGAGGCGGGGCTTTCCAAGGATGATGTCAAAATGTATATACTGCACCAGGCAAATATCAGGATACTGGAAGCGGTTGCCAAGCGTTTGGATGAGCCTATGGAGAAGTTTCCGAGCAATTTGGAGCGTTTTGGCAATACGTCCGGAGCAAGCATTATTCTGCTCTTGGATGAGCTGTTAACAGAGGCTAAACTTGTAAAAGGCGATACCGTTGTTTTGTGCGGCTTCGGTGCCGGACTGACATGGGGCGCAGTAGCAATCACTATATAAAGAAATGAGGAGAAAAGAAGATGAACGAGAAAATTAAGGAAATTATTGCAGACCAGCTGAACATTGAGATGGACAAGATTACGGAGGATGCAAGCTTTAAGGATGACCTGGGGGCAGACTCTCTGGATTTGTTCAACATGGTAATGGCTTTGGAGGATGAGTACAGCATTGAGATTCCTTCCGAAGATCTGGAAGCCATTACGACTGTGGGCGGCGTAGTGAAGTATTTACAGGATAAAGGTGTAGAGCTTTAATCGGCACTTGCGTTTCTTTGCTTCATTATGGGAGCGTAAGCTCCCGTAATGGGCCGGAAAGGCAGCTGCAGGATGTATCTTATCAAAGAAAATGCGTACGAGGACAATGGTATGCATTTTCTTTGATAAGAGCAAATCTAAAGAGTGGGAGATAGATATGAAAACCAGAATCACAGAGCTTTTAGGGATAGAGTATCCGATTATTCAAGGGGGGATGGCTTGGGTTGCGGAACACCATTTGGCGGCGGCAGTCAGTAATGCCGGAGGCTTGGGTCTGATTGGGGGCGCCAATGCACCGGCGGAAGTGGTAAAGGATGAGATTAAAAAGTGCAAGGCCCTGACGAATAAGCCTTTCGGTGTGAATATTATGCTTTTATCGCCCCATGCGGAGGAGATTGCCGGGCTTGTTGTGGAAGAGGGTGTAAAGGTTATCACAACGGGAGCCGGTTCTCCGGAAAAATATATGAAAATGTGGAAGGAAGCCGGCATTAAAGTGATTCCGGTGGTGGCTAGCGTTGCCCTGGCAAAGCGAATGGAGCGTTGCGGCGCAGATGCCGTAGTGGCGGAGGGTACGGAGTCCGGCGGACATATCGGAGAAATCACCACCATGACCCTGGTACCCCAGATTGTGGATGCGGTGCAGATTCCGGTGATTGCCGCAGGAGGCATCGCCGACGGCAGGGGGCTTATGGCGGCGCTTATGCTGGGGGCGGAAGCGGTGCAGATGGGTACCCGTTTTGTGGTCAGCGACGAATCCATTTGTCATGACGCATACAAGGACAGAGTGATTAGTGCCAAGGATATCGACAGTGCGGTAACCGGCAGAAGCCACGGACATCCCGTAAGAAGTCTGCGCAATACCATGACCAGAGAATATGCAAGGCTGGAAGCGGAGGGAAAAAGCTTTGAGGAGTTGGAATATCTTACCCTCGGCACTCTGCGTAAGGCGGTAATGGAGGGCGATGTGGTCAACGGTACCGTAATGGCGGGACAGATTGCCGGTTTGGTCAGCAAGCGTCAGCCTTGCCGTGAAATTGTGGCGGAAATCATGGCGGAGGCGGAAGCGCTGATACGAAATATCGGCAGATTTTCTTAGGACGGTGAGGGCAGCATTGATGAAGAAAGCTTTTTTATTCCCGGGACAGGGGGCACAAAAATGCGGTATGGGCGAGAGCTTTTACCGAGGGGATGCAGATGCGGCGGCAGTATTTGACAAGGCGAGTCTTTTGCTGGATATGGATATGCCGGCTCTGTGCTTTACGGAAAATGAGAAATTGGATATTACGGAATATACACAGGCGGCGATGGTGACGACAGGCATTGCCATGTTGAAGGTTCTGGCCAAAAAGGGAATCCGGGCGGATGTGTGCGCAGGCTTAAGCCTTGGAGAGTATGAAGCCCTGTATTATAGCGGGGTTTTATCTGAGGAGGATGCCATTCGTACGGTGCGCCAAAGAGGTATTTTCATGCAGGGTGAAGTGCCTCCCGGCGTGGGAGCAATGGCGGCTGTATTGAACGCGGAAGATGAGCTGTTGGAAAAAATTGTGAAAGAAGTAGGAGAGGTTTACATTGCCAATTATAATTGTCCGGGGCAGACGGTGATTTCCGGCAGAAAAGAGGCGGTGGAGGAAGCCGGAAACAGATTGAAAGCGGCAGGTGTCAAAAGAGTGGTGGAGCTGAATGTCAGCGGTCCTTTTCATTCCGCACTTTTGCGGGGAGCAGGTGATAAGCTTTACGCCTATTTAAAGGATGTGCAGATTGAAAAGCCCCAAATCCCTTATGTTGCCAATTATACGGCGGATTATGTATATGAGGCGGAGGGAATACGGGAGCTTTTGCGCGATCAGGTATCCGGTTCCGTACGTTTTTCCCAGAGCATTGCCCGCATGATTGCAGGCGGGGTGGATACCTTTATAGAAATCGGACCGGGCAAAACCTTAAGCAGTTTTGTAAAAAAAATAGATAAAAATGTGAAAACATATAATATAGAAACAATGGAAGATGTGGAAAAGACAGCGGCGGAATTACGCTAAGCTGTCGGGAAGGGAGTTTATGGATAAGCAATTAGCAGGACAGGCGGCATTGGTAACCGGTGCTTCCAGAGGTATCGGAAGGGCGATTGCGCTGAAATTGGCACAGGAGGGGGCAAATCTCATTGTCAATTACAGCGGTTCGGAGGATGCGGCAAAGGCTGTGGAGCAGGAAATACGAGCCCTGGGGGTTCAGGCTTATATTTATAAGGCGAATGTGGCAAGTTATGAGGAGTGTAGCGCCATGTTTGACTTTATGGTGGAAAAGTTCGGCAGAATTGACATTTTGGTCAATAACGCGGGCATCACCAAGGATATGCTTTTGATGCGTATGAGTACGGAACAGTTTGATGCGGTTATCGACATCAATTTGAAAGGTACCTTCCACTGTATGCAGCTTGCGTCCAAGCATATGATTAAGGCAAAATCCGGCAGAATCATCAATCTTTCTTCCGTTTCCGGGGTTCTCGGCAATGCGGGACAGGTGAATTATGCAGCGTCCAAAGCGGGTGTTATCGGTATGACGAAATCCGCGGCAAGAGAGATGGCGGCAAGAGGAATTACGGTGAATGCCATTGCACCGGGCTTTATCAAGACGGACATGACGGACGTGCTTTCCGATAAGGTGAAAGAGGCGATTATCGAGAGTATACCGATGAAAACCTTCGGTTTACCGGAGGATATTGCGAATACCGTTGCCTTTCTGGCAGGGGAAAGCGGAAGATATATTACAGGGCAGACCATCAGTGTGGACGGCGGCATGCACATGTAAATTCTAGGAGGGATTCTGAATGAAAAGACGAGTTGTGGTAACAGGATTGGGAGCGCTTACCCCCACGGGGCTGACGGTTAAGGACTTTTGGCAGTCTTGTAAGGACGGTGTTTGCGGCATTGAAGAAATCACTTATTTTGATACCGCTGATTACAAAGCAAAGCTGGCGGCGCAGTTAAAGGGCTTTGACGCCAAAAACTATATGGATGCGAAAGCGGCAAAGAGGATGGAGGAGTTTTCTCAGTATGCCGTGGCGGCTGCCAAGGAGGCTTTGGAGGATGCCGCTCTTGATCTGGAAAAGGAGGACAGGTTCCGGATAGGCGTAAGCGTAGGTTCCGGTATCGGCTCCTTGCAGTCCGTGGAAAGAGAGTGCAAAAAGTTATTTGAGAGAGGTCCTTCCAGAGTGGCACCTTTGCTGGTGCCGATGATGATTTCCAATATGGCGGCGGGAAATGTGGCGATTCAGTTCGGTTTAATGGGCAAGAACATCAATGTTGTAACGGCTTGCGCAACGGGAACCCATTCCATCGGCGAAGCATTTCGCTCCATCCGTTACGGCGAAGCGGAGGTTATGCTGGCAGGAGGCAGCGAGGCTTCCATTACCCCTATCGGTGTAGCAGGCTTCAGTGCTTTGACGGCTCTAAATACCACGACGGATAAAACCCGTGCCTCCATTCCTTTTGATAAGGACAGAAACGGTTTTGTGATGGGAGAGGGAGCCGGCATTTTGGTTTTAGAGGAGCTGGAGCATGCCAAGGCAAGAAATGCCAGAATTTATGCGGAGCTTGTGGGTTACGGTTCAACCTGCGATGCTTATCATATTACCTCACCGATGGAAAGCGGAGAGGGGGCGGCAAAGGCGATGTTGTATGCCATGGAGGACGCCGGCCTGCAGCCTGAGGACTTGGATTATGTCAATGCCCACGGAACCAGTACGCATCACAATGATTTATTTGAAACAAAAGCCATTAAGCTGGCTCTCGGTGAGCACGCCTATAAGGTGAAAATCAACTCCACAAAATCCATGGTGGGACATTTGCTGGGGGCGGCAGGCGGCGTGGAAGCCATTGCCTGCGTAAAGTCCATAGAAGAGAATTATGTACATCAGACGGTGGGGCTTGAGCAGGAGGATCCGGAATGTGATTTGGACTATTGCAAGGGCAGCGGAGTGCAGATGGAGGTAAGGGCCGCCATAAGCAATTCTTTGGGCTTTGGAGGTCACAACGCCAGTTTGATTTTTAAGAAATATGAGGCTTAAAATGATGATGAAAATAGAGGAAATGATACAGCTGATGGAGGCTGTGAACAAAAACGGCATTGATAAGTTCAGCTACGAAAAAGACGGGGAAAAGGTGCAGATTGCACGGAATACGCCGAAGGTCATTTACGAAAATGCAATACAAAGTACAGCAACGGTCTTTGCTCCGACACAGCAGGCGCTTGGAGAAAAAAGGGAGGCTTTGCCTACACAGCCGGATATTGCCAGCGATAATGTGGTTACCTCTCCTTTGGTGGGAACCTTTTATCAGGCACCTGCACCGGGCGCTCCCGCCTTTGTTTCTGTAGGCGACAGAGTGAAGAAGGGGCAGATACTGGGCATCATTGAAGCGATGAAGCTGATGAATGAGATAGAGAGCGAGTTTGACGGTGTGGTAGAGGCCATACTGGTAGGCGACGGGGATGTGGTGGAGTTCGGACAGGCTCTGTTCCGCATCAGATAGGAGAGGATATGCTGGGAATTAGGGAAATTCAGGAAATCATACCTCACAGACATCCTTTTTTGCTGGTAGACTGTATAGAAGAACTGGAGCCGGGGGTAAGAGCCGTAGGTTATAAGGCGGTGAGCTATTCGGAAAGCCATTTTGCGGGACATTTTCCGCAGGAGCCGGTAATGCCGGGGGTTTTGATTGTGGAGGCACTGGCGCAGACAGGCGCCTGCGCCATTCTTTCTTTGCCGGAGAATAAGGGGAAAATCGCTTATTTTGGCGGGATGAACAATGTAAAATTCAAAAAGAAGGTGATTCCGGGGGACTGCCTCCGTTTAAGCTGTGAAATAATCAAGAGAAAAGGTCCGGTAGGTGTAGGAAAAGCGATTGCCACGGTGGATGATAAGGTGGCTGTGGAGGCGGAGCTTACATTTATGATAGGCTAGGAGAAATTATGTTCCAGAAAATACTGATAGCAAACCGTGGGGAAATCGCGGTACGAATCATAAGGGCCTGCAGAGAATTGGGCATCAAAAGTGTTGCGGTATATTCCGAGGCGGACAGGGACAGTCTGCATACCATGTTGGCGGATGAGGCTATTTGTATAGGTCCTGCGCCCTCTTCCTCCAGTTATTTGGATATGGCGCGCATTTTGTCCGCTACCATTGCCATCGGTGCGGACGCCATTCATCCGGGATTCGGATTTTTATCCGAAAACGCAAAATTCGCCAAACTGTGTAAGCAGTGTAATATTACCTTCATCGGACCGGACAGCGAAATCATCTCCAAAATGGGGGATAAGGCGGCGGCGAGAGAAACCATGATGCAGGCCGGTGTTCCGGTGGTAAAGGGCAGTACCGGCAGTGTGGTAAAGGCGGAAGAAGCTCTGGAAATCGCAAAAGATATCGGTTTTCCGGTGATGATTAAGGCGGCAAGCGGCGGCGGCGGCAAAGGAATGCGTATTTCCCGCAGTCCGGAAGATTTTAAAGAGAATTTTTTGACGGCGCAGCAGGAGTCGGTCAAGGGCTTCAGTGACGATGCCATGTATTTGGAGCGATATGTGGAAAGACCAAGACATATTGAGTTTCAGATTTTGGCGGATAAATACGGCAATACCATTCATCTGGGGGAGCGGGACTGCTCCATCCAAAGACGGCATCAAAAGGTTCTGGAAGAAGCGCCGAGCCTTGCCATTGACGAGGATTTACGTCGCAGAATGGGCGAGGCGGCTGTAAAGGCGGCGAAGGCGGCCGGCTATGAAAACGCGGGAACCATTGAATTTTTGTTGGACAAGGATAAACATTTCTTCTTTATGGAAATGAATACCCGTATTCAGGTGGAGCATCCGGTGACGGAAATGGTGACCGGCTTTGATCTGATTAAGGAGCAGATTCGGATTGCGGCGGGCAGACCCTTAAGCATTACCCAGGATGAAGTGAATATTCAGGGGCATGCCATTGAATGCAGAATCAATGCGGAAAATCCGGCAAAGAGATTCAGACCTTCACCGGGAAAAATCAAAAATTTGCATATTCCGGGAGGGAACGGCGTTCGTGTGGATTCTCATATATATAACGGATATCAGGTACCGCCGAATTATGACTCCATGCTGTTGAAGCTGATTGTACACGGCAAAAGCAGAGAGGAAGCCATTGCCAAGATGCGCTCGGCTTTGGGGGAAATGGTCATTGACGGCATTGACACCAATTTGGATTTTGCTTATGAAATCATCAATCATGAGGCTTACCAAAAAGGGGAAACGGATACACACTATATAGAAACACATTTTCCGACTTATGTAGTATAGTTTTGATATAAGCTGTGTGAAAAGCAGGAGGTCAATATGCCTTTAAGGGATATGTTTAAAAAAACATATATAAAGATAGAAGAAATGGCACAGGGCAGTTTTGCGAAGCCGGAAGCCGTAGAGGGAATGTGGCGTAAGTGCAAAAAGTGTCAATCTCCGATTTATGTGGAGGATGTAAGAGCCAATCACTATGTGTGCCCGAAGTGTGAAGGATATTTTCGCGTGCATGCATATCGAAGAATCGAGATGCTGGCGGACAAAGGCAGTTTTCAGGAATGGAACAGGAGTATGCCGATTTCCAATCCTTTGCAGTTTCCCAATTATGAGAAGAAGCTGGAGGAGGCGAAGGAAAAGTCGAAGCTGGACGAGGCGGTGGTGACAGGCAGAGCCAAAATAGAAGGCGAGGACTGTGTACTGGCGGTTTGTGACGCAAGGTTCATGATGAGCTCCATGGGGCACAATGTGGGAGAGAAAATCTGCTTTGCCATAGAGGAGGCAGCCCGCCTTTGTCTGCCTCTGATTGTTTATGCCTGTTCGGGCGGCGCCAGGATGCAGGAGGGCATCATCAGCCTGATGCAGATGGCAAAGACCAGCGCAGCGCTTAAAAAGCTGCACGATAAGGGGCAGTTGTTCATCAGCGTGCTTACGGATCCGACAACCGGAGGCGTAACGGCATCTTTTGCCATGCTGGGAGATGTGATTTTGGCAGAACCCAAAGCCTTAATCGGTTTTGCGGGGCCCCGTGTTATCGCCCAAACCATAGGTGCCAAGCTGCCGGAGGGCTTTCAAAGGGCTGAATTTTTGCTGGAGCACGGCTTTGTGGACGCTATTGTGGAGAGAAAAGACCAGAAGCAGACCATATTAAAGTTGATTAAACTGCATAAAAAGCAGGAAACGGCGGACATTCGGCAGAAATTATCCGTTTCCTTGCCGGTGGAGGAAGAAGCGGAAACTTTCCGGACAAAGGAGGAAAAGGCAGAAAAAAGTGCATGGGATAGCGTTCTGATTTCCAGAAGCGGGGACAGACCGACGGCAAAGGACTATATTGATGCCTTATTTGAGGATTTTATCGAGCTGCATGGGGACAGGTGCTTTGCGGATGACGGTGCCGTTATCGGCGGAATCGCACATTTCCATGGCGTGCCCGTAACGGTTATCGGTCAGCAAAAGGGCAGGAATTTAAAGGAGAATAAAAAGCGTAATTTCGGTATGCCTTCACCGGAGGGGTACAGAAAAGCATTGCGTCTGATGCGGCAAGCCAATGATTTCGGCAGACCGATTATCTGTTTTGTGGATACGCCGGGGGCTTTTTGCGGCTTGGAGGCGGAGGAAAGAGGACAGGGAGAGGCTATTGCCAGAAATTTGTTTGAGATGAGCGGCTTTCAGGTTCCGATTTTGAGTATTGTTATTGGCGAAGGCGGCAGCGGCGGCGCGCTGGCTCTGGCAGTCAGCAATGAAGTTTGGATGCTGGAGCATTCTATTTACTCCATCCTTTCACCGGAGGGCTTTGCTTCTATTTTGTACAAGGATGCCAAACTTGCCAAAGAGGCGGCGCAGGATATGAAGATTACGTCGGGAGAGCTTTTGAAACTCGGTGTTATCGAAAAGATTATACCGGAAAAAAACAATGCCAGTTTGGAAAATCTGGACGATATCAGCACCTTGATGGACAGGGAAATCAGGCTTTGGCTGGGGACCTGCATCGAAATGTCAAAGGAAGAATTGGTAGAGCAAAGATATAAGCGTTACAGACGGTTTTAAGAGAGCAAAGAGGTGGTGAAAACATCCACCTCTTTTATTAAGGAGAGAAGGTATGAAGGATGATAGAGGCCTGATAATCGGGGATCTAAGGGTGGACAGACCGATTATACAAGGCGGAATGGGGGTGGGAATCAGCCTGTCATCATTGGCGGGTACGGTGGCATCCTGCGGTGGAATAGGCCTGATATCCTCGGCACAAATCGGATACAGGGAATATGAATTTGAAAAAAATCCTTTTTCAGCCAATATTGCAGCCATAAAAAAAGAACTGAAAAAGGCAAGAGATATAGAAGCTTTACACAGAAAAGAAAATGGAAGCTCACTGCGGGGCGCTGTCGGCTTTAATATTATGGTGGCTACCAAGGGCTATGAAAGCTACTGTGAAACGGCGGTGGCGCATGGTGCGGATATCATTGTCAGCGGTGCAGGGCTTGCGCTGGATTTGCCTTTATATTTAAAAAAGGGTATGGAGCGCAGGCAGGATATAGAAGATGCACAGATGTACGGTGACAGAGAGAGGCGCACCAAAATTGTGCCGATTGTGAGCAGTGCTAAGAGCGCCAGCGTGATTTTGCGTATGTGGGACAGAAAACACAGTATGACGGCGGATGCTGTCGTGGTGGAAGGACCTTTGGCGGGTGGGCATCTGGGCTTTAGCTTGGAGGAGCTGTCTTACTATGGAGCGATGGAGGGGCAGAGCTACCGTCGAGATTTGTTTGATGCGGAAATCAAAGAGATTCTTCGTACTTTGCAGGAATATGAGGAAAAATTCGGCAGGCGGATTCCTTTGATTGTGGCAGGCGGTATTTATACCAGAGAGGATTTCCTGCACGTGCTTGATTTGGGGGCGCAGGGCGTACAGATGGGAACCCGTTTTGTCACTTGCGTGGAATGTGATGCGCCGGATTATTATAAGGAGGCCTACATACAGGCAAGGCAGGAGGATATTAAGATTACCAAATCGCCTGTGGGTCTGCCCGGCAGGGCGATTGA
>JBGZHY010000138.1:0-2549 GCA_041848045.1 Lachnospiraceae bacterium
TACAAAGCCCTTTTCGCCGGTGAAATTGACCATGCGGGTGAAAGCTATGCTGCGGCGTATGGCAGGGACACAGGAGGGCGGCACGGGAGAGGAGCTGTGCTTTGGGGATATTCGGCTTTTGCCTCTGCAAAAGGCGGCGTACTGTAAAGAGCGGGAAATAAGGCTGACCAATACGGAATACAGCCTTTTGCAGTACATGCTGGAAAACAGTGAAAGAGCAATATCCAGAGAGGAGCTTTTGCATACGGTCTGGGGTTATGATAATGATGTGGAAACCAGGGCGACGGACGATATCGTCAAGCGCCTGCGGCGAAAGCTGTTGAACGAGCGCAGCCGGGTGGTGATAGAAACCGTATGGGGCTTCGGCTTTAAGCTGCTGGTGGAGGAAAATGTATAATGCTGCGAAAGAAAAGTTTGAAGTGGTATCTGTTTTTGCTGCCCGCCCTCAGTATTTTGCTGGTTTTTATCACTATGTTCGGCGTATTCAATCTTGCTTTTGAAGCATATATACAAAAGGAGTCCTCCAAGCATATCGACGCCATGTTTGAAAAGCTGGACAATTATTATCGGGACACAGGCTATGAAGGCTTCTATGATGAGAATACGGAATTTATCATACAGGTGTATTATGCCATTTTGGACGAAGATAAGCAGCTGCTTTTTCCGGAGCAGCAGTGGGCGGAGAGTCAAGAAATGGAAAGGGGCAGAGCGGCTGCGGCGAGCTTTGCCAAGCATCCGCGGCGCGCGGACACGAAATCGGGAACGAAGTTTAAGTTGGGGCAGGAAAGCTACTATATGAAAGTACGAACCTACCGCGGCAGCTACGATTCATTCTTTATCGGAAAAGAGGGGGACGCTTCATACAGCGTGCTGGTCTACATCAACATTACGCCGCTGCAAAGCTTTTTGGATATGGCCAATCGTATTCTGCTGATTCTGCTTCCGCTTGCCGGTCTGATTTCCATCCTGCTGATTTTTGTTATGGCGGGCAGGGTGGACGCTTCCTTTGCAAAGCTGAATCGCTATATCCTGCGCCTGGGGCAGAAAAAGGAGAAGAACAAGCCGGAAAAGCTTTCTTATGCGGAGTTTGATGAGCTGGCGCATACGGTATATAAAATGGCCAAGGAGATAGAGCGGGCAGAGGAAAGCCAAAAACAGTTTTTTCAAAATGCCTCCCATGAGCTGAAGACCCCGCTTGCGTCCATACAGGGCTACGCAGAAGCCATCCGCAGCGGCGTCAGCCGGGATGTGGACAAGGCTATGGATATTATTGTAAGCGCAAGTAAGAAAATGTCTTCTCTGGTGGATGAGATTTTGCTGCTTTCCAAGATGGACAGCCGTATGGATGTCATGGAAACAGAAATTTTAGATTTGAAGGAGCTTTTGTACAGTGTTTCCTGGTATCTCAAAGAGCGAATGGAGCAAAAAAAGATAACGCTGTATCATCATTTTCCCAAGGAGAGAATCCTGGTATACGGTGATGAGCGAAAGCTGGAACGGGCATTTTCCAATGTGCTGAGCAATGCCGTGCGGTATGCAAAGACCGAAATCGGCATAGCCTGCGAGCTAAGGGAAAATGCGGTCTGCGTCTGCATCCGAGATGACGGTGCAGGGATAGAGGCCAAGGATATGGCACATATTTTTGAGCGCTTTTATAAGGGAAGAGGCGGGAACTTCGGCATCGGGCTTGCCCTCACCAAGGAAATTATAGACAGGCATAAAGGGCATATCCGGGTACAATCCGAGCCGGGCTGTACGGAATTTTGGGTGGAACTGCCCGGGGGAGAGGAGAAATAAAATTTCTTTGCCGCAGTTTTGCCGCAATCTTGACACAGTCTTTAGGAGATTTCCGTCTTTGCATGGTATATACTGTACGCAGATAAGCAAAACAAAACTGCCTGGAAGCAGGGGCTTATCAGAGGTTTACGGCAGGAAAGGATGGAGAAGAATATGAAAAAGAAATTTTTAGGATACTCAAAGTTATTTGTGGCGGGAGCAATCGGTTCTGCAATGCTGGCGGCAACGGTTATGACGGTCTTTGCCGGAAAAAGTTTTGTGAGCGCAGGACAGAAGGCGGATCCGCTTAATCCGACGGCGGTGGTGACGGAAAAGCCTTTGCCGGAAGATGCCAATGATACCATAGAGGATTTTGTCAAGAAGCAGACGGATTTGACGGATGCGGAAAGACAGCTTCTGATAGAGGAAGAAAAAGCTTCCGTGCCGATTTATGAGGCTCTTGACAGGCTGGATGAGCAAATTGAGATGAAGACCAGAGAGGTGCTGAAAGGGGCGGATCCTGTCTTTGATGAAAGGGCAAAGCTTTTTGATCAGCATGCGGACTTGTGGGCAAAGATAGAGAACAGTTCCAATGAGGAGCAGAAGAATGCAAAGACCTACGCGGACTATATTCGGGCTTCCAAAACCTTGACGGAGGCTGAAAAGGAGATTTTGCTCAAGGCACAGAAAAGAATCGACGAGTTGGATGCCGTGATTGAAAGCTACTATGCCAAGGCGGAGGAAGAAACGGCGGATTTGCGCAGACAGCAGGA
>JBGZHY010000139.1:0-2748 GCA_041848045.1 Lachnospiraceae bacterium
AATACGGGCAGCATTTTTATATTGCCGCTTCCCCATTCGGGCGGAAACCATTTTGGATACCGCCAGAGGCAAGCTGTAAGAGGATAAAAGCAGCACCACGGAATAAATATTGAAGGCCTGGGCATAATAACCCATCCCTTCCTCACCGACAATTCTGGTCAGTGGAATGCGGTAGAGCAGACCGATAATTCTGACCAGAATACCTGCCAGCGCAAGGATGGAACCCTGAACTAAGAAATTACTCTTCTTGCGGCGTATTGCTTCTGTTTCCCTTTGCATCTAAAATCTCCGTTTTGTTTTCATTCTTCTTATCCATGATGCATATCCATGTTTTCCCGGGGTTGATATGGATTTCCTCTCCCTCTGCATCATAATAATGGGTCGTCCCAAACTCGCTTTTCTTGAGTATGGTAATCGGAATCGCTCTGCCCCTGCTTATATAATACCCTCTGTTTTCCTCGTGCAGCGCCACATCCCGATATGCCGTTGTTGCATAATAGGTCATACGGGTATAATTCAAAATAATATTGTCCACGGCAATCTGCACATCGTTGCTGATTTGCGCCTCTCCATACTGGAAACGATAATACAGCTTATCTTGTTCATTGTATACAAAATAAGGCTGCTGGTAGTTGTAGCCCGGAATCACCTTTACGGCTTCCATGCCCTGCTCCAGAAGATTTTCTTCGTCGGCAAAGCGAAAATTTCCCTTATAATCCTCTTCATAATATTTTCTGTAGCCGAAATCCTCTATAGCCTTATTTACCAATTCTCCACCGGTATAGGCGTTATGAGGCTTTCTCTTGTCGCTGCTGCGGTAAAAATAGGAATGACCCGTATCTACGCCGTTAATATTGTCCACATTCTGCAAATACGGCAGCGCAAAGGTGGATTGCCCGAAATGTGATAAAATCGCATCCCATTCTCTGGCAAAATAGATATAATATGTCCTTGTACTGCGCACACTGCCGATACGCGGCAGCTCGTCATAATCTTCCAGCAAAGCCAGATAGCGGTTCATCTCCCCTTCTGCCGGCGCTTCATACACGATATCCGCCTTGGATAAACCGTACTGGGGTCTGGCTTCCTTATCGTTGCTGATCATCACCGCCAGGGGCCTTCTGTCCCCGAGGGCTTCCGGCACCATTTTCCCGCTTAAAAAGGACTGCACCTGTCCGTTTTCCCGCCTTCTTTCTCCTTCCGCCACGGGCTGCGTCCCGCTTTCTGCGGTGCTGCTTTCTGCTGCCGCTGTACTTGCCTCTATCTTAATCTGAGGTGCAGCGGTTTCGGCACTGCTTTCCACAGCCTTTTTTTCTCCAGAGCAGGCACTCAGGAGAAAAAGCATGCCCAGCACACAAAAAAATCCCCTGCTTTTCATCGCTTATATCCCCCCTGCTCCAGTATCTGCCTTTGCTTTTCAAACATACGCTCCTCCTCCTCCGGAATCATATGGTCGTAGCCCAGAAGATGCAGAATGCTGTGCACCACCAAAAAAGCCAATTCCCGTTTACGGGTATGCCCAAATTCCTCCGCCTGTTCAATGATATGGGAGGCGGAAAGAATAATATCCCCCAGCATCAGCTCTCCCGTATCCGGATTAAAACTTGCCCGGTCTTCGTCAAAATCCGAAAAATCCGCCGCCTCCCAGAAATCATTCAGCGGAAAGGACAACACATCCGTTGCTTTGGTAATATGCCTGAACTGCTCGTTGATGTCCTTAATGGTATCCTCATCCACAATGGTAACGCTGAGCTCACACTCGTAAGGCACCCCTTCATGAGCAAGGCACAGGGCAGCCACCTGATGAATAATCTTGCGATAGGGAATATGCAGCTTTACTTTGGATTCATAATTGATATATATTGTCATTCTTTCACCTTCAACATACTAGGATTTCGGCTTTCTTTTCGTACTTTTCTTCTCATATTTGTCATAGGCGTCCACAATCTTTTGTACCAGAGGATGACGCACCACATCCTTGTTTGTCAAAAGGCAAATGCCGATGTCCTCAATATCCTGCAAAACCTTTAAAGCAATATCCAGTCCGGATACCTGCCCCGCCGGCAAATCCTTCTGGGTTCTGTCACCGGTTATCACCACCTTGGACCCGAAACCGATACGGGTCAGAAACATTTTCATCTGTGCCGCCGTAGTATTCTGCGCCTCATCCAAAATGATGTAGGCATTGTCCAAGGTTCTGCCGCGCATATAGGCCAGAGGAGCCACCTCGATTAAGCCCTTTTCCGCATTGTGCATATAAACATCCGCTCCCATAATCTGGTGCAGGGCATCGTACAAGGGCCGCAGATAAGGGTCTATCTTACTCTGCAGATCCCCCGGCAGAAAGCCCAGCTTCTCTCCCGCCTCTATAGCAGGTCTTGTCAGAATGATGCGACCGACTTCCCCGCTTTTAAAAGCCTGAATCGCCATAGCCATGGCAAGATAGGTCTTGCCTGTACCGGCAGGCCCCACGCCGAACACAATCATCTTTTGTCGTATCAAATCCACATACTGCTTCTGTCCCAGCGTCTTCGGCTTGATGGGCTTGCCCAGAATGGTTCTGGCAATGACATCCTTATCAATCTCCAGAAGCTTATCCTCCCCCTCGTCAAAGGAAAGAGAAATGGCATAATCCACATTTTGCTCCGTAATCTGATTTCCCCGTCTGGACAGCTCCACCAAGGTGGAAAAAATGCTCTTTGCCTTGGAAACATTGGCTTCCGGACCTATCAGTTTGATTTCTCCATC
>JBGZHY010000140.1:0-6420 GCA_041848045.1 Lachnospiraceae bacterium
AGGAGAAATTTTGGATGTGGACGCCATATGCGGCGGCTACAATCTGCACTGGGCATGGGCAAGCGCCACAAGAGCAGCTCGTGCCATTGCCGCCCGGTCAAAAGAAAGGAAAAGCGATGCTTCGGGTCAATAATGTCAATATCAGTATTCTGCACAGTCACGGAGATTTGCAGAAAAAGCTGGCGCAGATACTGGGGGTGAAAGAAAGGGAGATTCTGTCCTTTCGTATCCGGCGTCAGTCTGTAGACGCCAGAAAAAAACAGGATATTATGTATTCTTATCAGGTAGATGTGCAGGTGCAGGAGGAAGGCAGGCTTTTGAAAAAGCACGGCAAAAATCCCCACATTACAAAGGCGGAGGAACCGGATTACCGCATTGTCTGTACCGGTGAAAGGCCGCTTTCTCACAGACCGGTGGTGCTGGGCTTCGGACCTGCGGGAATATTTGCGGCCTTATCCCTTGCCATGGCGGGTTTTCGTCCCTTAGTCATCGAGCGGGGGGAGGATGTGGACGCCAGAAGTCGCAGTGTGGAAGCTTTTTGGACGACGGGGATTTTGAATCGGGAATCCAATGTCAGTTTCGGGGAAGGAGGAGCCGGAACCTTTTCGGACGGAAAGCTCAATACTCTTGTCAAAGACAGCAGCGGGCGCAATACCTTTGTGCTGGAAACTTTGGTCAGACACGGAGCGGATGAGGAAATTCTGTACCATCACAAGCCGCATGTGGGGACGGATCGCCTCAAGGGAATCGTAAAGAGTATTCGCAGAGAAATCATTGCTCTCGGCGGGGAATTGCGTTTTTGTACCTGTATGAAGGACATTGCCGTAGAAGACGGTCGCCTGCAAGGCATATATCTTGCCGACGGCAGTTTTGTGCCTGCGGAGATTTTGATTTTGGCAAACGGACACAGTGCCAGAGATACTTTCCGCTTTTTGCATGAAAAAGGAGTGGCTATGGAAGCCAAAAGCTTTGCCGTGGGGCTGCGAATGATCCATTCCCAGGAGAGGATTGACCGCGCGCAGTACGGCGACCTGTTTTACAGGCAGCTTTCACCGGCACCGTATAAATTAAGCCATACCACAGCTTCCGGCAGGGGGGTATACTCCTTTTGTATGTGCCCCGGCGGTTATGTGGTGGATGCCTCCACTACGGAGGGAGAAATGGCGGTAAACGGGATGTCGTATCATGACCGGGACAGCGGCAGTGCCAATGCCGCCATCATTGTGACGGTGGGGAAGGAAGACTTTTATCGGGAATGCGGCAGAGAAGATGCTCTGGCGGGACTTGCCTTTCAGGAAAAGCTGGAAGGACAGGCTTACCGCTGCGGGCAGGGCAGGATTCCGGTACAACTTTACGGCGATTTTAAAGAGGGACGAATTTCTGCGGGCTTTGGCGAAGTTGTGCCCCGCATCAAGGGAAGATACTGTTTTGCGGACTTGCATGAGGCGCTGCCGTCCTATATTGCAGAAGCCCTTAAGGAGGCCATTCCGGTTTTTGATAAAAAGATAGAAGGCTTTGCGGATAAGGATGCCATTTTGTTGGGGGTGGAAAGCAGAACCTCCTCTCCTGTACGTATCCCTCGGGATGAGCAAATGCAGGCAAATATCCGGGGCATTTTTCCCTGCGGTGAAGGGGCAGGCTATGCCGGAGGCATCACCAGTGCGGCAATGGACGGTTTGAAGGTGGCGGAATGCATCAATAAAAGCTATAAATGTTGAGAGGACAAAAAACAATGGACAGGTCTTATTTAAAGAATAAAAAAAGGATTGTCATAAAAATCGGCTCTTCCAGTTTGACGCACAGACAGACAGGAGAGATTCATTTGGGCAAGATTGAAAAGCTGGTACGCCAGATTGCGGATCTTCGGGGAGAGGGGAAAGAGGTGGTTTTGGTGTCCTCCGGCGCTATTGCTGCAGGAAGACAGGCCATGGGCTATCATAAAAAACCGGATACCCTTGCCCAAAAACAGGCTTTTGCGGCGGTAGGACAGGCAAGATTGATGATGGTGTATCAGAAAATATTTGCAGAATACAATATGCTGGCATCCCAGATTTTAATCACCAAGTCCACCATTACGAATACGGAGGCAAGGGTCAATGCCCACAATACCTTTTTGGAGTTACTGAAGCTCGGAAGCGTGCCGGTTGTGAATGAAAACGATACGGTTGCCACGGATGAAATCAAAGTAGGGGATAATGATACCCTTTCCGCTATTGTTTCTTCCCTGATTGGGGCGGATTTGCTGATTTTACTGTCGGATATTGATGGTTTGTACACGGATGATCCGCATAAAAATCCGGAGGCCTTGTTTATTGAAACCGTAGAGGAAATCAATGAGGAAATTATTGCCTTGGGGAAGGGCAGCGCTTCGGATCTGGGAACCGGGGGCATGGGAACCAAGCTGCATGCGGCGCTGATTTCCACCTTCTCCGGCGCGGATATGGTGATTGCCAACGGCGATGAGCCGGAGAATATTGCCCGCATCTTAGAGGGCGAAAAAATCGGAACCCTGTTTTTGGCCAACAGGCAGGAGGGATACAGCCTGGCGGAGTATTTACATCAATAAGGAGAAGAAGATGGCTTTACATATCGATAGAATCAATGCCCTTGCCAAGAAGGCAAAGGAGGAAGGGCTTACCGAAGAAGAGAAGGCGGAACAGCAGGCGCTGCGGCAGGCCTATATACAGAATATACGGGAGGGACTGCGCGCCAATTTAAATAATATCTCCATCGTAGAAGCCGACGGCAGCATAACGGATTTGGGGAAAAAGTTCGGAAATGTACAAGATGAGGAAAGCTGATGCAAGAAAAAAGCTGCTTGCCTGCAGAGCGGCGCTTTCTCAAGCCTGTATACAGGCGGAAAGCGCCCTTTGCATACAGCGGCTGAAGGATTATCTGCGCGCTTATCTTCGGGATTTTTCCGAGAAAGAACTGTACATTTACGCTTACTATCCCTTGGAGAGGGAAATCAATCTCCTGCCCCTGTACGAGGAAATACTGGCAGGAAGGTGGGATTCGGAAAGTGTCCGCCTACATTTGGCATTTCCCAGAGTTTGGCAGAAAGAAATGGAGTTTTATGCCGTAGAGGATTTGCGGCATTTTGAAAAGGGAGCTTTCGGTGTTTTGGAGCCGAAGATCCCTTATTCTCGTTTGGCTCCTGCCGAAAAGGGTCTTGTGCTGGTTCCTTGTCTGGGTATTCATCAAAAGGGTTACCGTCTTGGCTACGGTGCGGGGTATTATGATCGCTACTTTGCACAAAAAAGAGAGGTAAGGCTTCTCGGCATTACGTTTTCCTTTGCCGGGGAACAGGATTTTTCCTGTGAGGACTATGATATTTGCATGGACAGCATTATATAAGACAGGGGGGCTTGACAATATATCTAATTAGATGTATTTTATAAACATCTAATTAGATATATTATGTTGAAGGAGGAAGGATTTGCCAAGAGTAGAAGAAAGTTTATTTGTTGCTTTAACGAGATTATCCAATGTCATCATGCGGGATACGGAATCCTTTCTGCGGACTTATGGATTGACCGGCACCCAGTTCGGGGTTTTGGAGGCTTTGTACCATAAGGGAGATTTATCTGTGGGACAGATACAGGATTTTGTATTGGGAACCTGCGGTAATATCCCGCTGGTTATCAAGAATCTGGAGCGGGACAAAAAGGTGCAAAGGTCTAAATGCAGAGAGGATGCCCGTATTTCCATCATCAGCCTGACGCAGTCGGGACGAGAGCTGATGGATGAGGTTTATCCCAGACACAGAGAAAGGCTGGTGGTCTTATTGCAGGGCATAGGAGCCGACAGGAAAAAGCGTATGACCGATGATTTGATTACATTATACAGGTTTGTGACAAAAGTCAGGGAAGGAGATAGCGTAAATGAAATACAGAACGATAGAGAATATATTTAAAAATGAGCATGCCCACTGGGTTGGAAACGGTTTCAGGGTAAAGCAGTATTTTCCGAGCGGAAGAGGAGAAGGATTTATGCAGAGATTTTCCCCTTTCCTGCTTCTGGATTATAATGAACCGTATTTATTTAAAGGAACGAGTCAGAGAATGGGCGTAGATGCGCATCCGCATAAGGGATTTGAAACCGTTACCTTTGCGTTTAAAGGAAAGGTGGAGCACGGCGACAACAAAGGCCACAGCGGTGTGATAGAACCGGGGGATATACAATGGATGACTGCCGGAAAGGGTATCATACATAAGGAGTTTCATGAGCGGGAATATGCCAAGGATGACCGTATATTCCACATGATACAGTTATGGGTGAATCTTCCGAAGGCACATAAGCTGACGGAGCCGAAGTATCAGGCGATACAGGCGGCGCAGATGGGACAGTATCAGTCGGAAGAAAAAGATGTGAAGCTGACGGTCTATGCCGGAGAGATTATGGGTGTAAAGGGACCCGCCTCCACATTTTCGCCTATGAACATCTACAAGGTGGATTTGCAAAAGGGTGCCGTATTTACGGCAGAAGGTCCGGCAAGCTTTAACACCGGTTTCCTGGTTCTTGGCGGCGCGGTGCGGGTCAATGAGGAAAAGCAGGCGAACACCTCGGATTTTGTGCTTTTGCAGAATGACGGAGATGCCTTCAAGATAGAGGCGCTTACGGAGGATACGGAGGTTTTTGTGTTAAGCGGAGAGCCTTTGCATGAACCGATTGCGGCAATGGGACCTTTTGTGATGAATACACAGGAGGAAATCTGGCAGGCAAATATGGAGTTTCAAGAAGGAAAATTTGGAAGTTTTGATTTTTAACAATGCATATGGAAGCTTTCCCGAGGGCAGTTTTGCCGTCGGGAGCTTTGACTGTAAGGAGGTTTGCCGGTGTTTGCAACATTGTATTCCTACATAGGAAAATATAAAAAGGATTCGCTCTTAACTGTCTTTTTTACCGTCGGAGAAGTAGGCTTTGAGATTTTTATCCCTTTGATGATGGCAAGAATGATTGACAAGGGAATCCAGACGGGGGATATGGGGGCAGTTTTGCGATATGGCGCACTGATGCTCGTTTTGTGCGTTTTCGGTTTGTTTTTCGGCATTTACTCCGGAAAATTTGCGGCTGCGGCAAGCAGCGGATTTGCGGCGAATATACGCGAAGGAATGTTTAAGCATATCCAGAGCTTTGCCTTTTCCAATATTGATAAGTTTTCGACGGCAGGTTTGGTAACCAGACTGACGACGGATGTCAGCAATGTGCAAAGCGCCTATCAGATGGCCATTCGTCTGCTGATGCGTGCGCCGGCAACCCTGCTTTTTTCCATGTGCATGACGATAGCCATCAGTCCGCCTTTATCTTTGATTTTTTTGGGAGCAACTTTGTTTTTGGGAAGCATCATATTTTTGATGGTGAAATCCGGTTTGAAGGCTTTCGGCGCAGTATTTGAGAAATATGACGCCTTAAATGCCGGGGTGCAGGAAAACGTAAGGGGCATACGGGTTGTGAAGTCCTTTGTGCAGGAGGACTATGAAATCAGCAAGTTTGACAGGGCTATTCTGGAGCTGTACCAAATGTTTGTCAGAGCGGAATCGGGAGTTTCGTATTCCATGCCCTTGATGCTGTTTACCGTGTATATTTCAACCCTGTTGATTTCCTGGTTCGGTGCCCATCTGATTGTGATGGGAGGCTTGAGCACCGGAGAATTAACCAGCCTGTACACCTATATCCTGAATATGATGATGTCCCTGATGATGCTGGCCTTTGTTTTTGTCATGATTGTCATCAGCGAAGCAAGCGCCAAGCGTATCTGTGAGGTGCTGGAAGAAAAGGCGGATATCCTCAGTCCTGCCGAAGGAGAAAAGGAATTGGCAGACGGCAGCATCACCTTTGACAAAGTATTTTTTTCCTACAAAAAAGACAGCAAAAGGTATGTTCTTTCGGATATCAGCTTAGAAATCAAGAGCGGAGAGAGTATCGGCATTATCGGCGGAACGGGCAGCGGAAAATCATCCCTGGTCAATTTAATCAGCCGTTTGTATGATGTCAGTACAGGCTCCGTCAAGGTGGGCGGCAAGGATGTGCGGGAATACGATTTGGATGCCCTGCGAAATCAGGTGGCTGTGGTACTGCAAAAGAATGAGCTTTTTAGCGGCAGCATTTTGGATAATTTGCGCTGGGGCAATCCGCTTGCGAGCCCGGAGGAATGCAGACAGGCCTGTGCGATCGCCTGTGCCGATACCTTTATCGAGGGCTTTCCGGAGGGTTATCATACCCATATCGAGCAAGGAGGAAACAATGTTTCCGGCGGGCAAAAACAAAGACTGTGCATTGCCAGAGCCTTGTTGAAAAAACCGAAGATTATCATTTTCGACGATTCCACTTCGGCGGTGGACACGGCAACCGATGCCAAAATTCGTGAGGCTTTGCGTACTCGTCTGGGGGATGTGACAAAAATTATTATTGCACAGC
>JBGZHY010000141.1:0-8512 GCA_041848045.1 Lachnospiraceae bacterium
AAAAAATATATAAACTATATAATATTTCTCATATGGTATTTTCAATAAATCCAGCAAAACCTCAAAGCTCATTAGCAAAAGATTTATGGTATTATAGCACACAAATAGCAGATACCCGATTATAAAAAGGTAAAGCCATATACTTCCCTTCTTTTCCTCCATTACTTCCTCCCCCTTATCCATCTTCCGCGTGTTCCGTCAGATACTTCATTAAAATAATAGTTCGCCGAGCCTATGGTCACTTCTCCCGTCACCATATACCCTTCTGCATCAAAATAGAACCAGTCAGCGCTATTCTGTCCCTTTTCCACATCCGCATAAGGATTGTATGCATAGCACCATTCATTCTTATATTCATGTTCGGCTGTTCTAAAGCTCCATTTGCCCTCCGCAAATCTCCATTCCCCATACACCACGGGATAAACCGAACTGTCTGTCGTTTTGGCTGCCGCACTGTTGCTTTTAATGCTATTTCCATCACTACTTCCACCCTTAGCGACATCCTTTGCATTATTGTCACCCCTTGGTGTATTGTTTACAGGCTCCTTTTCTTCAGACTGATTAAGTTCCGATGTGTTGTCTTCCGGCTTCCTTCCTTCTTCAGCAACCTTTCCGGCATTACCCTCATCGTTTTCTTCGATTTTATCTGCATGCACCAAACTGTTTGAAGCAGCCTTGATTTCTCTGTCGATAATGCCGTCTCCTTCATGATCTATCAAAAGCATCGTATCTCTCGACTCATCAGAAGATGTACTTATCTTCATGCCCTTTTCAAGAGGTATATTTACAATACTTCTTTCATCATATAAATTATCATGATCATCGAAATATCTTATGGCATATTCCATATCGCCCTGTCCGGTTCCCCTTATTTTTATATCGTAATCATCATATTGATCCAGACAGAACATCTTTATATAGCTGTTCTCATCCTCTCCGAGTATATCCATTCTTCCAAATGACGTTTCATCGATAAACTCTCCGTCTGTCAGATTGAATACCAGCCTTTCTCCGTTTCTGGATATTTCTACGTCGGTAGGACAAGCCACTCTGACCACTATGTAAGAACTTGTATCCACCTCCACTCCGCTCACATCAGTGATCACCGCCCCCGATAAAACATCACATATCCACGCTATACTTTCATCGGATATGGCTGTTCCGACATGATCAACCTTGATTTTCCTGACTCTTTCCTCGGGCAGTTTTTCAATATTTCTCATCATGGTTTCGGAAAGATAGGGAACCGTACCGTCCCCTGTGGTTTCATATTTAATATCCATAAGGCGCTTTTTATCTATCTTATCCATATATTCGCCAAACTCATCAAATATTAAGCTGTATATCGTTTTCTGATTGACGCCTATCACAAAATAACTGTTTTCATAATCAAGCAGATTATTTATTTCATCCGTATTTAAAATGGAGTTTTGGAAGCTCTGCACCTTGCTATATGCTTCGGTTCCGAATATATTTCTGCATATATCATTATATTCTTCTGTACTAATATCGAAATATTCATATTCATACTCATATTCATATTTTTCATAATTTCTATGAAAAAATTTTGGATAGCGCCTGACTGCCTTCTTCATTTTTATCTTATCCACATAACTCTCCGTCGGAAGAAGCTCCATAACTCCCGAGAATTTTTTCTTTATCCCGGAAGTCAACCATCCCAGATAGCTCAATCCACTATCTTTCCATACATCTCCTGTCACATCTTTTGTAAAAATCGAATTCATCACTGCCGGA
This sequence comes from Lachnospiraceae bacterium, assembly GCA_041848045.1. Taxonomy (GTDB): domain Bacteria; phylum Bacillota; class Clostridia; order Lachnospirales; family Lachnospiraceae; genus CAKAHY01. Next base: position 1,756 of record JBGZHY010000141.1, read on the forward strand.
GCGCCCTCATACGGGGTGCCGCAGGTGATTATTTTATCGATTTTTTCACTTCCATACTTGGTGTAATACACGGAGGTCACAAGCCCACCCATAGAGTGCGCAACTATATCGACCTTTTCAGAGTTAGTTTCCTCCAGTATCTTATCTATCGCAAGCTTTAATTTTTCCGCACTGTCCGCATTGCTGTTTCTCCAATCATAGCTGTAGAAATATACGGGTCTGTCATCCATATCGCATAACGCATCTATCAAAGGCTTGTAGGTATCTGCAGCCCCGTATTCCCTGCCGAAATCATCTACCGTACTGTTATCGTTCGGTACATGAATATCTATATTCTGATTTTCACAGGGTCTTACATATAATTCTTTCTTACCGTCAACGTCGGGACCTACCAATAAAACATTCATTATTGTAGGCGTCCAAACCACCTTTTTCTTGCGAAAGTCCGTACTGCTTGAAAATAACCTGCTTCCCATAATACCATGGACAAATACTATCGGATCGGTATCAAAGGTCTGCCCATTGCTTATATAGCCCTCAAATCGAAAGTCCTTAATATAGTGCTTGTTATATCCTTCACCCGTTGAAGCGCTTACGCCCAAAAAGACTGTAGCAGGCATAGGCGCATCTCCCTCTTTAATTTCATAGCTCAGCACTTCATCTCCATCTATAGATACGGTTATTTTGCGGATTCCGGGGACATATACCAGCTCTAAATCATGCCAGTCACTCGGCTCTTCAAAACCGTTGTCGTCAAGATCATTCTTTTCAACATACGCCAAGTGATTTCTCGTATTTCCGTATATTACAGCCACATGCTTATTCACCCCGCCCGGATCGAAATAATTATGAAATGTGTCAAGCTCCACCCCGTAGGAATTTCCCCCTACAAATCCAAGGTGCTCTCCTCCTCCGCCCAAACCTATCTTATCAGAAAAAGTCAGGACAATGCCGTCTGCTCCTCCAAGCGGAGCAGCACTCCCGCCTTTCATTTTATATTTCAGGTTAATCTTAAAACCTTTCTTTGTATTTATCTCGTGAGGGAAGAATGCGCCTCCTCTTACATAATACTCCGCTTCTGTAAGATGTATCTCATCTCCGACTCTTTTTGCCACACCGTTTAACACCAAATCATCTCTTGCATCTATTTCCGGAACAGCCTCAGCAAAAAGTACAGGTTCATTTTCTGCAAATTCTTCCCTTACGTCATTTTCCCCAAAAAACTCTTCATATGATACTGTTTCCGAAACTTCTTCATCCGTGAATACTATCTCTTTTGTTGCTTCATCTATATCTTTGCCGCTGCCTTCCGTTTCCTGTATGCTTTCTCCGGATTCGCCAGAAGACAGCGTTTCCGCTATGCTTTCTTCAGACTCTTCTAAAGCCGAAGTTTCAGCCGTATCTTCCGTTACTGCGGAAGCTTCCTTGCCTTCTTTGCTGTCAGGGCTTTCGTGGGCTTCTGTGCTTTCTTCTGTTGTTTTATATAAGTCCGTAGCGTTTACCGACATGGACTCCATAGTATTTTCATAGTCCTCGGTTTTCGGTAAGGCAAGTATGTTTTCTATAGGCAATATACTTAGCGCCAGCAAGAACGCCGTCACAAATGCCAAAGACCTCATTAACGACTTTTTGATCAAAAAAGAATTTCTCCAATGATTCCACTCCGATTTTATTTTTTCATCATACCTATACACTCCCTTCTTTTGTGATTTATACTTCTTATTTTGTGACAGAGCCTGATTTTTCCATGCTTACAAGCTGATAGCAAGCATTTATTACACCTTATACATACAATATAACAGATAGGCTTTGCTTTCACAATATTATATTTCGATTTTTTTTATATTTTTTCAATATTACTATTTTATTTTAAAAAACACTTTATATTATCTGTTATAAATTTTATCTATATACAAAAAAGAAGATTAGTTGGATACCCTTCTAATCTTCCTATCATTTCTATATATTTAAGATCTGCAATCAACAGTATAAAACATAGCCAAGCCTTTAGCCGCACCTACTCCTGCGCCGCCAGGGCAAGAGCAGGCATCAGCTGCTTCTTTCTGGAAACCACATTTTTCAGCTCTATACTCTTGCTGTTTTCGGCATCTGCGGTATGCTCCATATTAAAGGCCTTATTGGCAAAGGCAAGCGCCCCGCCGCCGACGCACAAAAGCTTGGTGCTCTGTTCCAATATATTGGTCAGCATAAAGAAAATCATATCTTCCTCCGTCTTTTCATACACATCCTCAATATAAGGCAACAGTCGCTCCTCCAGGCTCTGCAGCTCTCTGGCATTCAAAGAGCTGATCTGCCCTACGGCAACGGAAAGTTTTCCTAAGCTGAATTTTTTGTAATCCTGGTGCAGAATCTCCGCATCCGTCTTATTGGCAAGATTGCTGGCAGCCGAAAACATTTCCGTGGCATAAGCCTCTATATCCACGCCGGCCATTCGGGCAAGGGCAAGCCCCACCTCCTTATCCACCGCCGTACAGGTGGGCGAGCGGAACAACAGGGTATCGCTGATGATGGCGGAGCATAAAAGTCCCGCAATCTTCTTCGGTATCTCCACCCCTTTTTCTCCGAACATCTGGTAAATGATGGTGGAGGTACAACCCAGCGGCTGGGCTCTGAAATAAACCGGCCCCACGGTTTCCACCGTCCCCAGCCTGTGGTGATCGATGATTTCCAAAATGTGCGCATCTTCCATGCCGGATACCGCCTGGCTTTTTTCATTATGATCCACCAAAATCAACTGCTTACCTCTTGCGCCCAAAAGGTTTCTGCGGGAAATCATTCCCTTGTATTTACCGTCCTTATCGACAATCGGAAAATATCTGTGGCGCATACTCGCCATAACTTCCTTAATCTCATCCAGATAGTCGGATTCGTCAAAGGTAATCAGGTTCTCCCGAGTCATAAAATAACGGATGGGCATGGATTGGGTAATCAGCCGCGCCACCATAAAGGTATCGTAGGCGGTGGTAATCACCGTCGTCCCCCGTTCCTTGGCAAGCTTTTGAATGGTTTTGGATACACCGGCACCCTCACAGACGATGATGCATGCGGCTCCCATCTCAATGGCGCATAGCTGTGATTCGTAACGATTCCCCAAAATCACCAGGTCATTTTTCTCAATATAATATTCCATCATGTCCGGATTGGCGGCGGCAATCAAGACCTTGCCTTCGTTAAAATGCCTGCTCTCATCCCCCACAACCAAAAGACCTTCCAGGGTTTCTATGATGTTGGAATAGCAGGTATTTGCCCTTGACAAAATGTAGCTGTCATGAATATTCATATAGGACTTGGCAATATCCCCTATGGTAATCAAGCCCTCCAGCTTTCCTTTTTTGGTCACCGCAGGCAGCGCCACATCATTGCTTTCATGCATAAAGCTCCAGGCTTTTTTCAAGGTAATGTTCTTATCCACCCCCTTGGTGGGACGAATCTCTATGTCCTTGACTTGGGTTTTGACATTTTCCAAAAGCTCCGGCGCTTCTATACCAAAATACTGCAGTACATATTTGGTTTCTTCATTCAGCTCCCCGGCACGCCTTGCCTCGTAGCCGCCGCCTTCCAAGGTATTCTTTAAATAGGCGTAGGAAATGGCGGAGCAAATAGAATCCGTATCCGGATTTTTATGTCCGACAATAAAGGTTTTTTTCTGGTTCATTTCTCCCTCCTTGCGAAATGGCTTCATTCCCGGCAACAGGATGGCTTCATTCTGCATCCCAATCTTTTATCAAATGTATTGTGCTATATTGCCAGTTTTCTCTTCTGTTTTTTATACAATATTACGTTTTGCACAATTTGTTACATTTATTTCAAATTTCATTCACATTTTATCCATATCTGTTGTCTACAATGAACTTACAAAATCAACATTGCATTTGATAATAATCAAGTTGCACATGAATTTTTCATAATTACCCGGGTGCCCTTTCCTAAAAGGAAAACAGGCAGCCGGGCTCCTCATTTTATGCCAAAAAGCGATATAGGCGCAAACAAGCCTAATATGGCATTAGACTTGTCTGCATACTTCTATATCCTGTTTATTCGTACAGCTTCTCCGGATACTCCCCTTCTGCAATCAATGCCCGAATGGAAGCAACCACGCTCTCCTTATCCTCTTTATAGGTTACGCCGAACCATTTCCCGCCGGTGCGCAGTACTTTGACGGTAGCCTTCTTTTCTTTGATGCAGTTGTCTATGATAGTGGTCAAAAGATATTCGCTCTTGATATCCCCCTCCTTGATACCAGACAAAAATACCGGAAATCCCTGCTTAAGCTCCTGTAAAAAGCGCTCCGGCATACCCCACATATTCATTGATACATACTGCTCGGGGTTCAACTCCACTTCCTTACCTTCGCCGGATAAGCCCACAAGTCTGTCACCGCTGAAACGAATCTCGTAGGTTTCCTCCACATTCTCCAGCTCCTGCTTTTCATTGACCAGACAAACGCCTCTGCTTACGCCGCCGTTTTCACTCAGCGTATTTTTTAAAATAAAACCGCCCATGCAGCAGTCATACACCGGGCTGTCCACATCCATCTTATGGGCAAGATAATCCTGCATAACCGCAAAAACCTCTCTGCCGTAAAAATCATCGGCATTGATGACCACGAAAGGTCCCTTTACCTTCCCCAGTATGCTGAGCACCGCCTGTCCCGTACCCCAAGGCTTTTTCCTGCCTTCCGCAGGCTTAAAACCTTCCGGCAAATCATCCAGCTCCTGGAAAGCATATTCCACATCTGCAATCTTCGCAATTCTGTCGCCGATAATTTCCTTAAAATCCTTCTCCAAATCCTTGCGAATGATGAAAATCACCTTTTTAAAGCCTGCACGAAGGGCGTCATAGATGGAATAGTCCATGATGATTTCGCCTCCCGGTCCTACCGGCTCCAACTGCTTGATGCCGCCGCCGAATCTTGAGCCTATGCCTGCCGCCATAATAACCAATGTCGTATCCATTGTTTTTCCCCCAAACGATATTTTTTACCTTTCCAGTATACAACAATTTCCCCGAAATACCAACTTTTATTTATGCATAACTTGCCCTCCGCCTTGTCTTATGCTATATTTTCTCTTATCTGAACAAGAGGGAAATGATTTACGTGAAAGGAGCCTCCATGTACATCAAAGAGCAAGCCCGAAAGATGAAGCGACAAGCCGCCGAAAGCGCCGCCTTAAGCGCCGAAAAACGAAACAGCGCTTTACGTTGTATTGCCGAAACACTGGAGAATGAAAGAGAACGAATTTTTGCCGCCAATTCCCTGGATTTGGAAAATGCAAAAAAACAGCAGATTTCCGATGCCCTTTATAAAAGGCTGCGTTTTGACGCCGACAAGCTGCAGGATCTCCTCGCCGGCATACAGAATTTAATCGAACTGCCCGATCCTTTGGGCAAGGTGCAGATTTTCCGTGAATTGGACGAAGGTCTGGTTCTGCGCCGAGAAAGCTGCCCTATCGGTCTGATCGGCGTTGTTTTCGAGGCGCGCCCCGATGCCCTGGTGCAAATCGCCGCCCTGTGTATCAAGAGCGGAAACTGCGTGATTTTAAAGGGAGGAAGCGAGGCTTTGCACAGCAACAGGCTTCTGTTTGCATTGCTGCAAAACGCCGTTCTTCGGGCAGGACTGCCGGAAGATATGCTGTATCTGGCAGAAGCCAGAGAAGAAATCGACGCCCTGCTGTCCTGCCATGACAGTGTAGATTTGCTGATTCCGCGGGGTTCTGCCGCCTTCGTTTCCTATATCATGAGCCACAGTAAAATTCCGGTTATGGGACACGCCGCAGGCATTTGCCACATCTATGTGGATGCCGCTGCGGACATCCAAAAAGCAATCCCGCTGATCATTGACAGCAAAACCCAGTATGCGGCTGCCTGTAATGCGGCGGAAACCCTTTTGGTGCACGAAAGCATTGCCCCCGTCTTTCTGCCTGCCTTAAAACGTGCACTGGATGAAGCCGCCGTTACCCTGAAAGGAGATGAGCCCAGCCGCAGCTTCATCGACTGCCTCCCTGTCTGTGAGGCGGATTTTGATACGGAATATTCGGATAAAATACTCAATCTGAAGCTGGTCAAGGACATTACGGAAGCCATCGAGCATATCAATATCCACGGCTCTCACCACACAGACGCCATTCTGACGGAGGATGCCAAGGCAGCAACTTATTTTCAAAATCATGTGGACAGCGCCGGCGTTTATCACAATGCTTCCACCCGCTTTGCCGACGGTTTCCGCTACGGCTTCGGCGCCGAGGTGGGCATCAGTACCGCCAAGCTCCACGCCAGAGGCCCTGTGGGGCTGGAGGGACTGTGCACCTATAAATACAAGCTTTCCGGCCAAGGGCATATCGTGGCGGACTATGCAAGCGGCGCCAGGCAGTTTCGCTTTCGGGATTTACATTGATATAGACTTCCCTACCGCCATGCTATTATAACACAATGAATCCCTCGGCATCCGCCTCTTAAGAAGGATGCCGAGGGAAATCACCAGCATGTAGCCGTATTATTGGAAACGGACTTACGCCGCTTCTCTTACTTCGTATAAATCTTATCCCATACAGATCGGGTCTTTTCCTGCAAATCATGCAGTTTTTCCAACTCATCTTCCTGCTGTCTGCGCAAATCCGCCGTTTCTTCCTCCGCCTTGGCATAGTAGCTTTCAATCACGGCATCCAACTCGTCGATTCTTTTCTGTGCCTTGAGCAAAATCTCCTTTTCAGCCTCCGTCAAGGTTTTGGAAGCCCGA
>JBGZHY010000142.1:0-18357 GCA_041848045.1 Lachnospiraceae bacterium
GAAGAGCTTTGTTTATATCGGGGAAATTGCGGACATGAATAAGGAGTGGCTGCGTCTGCGAATTTTGGAGAGGCGAGCCTTTGATACGGAGCTGCCCTCCCGCATTACGCTGTTTCAGGCTCTGCCCAAGTCGGATAAAATGGAATGGATTATACAAAAAACGGTGGAGCTCGGAGTGCATGAGCTTGTGCCGGTGCTTTGTAAACGCTGCATTGTGCAGTGGGATGAAAAAAAGATGGAAAAAAAGCGGGAGCGTTGGCAGGAAATTGCCAAAGCAGCCGCCAAGCAATCCAAAAGAGGCATCATTCCCCGGGTTCGTCTGCCCATATCCTATACAGAGGCGCTGGAGGAAGCAGCCGCCTGCAGGCACGCTTTTTTTGCCTATGAGAATGAAAGAGGGGTCAGACAGACTTTGGATATGGTAAACACCGTACAGGCGGGAGAGGATATTGCCCTCATCATAGGCCCGGAGGGAGGCTTTGAGGATACGGAGCTTGTACAGGCTAAGGACAAGGGTTGTAAGATTGTCAGTCTGGGCAGCCGTATTTTGCGTACGGAAAGTGCCGGCTTTGTTCTTTTGTCCTTGCTGATGTTTCATTTGGAGGGTTTACATGGATAAGAATGTGATTTATTTTGATAATGCGGCTTCCACCAAGGTACGGGAGGAGGCTGTTTTACTTGCCTGCAAGGTGATGCGGGAGGATTATGCCAACCCTTCCGCCAAGCACAAAGGTGGAATGTTGGCGGAAAATTACGTAAAAGCCAGCGCCAAAATCATTGCATCCACCTTGAAGGTGGACGAGAAGGAAATCATCTTTACCTCCGGCGGAACGGAGTCCAACAATATGGCTCTGATAGGGGCGGCATATGCCAACTGCAGGCGAGGCAAGCATATTATCAGCACAAGCATTGAGCATGCGGCGGTACATAAGCCTTTGTCCTTCCTGGAGTCCAGGGGCTTTGAGGTGACCATTCTGCCCGTGGATGAAAAGGGCAGGGTATCGCCGGAGGATTTACAAAAGAATATACGCAGGGATACCATTTTGGTGTCCGTGATTTACGTTAACAATGAAATCGGTGCGATTGCGCCGGTAGAGGAGATGGCAAAGCGGATAAAAGCCTGTAATCCGGATACCATCTTTCACGTGGACGCCATTCAGGCCTACGGAAAAGTGAAAATAGAGCCGAAAAAGCAGGGTATTGATATGCTCAGCGTAAGCGGTCATAAGCTGCATGCTCCCAAGGGGGTAGGATTTTTATATGTCAGTCGGAAGGTGAAATGCACGCCGCTTTTGCATGGCGGCGGCCAGCAGGGAGGCATGCGCAGCGGTACTATCAATGTCAACGGTATTGCAGCCATGGGCGAGGCGATTAGGCACCATTTCACGGATTTTGAAGCCAAGATAGAGAGGATAAGGGAGCTGAAGGACTATGTCAGCAGCGCTCTTTTGCGTATGGAGGATGTGAAATTAAATTCACAGACGGGCAAGGACTCGGCTCCCCATATTGTCAGTGCAAGCTTTAAGGGTCTGCGGGCTGAGGTTTTGCTGCATGCCCTGGAAGAAAAGGGCATTTATGTGTCGGCAGGCTCCGCCTGTTCTTCCAGACATCCGGGGATTTCGGGAACCCTGAAGGGAATCGGCTTGCCGGAGGCTTATCTTGGGGGCAGCATCCGCATTTCTTTTTCGGAATTTAATACGATGGAAGAGGCGGTGTATTTTGTGGAAGTTTTGGAAGAATTGCTGCCGCGGCTTCGGAAATTTTCCGGTAAATAGGAACGGGGAAAGGAAAGGAAGATGCAATATCAATCATTTTTAATCAAATACGGAGAAATCGGCGTTAAGGGGAAGAACCGCTATCTTTTTGAGGATGCGCTGATGAAGCAGATTCGCCTTTCTTTGCAGAAGGTGGAGGGCGTATTTCAGGTTTCCAAGGAATTGGGACGCATTTATGTGGACGCGGAAGGAAGTTATGATTACGACGGCGCTTTGTCCGCTTTGCAGAAGGTTTTCGGCATTGTTGCCATTTGTCCGATGCTGCGGATAGCGGATAAGTCCATGGAAGCCCTGGAGTCGGCTTTGCTTGCTTATGTGCGGGAAGCCTATCCGGACAGGCGCTTTAGCTTTAAGGTGGATACAAGGAGGGCGGACAAAAGCTTTCCGGGTACCTCGGAAAGCATCAATGCAAGGCTGGGAGAGGTGCTGCTGGAAGCCTTTTTAGCAGAGGGAATGTATGTGGATGTCCGCAGACCGGAGGTTTTATTGAAGGTGGAAATCCGCACCCATATCAATATCTATGCCCTTTCCGTTCCGGGTCCGGGAGGCATGCCCATCGGAACCAACGGAAAAGCCATGCTGCTTTTGTCCGGCGGAATAGACAGTCCGGTGGCAGGTTATATGATTGCCAAGCGGGGAGTGAGAATAGAAGCAGTTTATTTTCATGCACCACCGTATACCTCCGAAAGAGCCAGGCAAAAGGTGCTGGATTTGGCGTCGGCTCTTGCGGCATACACGGGGCCTGTCAATCTGCATGTGGTCAATTTTACGGATATTCAGCTGTGTATTTACGAACATTGTCCCCATGATGAGTTGACCATCATTATGCGGCGCTATATGATGCAGATTGCGGAGCGCATTGCCAAAGAAAATGAAAATCTGGCTTTGATTACCGGAGAGAGCATAGGGCAGGTGGCAAGTCAGACCATACACTCTCTGTACTGTACCAATGCCGTTGCTTCCATGCCCGTATTTCGGCCTTTAATCGGTTTTGATAAACAGGAAATCGTGGAAATTGCGGAAAAAATCGGAACCTATGAAACCTCTATCCTGCCTTATGAGGATTGCTGTACGATTTTTGTGGCAAAGCATCCGGTGACCAAACCGGAGCTTGGCAAAATTTTGCAGTCGGAAAAGTTGCTGGAAAGCAGGATAGAAGATTTGGTGGAGAAGGCAATTGCCGAAAAAGAGAGAATTTTGGTAAAATAAGGTACAAAAAAAGAGTTAGGCAGGCAGTTCAGGGAACAGGCTGTTTAACTCTTTTCACTGCACATCAGATTCTTATCCTGCAGCCGCATTCTACTCAACGATGTAAGGAGCCAATGCTGCAAGGATGACGTCGGAATCGTTGTCCGCATGAATGTTTAAGTCGATCGGCTTGGACAGATCAAGGCTGAAGATTCCCATAATGGACTTCGCATCGATAACGTATCTTCCGGATACCAAATCAAAATCAACATCGAACTTGGATAATTCATTGACGAAAGACTTTACCTTATCAATGGAGTTGAGGGAAATTTTAACAGTTTTCATTACATATCCTCCTTGTTGAAAATATCTACATCGCTTATATGGTACATACAAAACAGGATAAAGTCAATAACAATATCATAAAATTTATGTAAGGAAAAAAGGAAAGAAGAATGAGGAAAGTTGCTTTTCATACCTTGGGTTGTAAAGTGAATATTTATGAAACCGAAGCCATGCAGGAACTGATGCAAAAGGCAGGGTACGAAATCGTTGATTTTGATCGAAAGGCGGATATATATGTCATCAATACCTGCTCCGTGACCAATGTGGCGGATAAAAAGTCCAGGCAGCTTTTGCACAGAGCAAAGGCGGAAAATCCGGAGGCTTTGATTGTGGCGGCGGGCTGTTATGTACAATCGGCGGCAAAGAAGCTGCAGGAGGATAATAAAATTGATGTCATTATCGGAAATAATCGAAAAAAAGATATCGTTTCCATTATTGAGGCCCATTGCAGCCTGCGCAGGGAGGGAGAGCAGGGAGCCTATATTCTGGATATCGCAAAAACAAAGGAATACGAGGATCTGGCGGTAACGAAGCTGTCTAAGCACACCCGGGCTTTCATCAAGGTTCAGGACGGCTGCAATCAATTTTGCTCCTACTGTATCATCCCCTATACGAGGGGGAGAGTCAGAAGCAGAAATTGTCGGGATGTGGTGGAGGAAGCAAGGAAGCTGGCAGCCGGAGGCTTTCGGGAGCTGGTGCTGACGGGAATCCATCTGTCCTCTTACGGGGCGGATTTGCAGGAGGGAGAGGACTTGCTGCGGCTGATACAGGCTTTGGGGAAGGTGGAAGGCATAGAAAGAATCCGCGTAGGCTCTTTGGAGCCGCGCATCATTACACCGGCATTTTTGGAGGGCTTAAAGGAGGTACCCCAGTTTTGCCCCCATTTTCATCTTTCTTTGCAAAGCGGCTGTGATAAGACCCTGCGGAATATGAACAGAAAATACAGCAGTGCGGATTTCAGAGCGGGCGCAGCCCTGATTCGCGCCTTTTATGAGAGCCCCGCTCTCACTACGGATGTCATCGTGGGATTTCCGGGAGAGAGTGAGGAGGACTTTCAAATCAGCAAGGATTTTATTGCGGAAATGGAGTTTTATGAAACCCACATTTTCCCTTATTCCGCCAGAGAAGGTACAAAAGCCGCCTCGATGAAGGAGCAGCTGAGCCAGAGGGAGAAAGCCGCCAGAGCAAAGGAACTGGCTCTGCTTCATGAGAGGCAGTTTCGCCGTTTTCTGGCGGAAAGAATCGGAAAAAGGGAAGAGATTTTACTGGAAGAAGAGGCATTTTTCCGGGGCAGGGCCTGCGCCGTCGGATACACCAGAGAGTATGTCAAGGTGGCGGTGCCTATAGAGGGAGATATGGCTGCCTACGGCAATCGCCTGGCAATAGGGGAAATTACGGGCGAGGCGGCGGAGGATGTGCTGTGGATGCCGGTGTTTACCTTGTTTTGATGCGGAAAAGCTGTTTGGAAGGAGAAGAAATATGAGTCATTTTAAATTGGTAGCCCCTTACGCCCCTACGGGGGATCAGCCGACGGCGATTCGGCAGCTGGTGGAGGGCTTCCGCGCGGGAAATCAGTTTCAGACTCTGCTGGGTGCGACGGGTTCCGGAAAAACCTTTACCATGGCAAATATTATACAGGAGCTGAACAAGCCCACTCTGGTTATTGCCCATAATAAAACCCTTGCCGCCCAGCTTTACGGAGAGTTTAAGGAGTTTTTTCCGGAGAATGCGGTGGAGTATTTCGTATCGTACTACGACTATTATCAGCCGGAGGCCTATGTGCCCAGCACCGATACCTATATCGAAAAGGACAGTGCCATTAACGATGAGATTGACAAGCTGCGGCACAGTGCGACAGCGGCGCTGACGGAGAGGAAAGACGTGATTATTGTGGCTTCCGTGTCCTGCATCTACGGTTTGGGAAGTCCCATCGACTATCAGGAGATGGTGGTTTCCCTGCGCCCCGGCATGGAGAGGGACAGGGATGAGATTATCCATAAACTGATTGATATGCAGTATACGAGAAATGACTTGGATTTCAGGAGAGGTACCTTCAGGGTGAGGGGGGATGTTTTGGAGATTTTTCCGGTAAACTCCAGTAAAGAGGCTTACAGGGTAGAGTTTTTCGGGGATGAAATCGAAAAAATTACCCAAATAGATACCCTGACGGCAGAGGCTTTGGCGGAGCTGAGCCATATGGTGGTTTTTCCCGCCTCTCATTATGTGGTGGCGCCGGAAAAGCTGGCGGAGGCTGCCGGGCAGATTTTAACGGAATGCGAGGAGAGGGTAGCCTTTTTTAAGTCGGAGGAAAAGCTGATAGAAGCGCAGAGAATAGAGGAGCGAACCCGCTTTGACGTGGAAATGATGCGGGAAACCGGCTTTTGCTCCGGCATCGAAAATTATTCCCGCTATCTGACGGGAGCGGCGCCGGGAGAAGCACCTTATACTCTGATGGATTATTTTAAGGATGAGTTTTTGATTATCGTGGATGAGTCCCATATTACCATTCCCCAGGTCAGGGGGATGTATGCGGGGGATCGTTCCCGAAAAACGACTCTGGTGGATTATGGTTTCAGACTGCCTTCGGCTTTGGACAACAGGCCGTTGAATTTTGGGGAGTTCGAGTCCAAAATAGACCAGATGCTTTTTGTATCCGCCACCCCCAATGTATATGAAGATGAGCATGAACTTTTGCGGGCGGAGCAGATTATACGTCCGACGGGACTTTTGGATCCTACGGTGGAGGTGCGGAAAATCGAGGGGCAGATTGATGATTTGGCTTCGGAACTTCATCGGGAGTTGGAGCTGAAAAATAAGGCTTTGATTACCACCCTGACCAAGAAAATGGCGGAGGATTTGACGGATTATTTAAAGGAAATCGGTATTCGGGTCAAATATCTGCATTCGGATATCGATACCTTGGAGAGGGCAAAAATTATTCGGGATATGCGTCTGGATGTTTTTGATGTCTTGGTGGGCATCAACTTGCTGCGGGAGGGTCTGGACATACCGGAGATCGGCTTGGTGGTGATTTTGGACGCGGATAAGGAAGGATTTTTGCGCAGTGAAACCTCCCTGATACAGACCATAGGCAGAGCAGCCAGAAACAGCGAGGGCAGAGTCATCATGTATGCGGATCGGGTGACGGATTCCATGCAAAGAGCCATTGACGAAACCTATCGAAGACGGGCGATACAGGAGGCCTATAACAAAGAGCACGGGATTACCCCGACCACCATTAAAAAGGCGGTCAGGGACTTGATTGCCATATCCAAGGCTGCCATTGAGGATGATAAAAACTGGAAGAAGGATCCGGAGTCCATGGGCGTACCGGAACTGACAAAACTGGCTAAGGAACTGGAAAAGCAGATGTTTAAGGCGGCAGCCGAATTGAACTTTGAAGAGGCCGCCACCCTCAGGGACAGACTGGCTGAAATCAGAAGGATGCTCCATGATTCACAGGAATGACGATTTCACAGTTTTGCCCCCGGATGCTTGCGCTTAAAGCCTCGGACAGCATGTCGTTGCTGATAAGGATGTCCACGTCCGCATAAGTGCAAAGTTTGAAATAAGCGGAGGAATACTCTTTTGTGTTGTCGCAAAGGAGTATTTTTTTGTTTGCATTTTCAATCATGCGGCGTTTGCAGAGCGCCTGGCTGTCATCTCCCTCGAAGAGCCCGTCCGGATGCAGGGCTTTGGTGGAGAAGAACACCAAATCCGCACGGAAGTTCTCCAAGAACCTGGAGGCGTATTCTCCGATGATGGACATAGATTTGTTTTTGATGACGCCGGGACAGATATAGCATTTGATGCTGCTGGCATTGGCAAGATGTCCGGCAATATTCAGACCGTTGGTAATGACGGTAAGATTTTTGAATTGGGTCAGAATCGGTGCAAGGGTGCTGACCGTGGAAGAAGAATCCAGAAAGATAACCATATTGTCCTTGATATAGTCCCTTGCCAGTTTGGCAATGAGATTTTTTTTGTCCTGGTTAATCATTTTGCGCATGGTGGCGGAGGTTTCCGAAGCGGATTCTATCATCAGCTTGATGCTGCCGTGCTGTCTTTGAATAATGCCCTCCTCCTCCAAGGCAATCAAATCTCTGCGAATGGTGGAGCGGGAGGCAAAGAGCTTTTTGCACATATAATTGGTGTTGCAGCTGCCGCCGGAATTTTTGATAAGTTCAATAATTCTCTCTTTTCGTTCAAAATAATTCATGATTTACTCCTGTTCTGTACTGAAAAACGCTTAAAAATCCCCATATCCCACAGGGATGAACAAAAATGAACATTTATGACATATTTTATCATGGATTTGAAAAAAATGCCAACTTATATGAACATTATAGAAAAAAAAATAACGATGTGATAAAATGTAAGTAATTTGGACAAACTAATCAAAAGTCGATATAATTTTTTGGTCATATTCACCAAAGGAGGAGGAATGAAAAAGGTATTGGCGATTGACATGGGGGCAACTTCCATACGAGGTATCCTGGCCTGCGTACAGGACGGCAGGATACATACAGAGGAAGTCATGCGCTTAAGTCATGATTTGGAAGAGGAGCAGGGGCGCCTGCGCTGGCAGTGGGATAAGCTGAGGGATACCATAAGGGATACGATTATCCGACATGCGGACACCATCAGCAGCGTGGCGATTGATACCTGGGGCGTGGACTTCGGCTGTTTGGATGCACAGGGGAATTTGCTGGGCAATCCGATCGCTTACAGGGATCCCGGGCATGGGGAAGGCTATCGTCTTGCTCTGGAAAAAATGTCGGAAGAAGAAATATTCGCAAACAGCGGAACCCAGATTATGCAGATCAATACGCTGTTTCAGATACTGGCCCTGCGGCAGGAAGCACCGCAGATTTACGAAAAAACGGATAAAATCTTGATGTTGCCGGATCTCCTCGGCTATCTGCTTTGCGGCAGGATGGTGGGCGAGGAAACCATATGGTCCACTTCCCAGCTTATGCACTTGGGCAGCAGACAGTACAGCGAAGAGATTTTGGACAGAATGGAGATTGACAGAGGAATCCTGCCAAAGCTGGTGAAGGCGGGCAGCATTATAGGCAGTACCAGGGATGCGAAGATTGCAGAGCTGCGTGCTTACGATATTCCGGTGGTGTCCGTGTGCGGGCACGATACAGCCAGCGCCGTGCTGTTGACCAAAGCTTTTACGGATACGGATTATATGTTCTTAAGCTGCGGTACCTGGTCTTTGCTGGGAGCAAGAGCGGAAAAAGCCGATTTAAGCAAAGAGGCTTATGAACTGAATCTGACCAATGAACTGGGCTATGATTCCACAACCCTTCTGTTTCAAAATATTACCGGCTTGTATCTTTTGGAAAAATACAAGGCGCAGCTGGAGGAAAGGCGAGGAGAAAAGCTGGATTTTCAGCGTATTACGGACTATGTGCTCGGAGCCCGGACAAAGCAGAGGGATTTTGATTTGCTGGTGGATATGGACGATGCACGCTTCGGGGCTTCCGATGTTTGCGCAAAATCGGCGATAGATGCCTGCCTGCGGGAGCAGGGCAAGGATTTGCCGGCAGATGATATGGAATATTTCCGCATTATCTATGAGAGTTTGGTGGAAAAATACCGGCGAACCAAAGAGGCGGTGGAACAAAGAACAAAGAAGAAATACACCAGGCTGCATGTCATCGGCGGCGGAGCAAAGAGCGAGGTTTTGTGCAGACTGATAGCGGAAAAGCTTCAAGTCAGCCTTATCGCGGGGCCTTTTGAGGCTTCGGCTCTCGGCAACATTCTGCTGCAGCTGAAAGCAATTGGTGAGATTCGGAGCGTGGAGGAAGGCTTGGAACTTGCGATGCGCGAACAGAATATAAAGCAGTATTAGGATAAAACGGAGGTAGAGAAAATGGCATATCCAAAGATTGGTATCAGACCGACAATAGACGGACGCTGGGGCGGCGTAAGAGAAGCATTGGAAGCACAGACTATGGGCATGGCACAAAGAGCAAAGGAATTGATTGAGAGCAATTTGCGTTACCCTGACGGTACACCGGTGCAGTGCGTGATTTCTCCGACAACCATCGGCGGCGGAGCGGAAGCGGCGATTTGTGAAGAGTTTTTTGCCAATGAGAATGTGGTGGGTACCTTGACGGTAACCCCTTGCTGGTGCTACGGCACGGAAACCATGGATTTGAATCCGAATACGATAAAGGCGGTATGGGGATTTAACGGTACGGAAAGACCGGGCGCGGTATATCTGGCGGCGGTTATGGCGGCTTATGCCCAGAGGGGCCTGCCTGCATTTTCCATCTACGGACATGAGGTGCAGGATAAGGACGATACCGAAATTCATGCGGATGTGGCAAAGAAAATTCTGGATTTCGCAACGGGAGCCGTTGCGGTGGGCATCATGAAGAACCGTTCCTATGTGAATATCGGTTCCGTATCCATGGGTATTGCAGGCTCCTATGTTAATGTAGACTTTTTACAGAAGTATCTGGGTATGCGTACCGAGTGGGTAGATATGACGGAGATTCTCAGAAGAATCAACCTGGGTATCTATGACCATGAGGAGTACGAAAGAGCTCTTGCCTGGGTAAAGGAATACTGCAAGGAAGGCGAGGACATCAATCTTGGCAAGAACCTTCCGGAGCTTATTACAAAATCAAGATTTATCAAGGATGATGAACAATGGGAGTTCTGCGTAAAGCACGCCATTATCGTCAGGGATATTTTGAACGGCAATCCGAAGCTTGCCGAAATGGGCTGGCATGAGGAGGCTCTGGGGCGTTGCGGTATCAGCGGCGGTTTCCAGGGACAGAGGATGTGGACGGACTGGCTGCCGAATGCGGACTTTACAGAAGCGATTCTGGCTTCCAGCTTTGACTGGAACGGCAGGAGAGCGCCGATTCCGTTTGCCACCGAAAACGACACCTTAAACGGCGTAGCCATGATGCTTGGCTGGCTGGTGAGCAATACGGCTCCGATTTTCTCCGATGTGCGTACCTATTGGTCACCGGAGGCTGTGGAGAGAGTCAGCGGAAAGAAGCTGCGGGGGCATGCGGCAAACGGTATTATTCACTTGATTAACTCCGGAGCTTCCAGCTTGGACGGCACGGCAGCAGCCAAGAACGAAAAAGGCGAGGGTTGCATGAAGGAGTGGTGGAATCTGACGGATGAGGACGTAAAGGCTTGTCTGGCGGCAACCGACTGGTGCAGAGCGGATTACGAGTATTTCCGCGGCGGCGGTTTCTCTTCTCACTTTAAGACAGAGGCGGAGATGCCGATTACCATGATTCGTGTCAATATCGTAGAAGGCGTGGGACCTACGCTGCAGATTATCGAAGGTCATACCTGTGTACTGGATGCGGATGTGCATAAGATTCTGGATGAGAGAACCAGCAAGACCTGGCCGACCACCTGGTTTGCACCGAGATTAAATGAGGACTCTGCAGATTCCGTTTACGATGTGATGGCAAAGTGGGGAGCAAACCACGGCGCATCCGTATACGGACACTGCGGCGACAAGCTGATTACGCTGGCTTCCATGTTACGTATTCCAGTGGCGCTGCACAATATTGAAAAAGAGAGAATTTACAGACCGCACTCATTCAACGGATTCGGTACCTCTGATCTGGAGGGACAGGATTTTAGAGCTTGTGCATATTATGGTCCTTTATACAAATAAAAGCGGGAAGGAAGATACGAAATGTTAATGCAAAAAGCAAGGAAGGAGCTTGTGGAATTTGGTAAGAAGCTGGTAACGGCGGGGCTGACCAAGGGAACAGGCGGCAACCTGAGTGTGTTTGACAGAGAAAACGGACATGTGGCGATTACGCCCTCCGGCATAGATTTTTTTGAAATCCGGGAAGAGGACATTGTGATTGTGGACCTGGAAGGCAATATCGTGGAAGGGGAGAGAACCCCTTCCTCCGAGATTGAGATGCATCTGATGCCTTACAGAACCAGAACGGATATTGATGCGGTTATTCATGCCCATACCATGTATGCCACCATTATGGCGTGTCTGCGCTGGGAGTTGCCGGCTACCCACTATATGATTGCGGTGGCGGGTCCTACCGTCAGAGTGGCGGAATACGCCACCTACGGCTCCAAGGAACTGGCTGTCAATGCGGCAAAGGCCATGGAGGACAGAAAGGCGGTTCTGCTTGCCAATCACGGCATTTTAGCGGGGGCAAACGATCTTTTGAATGCCTTTAATATCGTGGAAGAGATTGAATACTGTTCCGAAATTTACACCAAAGCAAAGGCGATTGGAGAGCCGGTGGTACTGCCTCCGGAGGAAATGAGCCTGATGGCGGAGAAATTTAAGACTTACGGGCAGAAAAAGAGCATAAGATAAGTCCGAAAAGGAGTTTATAATGGGTGATGTAATACTAAGTATGAAAAATATCACAAAGTCTTTTTCCGGCGTAGCGGCGTTGAAGAACGGTGAGCTGGAATTAAAGGCGGGAGAGGTAGTGGCGCTGATGGGGGAAAACGGCGCAGGTAAATCTACGCTCATGAAGATATTGACCGGTATTTACACAAAAGACGGCGGAACAATTCATTACTTGGGCAAAGAGGTCGTATTTAAAGGAACAGCAGAGTCGGAAGAGGCGGGAATAGCCATCGTACACCAGGAGTTGAACATGATGAATGACTTGACGGTGGCACAGAATCTTTTCATCGGAAAAGAGTTCATGAAAGGCTTTCTGATTGATGATGCAAAGATGAACGAAAAAGCTCTGGAATTGTTCAAGCTTTTGAACATTGAC
This sequence comes from Lachnospiraceae bacterium, assembly GCA_041848045.1. GTDB lineage: Bacteria > Bacillota > Clostridia > Lachnospirales > Lachnospiraceae > CAKAHY01. The sequence continues at coordinate 12,065 of JBGZHY010000142.1, forward strand.
ATAAACCCGGCGGAGAAAATCGGAAACCTGACCGTAGGTAAACAGCAGATGGTAGAGATTGCAAAGGCGATTTCCACCGACGCCAAGGTTATTGTTTTTGACGAGCCGACGGCGGCGCTGACGGATTCGGAGATAGAGGAGCTGTTTAAGGTTATTCGGGATTTGCGTGCCAAGGGTACCGGTATTGTGTACATTTCACACCGTATGGATGAGATCAACATTATTTCCGACAGAGTGACGGTAATGCGTGACGGCGAATACGTAGGTACGCTGATTACCAAGGAGTGTACCAAGGCGGATATCATCAAGCTGATGGTGGGCAGAACCATATTCAGCGATCCGAAGACCTGTTCCAATGTGGCGGCGGATGCGCCGGTGGTACTCAAGTGCGAAAATTTAAACCGCGGCAAGCATGTCAAGAATGTCAGCTTTGAGCTGCGAAAGGGCGAGATTCTGGGATTTTCGGGGCTGATGGGTGCCGGAAGAACAGAGGTGGCACGCTTGATTTTCGGTGCGGATAAGCCGGATTCCGGCAGGATTTACGTCAACGGAAAGGAAGTGCAGATTCGTTCGCCGAAAGATGCTGTGGATGCGGGTATCGGTTATTTGTCCGAGGACAGAAAAAGATATGGTCTGATTGTTGACAAGTCCGTGGAGGAAAACACAGTTATCTCCACCTTGGAGAAGTTTATGCAGGGTGTTTTCATTGACAAGGCAAAGTCCAAAGAGGTATCGGAAAAGTATGTGGCGGAATTAAAAACCAAGACACCAAGTACGAACCAACTGGTGAAGAAGCTGTCCGGCGGTAATCAGCAGAAGGTGGTTATTGCCAAATGGCTGGTACGGGACAGCGACATTCTGATATTTGACGAGCCGACCAGAGGTATTGATATCGGTGCAAAGAGTGAAATCTACGCCTTGATGGAAGAGCTGGTAAAGCAGGGAAAATCCATCATCATGATTTCTTCGGAGTTGCCGGAGGTGCTTCGTATGTCGGACAGGGTCGTTGTTATGTGCGAGGGCAGAATAACCGGCGTTCTGGACATTTCGGAGGCAAATCAGGAAAACATTATGCAATCGGCAACAAACCGCTAAGGGGAGATAGAACAATATGAGCAATATAAAGAAAATATTTTCAAATCAACAGATTGTGGTGCTTATTGCGCTGATACTGATTTGCGTTGTATTTGCGGCAATCACACCGAAATCATTTATACAGGCTACGACTTTTACCAATATCGCAAAGTCTGCCTACTATGTAGCGTTCATGGCAATCGGTATTACCTTCGTTATTGCAACGGGCGGTATCGACCTGTCCATCGGTACGGTGGCGATTTGTTCCGTGCTGGTAGGCGGTACCTTGATGGAAAAGGGTCTGGCAATGCCTCTGGTTATTTTGGCGACTTTGGCAGTGGGAACCTGCTTCGGGCTTTTAAACGGTCTGATGGTATCCAAGCTCGGTCTGCCGGCCTTCATTGCCACCCTGGGCAGTATGATGATCAGCAGAGGTCTGGGCTCCATCGTATCCGGAACGAAGACCATTTCTTTTCCGCAGGGTGACCAGCCGGGAGCCTGGTTCAGGGAGTGGTTTATGATCACCAAAGAGGGCGGCATGCTTCCGAAGAATTTTCCGACGGGCTTTGTGCTTTTGACCATTACCGTTGTGATTATGGCACTGGTGCTGACCAAGACCAGAATCGGAAGATATATCCTGTCCATCGGTTCCAATAAGGAAGCCACCAGACTTTCCGGTATCAATGTGGCAAAGTATGAAACCCTGGCTTATGTATTTTCGGGTTTTTTTGCGGCTCTGGCGGGTATTGCCTATGTGGCGGTATTTACGACGGCGCAGCCGAATACCGGAGGCGGTTTTGAGCTGGATGCCATTGCCGGCGTTGTTATCGGCGGAACCTCGCTTTCGGGCGGTGTGGGCTCCATCCTGGGAACCATCATCGGTGTATTCATCATGACGGTGTTGAAAATCGGCTTCCCGTACATCGGTGTACAGTCCCACTATCAGCTGTTCATTACCGGTATCATTCTGATTTTCGCGGTATATATGGATATTTTAAACAGAAAGCGCAGTGCTTAGAACGTATCTAAACACCGAAAGGTGTCAATATAAGGAGGATAATGATATGAAAAAAAGAGTTTTATCAACATTGTTGGCAAGTGCTTTGGTGCTGGCATCATTAGCAGCCTGCAGCACGCCGCAGACGGCAACGACGGCAGCTCCGGCGGCAGAAACCACGACAGCGGCGGCAGGAGAAAGCACAACTGCGGCGGCAGCGGCAGAAACCACTGCAGCGGCAAGCGGAGAGAAGCAGCATATTGACGTGATTGCAAAGGGCTTCCAGCATCAGTTCTGGAAAGCGGTAGAGTTGGGTGCCAATAAAGCGGCGGATGAGTTCGGCGTAACGATTTCCTTCCAGGGACCGGATAACGAGGGTGCCATTGCGCAGCAGATTGAGTATCTGAATGCGGCGATTGCCAATAAGCCGGCAGCGATTGCTTTGGCGGCTCTGGACACCAAGGCGGCTTTGGCTTCTATCCAGGAGGCGCAGTCAGCAGGTATTCCGATTATCGGTTTCGACTCCGGTGTGCCGGATGCTCCGGAAGGTGCCGTAAAAGCAAATGCTTCCACCAACAACACGGAGGCGGGAAAGCTTGCGGCAGAGGAAACCTATAAGTTAATCAAGGATAAGATTGACGGTGCGACAGGAACAGTTCGTATCGGTGTGGTTGCACAGGAGTCAAACTCCCAGTCTATCGTAGAGAGAACCAAAGGTTTTGTTGATAAGATGACAGAGTTGGTGGGTGCAGACAAGGTAAGTGTAGAGGGACATGACAGCTTAAAGAATGAAAAAGCAGGCGCTGCCGTGGTTATCGAAGTAGGTATTCCGGCAAATATTCAGGATGCAGACGCAGCGGCGGTAGCTTCCGCTATTTTGCAGAAATCCGATTTGATTGCTATCTACGGATCTAATGAGTTTGCGGCAAACGCAATTATTACGGCAAACGAAGGTCTTGACGTAATCGGCGAAGGCAAGATTGTGGCAGTCGGCTTTGATGCAGGAAAGAAGCTTTTGGATGCGGTAAGAGATAAGAGATTTGCGGGTGCTGTAACCCAGGACCCTGTACAAATCGGTTATCAGGCGGTGAAGCTTGCGTATGAAGCGGCAAACGGAAAGGAAGTTTCCGACGTGGATACCGGTGCGAAGTGGTACAATGCGGACAATATGGACGCAGAGGATATTAAGCCTTGCCTGTATGAATAAACCTTTGGCTATGCTTTCCGGTTTGTACCGGGGAGCATAGTTTTAAGAAGAGTAGTTAAAAAAATAACAAAGAAGGAGCCTTGCATTATGTTAAAAGGAATACCGCCTATACTTTCTCCTGACTTATTAAAGACCCTTTGTGAAATGGGGCATTCGGATCGTCTGGTGATTGCCGACGGAAATTTCCCCTCCGAGTCCATGGGGAAAAATGCCAAAGTGATCCGCCTGGACGGTCACGGCGTACCGGAGATACTGGACGCGATTCTGCAGGTTTTTCCGCTGGATACCTATACGGATAAACCGGTGATTTTAATGGACAAGCTTCCGGGGGATACGGTGGAAACACCGATATGGGAAGAGTTTGCGAAGCTGGTGGAAGCCCATGACCCGAAGGGCAGGGACAACATCGGTTTTATTGACAGATTCGCCTTTTATGAGGAAACCAAAACCGCTTATCTGGTGATTGCGACTTCGGAAAAGGCTTTGTATGCAAATGTTATGCTGCAAAAAGGCGTGCTGTAAGGAAAGGGGAAAAGAATGGCAAGAATTATTTTAAACGAAACATCATATCATGGTTATGGTGCGATTAAGGAAGTGGTAACGGAAGCAAAGGCAAGAGGTTTTCGGAAGGCTCTGCTTTGTTCTGATCCGGATTTGGTAAAATTCCAAGTAAGCAAGAAAGTAACGGATTTATTGGATGAGGCGGGACTTGCCTACACCATGTTTACGGATATTCAGGCAAATCCTACCATTGAAAATGTAAAAAACGGTGTAGAGGCCTTTAAGGCGGCAGAAGCAGATTACATTATTGCCGTGGGCGGCGGTTCCGCTATGGATGCTTCCAAAGCCATCGGTATCATCATCAACAATCCGGAGTTTGCCGATGTGAGAAGTCTGGAGGGCTTATCGCCAACCAAGAATCCTTGTGTGCCGATTCTGGCGGTTGCTACAACGGCAGGCACGGCGGCAGAGGTTACCATCAATTACGTGATTACCGACGTGGAGAAGAAGAGAAAGTTTGTCTGCGTGGATCCTCATGATATCCCGGTAGTGGCTTTTGTAGATCCGGAGATGATGGAAAGTATGCCAAAGGGTCTGACGGCGGCAACCGGTATGGATGCTTTGACCCATGCGATTGAAGGTTATACCACCAGAGGTGCCTGGACCATGACGGATATGTTTAACTTAAAGGCCATTGAGTTGATTTCCAAGCACTTAAGAGGAGCTGTGGAGAATACCAAAGAGGGCAGAGAGGGCATGGCTCTTGCACAGTATCTGACGGGTATGGGCTTCTCCAACTGCGGCTTGGGTATCGTACATTCCATGGCTCACGGACTGGGAGCCGTATACAATACACCGCACGGCGTTGCCAATGCGATTATTTTGCCGACGGTGATGGAGTACAATGCGGAATATACGGGAGAGAAATTAAAGGATGTTGCCATCGCCATGGGTGTGACAGGCGTGGAGCATATGAGCCAGGCGGAGTACAGAAAGGCGGCGATTGATGCGGTGAAGAAGCTTTCTGTGGATGTGGGCATTCCTGCGGACTTAAAGGAGATTGTAAAGCCGGAGGATGTGGACTTTTTGACTGAATCCGCGATGGCGGACGCATGTACACCGGGCAATCCTAGAACACCGAGCTTTGAGGACATTAAGTCCATGTATCTTTCTTTGTTATAAGGGAATTGGATAAGGGGTAGATGATAAACACTGTTTCCTGCATGGAAGTTTTTCGAAAAAAACTTCGGGCGGAAGCAGTGTTTTTTGTACACTTTTCAATTTTGGGACTTTTTCGTTCGAATAAGCGGGAAGTCCTTAATTACATTGCGCACAACTGAACGAAGTTTCGTTGGAAAAACGTAATAAAACCGTCATTTTATCATATTGCCATTGCCCTGCAAATGTTATAGAATGGAGGAGCAAAGAAAAGGACGTGATAGTATGAAGAATTTTAAAGACACACAGTTTTTTAAGGTGCTTCCGGAGTTTCGCAAGAACGTGAGCGAGATTCTGGAACTTGTGTATGAGGCTCTGGAGGAGAAGGGTTATGACCCTGTAAACCAGATTGTAGGTTATATTATGTCCGGCGATCCGACCTATATAACCAGCCACAACAGCGCCAGAAGCCTGATTATGAAGGTGGAGAGAGATGAGATTCTTGAGGAGCTTCTGCGTGTGTATATAGACACCAAACTTAGTGAATAAAAAGCCGCGTGAAAGGACAGTTAATGGGTTTCTGTCATATATTCAATATTCAACATATAACGTGTACCATATAATCATGTGCAAACCTTGCCGCTGCATGTTTATATGGTTTTTCTTTTGTTGTCAATGGGAAGGGATGAGGAAAAATGAATGAGATGGATGGGACTGGATTACGGCTCCAAAACCGTGGGGGTTGCCTTAAGCGATGAGTTGAAGCTGACGGCGCAGCCCTACGAAACGATATACAGGACTTCGGAGAATAAGCTGCGTAAAACCCTGGCAAGGCTTGTTCAGCTGACGTTTGAGAAGTCTGTGGAAAAAATCATACTGGGCAGACCTCTGCACCTGGACGGCACAGGGGGCGAGCGGGTGCGAAAGTGTGAGGACTTTGCCCTGCTTTTGGAAAAGCGCACAGGGATAAAGCCGATATGGCAGGACGAGCGGCTGACCAGTGTGGCGGCAGATGAAATACTGGCACAAAGTGGCATAAAAAGAGAAGACAGAAAAAAATATATAGACAGCGTGGCAGCTTCCCTGATTTTGGAGGATTATATGAAAAGCCATGCAAGGGAATAGTACAGAGAGGAGAACATGGAAGAGAAAATTGTTTTGACGGATGACACAGGTAAAGAAGAAGCATTTTCCATTGTGGAGGAAACACAGTTTCAGGGAAAACATTATATTTTGGTAGAAAAGCTCGATATACTCGTTCAGTCTGTTGCTGATGATCATTCCTGTTCTTTCCCGCTTTCCGGACCCGCCGCCAGAATCTTTAAAATTTCTCTGGTATTGTATCCTTGCTCTATC
>JBGZHY010000143.1:0-29961 GCA_041848045.1 Lachnospiraceae bacterium
CGCAGGTAATCAAATCCCTCCGCGATGCTTTTGCGATTGAACATCGCCAGAATCCGCTCCATCCGCTTCTTGGACAGGCTCATTTTCTTTTGGATAAAATCTTCATCCACCTTGATGCGCTTGACTTTCCCGTCCACCCGTATTTCGATAAAATAAACCTTTCCTTCCTCGTAGGGAAAAGAAATATCATAACCGAAATCCTTATCCGCAATCGTGCCGAAATAATGCTCGCATACATCGTCCCGCCGCACCGGTATAATCTTGGCATCTCCTTCCTGCCCCTGTTCGTCCGTCACACGGTAACGCACTTCGGAATTTGCATCTTTTCCAATCACCCAACCGTTGAAAATAATGATATTTTCTTTCTTTTTAATCGTATCTATCTTGTACTTCATATGCTCTGCAAACTCCTAAAAATTGATTCTTTCCTCTTCCACCACCAGGGGGCGCTTCATCAGGCGCTGGTTAATGGTCAAAATATATTCCCCGATCATACCGATAAAGAAAATCTGTACCGAGCCCAAAAACAACATTCCGATCAATATCGGCGCCATACCCGCCGGAAATCTGTCCCAGTAAATCAACTTCAGTACCAGGTATACCAAAGCCACTACAAAGCTAAGGCCGCCGCTTATGGCACCGATTAAGGTCGCCACCCGCAGACCCAGCTTTGTGTAGGAGGTAATGCTGAGCATCGCCGCATCGTAAAGCCTGTACAGGTTGTTGCTGGTCATTCCCGCCCGCCTTTTCGGCTGCTCATACGGTATTTCCTTTCGCTTAAATCCCAGCTCCGCTACAATACCCCGTAAAAAGGGGGTCGGATCGTCCAAATCCCGCATCACCGCAATAAAAGCCTTATCATACAGACCGAAGCCGGTGAAATGCTCAATCTGCTCCACATCGGAAAGTTTCTTAATCGTCTTGTAATACAAACTGCGCAGCCTGTACATCAGGGCATTTTCCTTGCTTGTCGCCTTGATGCCGATGGCAATTTTATAACCTTCCTCCCATGCCTTGACGTATTCCGGTATCATGTCCACAGGGTCTTGAAAATCCGCCGCCATCAAGATCACCGCATCCCCCGTGCTCTGCAGCATGGCGTAATACGGTGAATTGAACTGCCCGAAGTTCTTGGCATTCAAAATAGCCTTCATTTTTTTATCCCCTGCGCAAAGCCTGCGCAAAATCTCTCTGGATGCGTCCCGACTGTCATTGTCTATAAAAATCAGCTCATAATCGTAAGCGGACAATGCGCCGGCAAACAAATCCGTAAGCGCCCTGTACATTGCCTCTATATTTTCTTCCTCATTATAGCAGGGCACGATAACGCTCAGTTTTTTCATATCACTTCCATTCCGGAATAAGCATGGTTTTAATCAGCTTATCCCCTTTTTCTCTCATCATTTCCAAACAAAGACCGATTTGATCAAAGCCCGTCAGACAATGGGTAACCAAATCACCCGGAGAGATTCTTCCGTAGCGCACCATCTGTAAAAGCCGCTCCATACGTACTCTGCCGCCCTTACCCAGCTCCATATGCAGGGTTTTTCCCGCCATGCCTCTGCCTGCATAAAACTTGGAAAAGCGCATATCTCCCGCACCCGCAAAAAGCTTGACATTCACCACCCTGCCGATGCCGTAGCGTACCATTTCCATCGCCTGTCCCAGACTCTCGTCATTGCCCCCGCAGATTAGCACAACATCGGCGCCGACTCCGCCGGTTTCTTCCAAAACCTTTTTTACGATATCTTCCTTCCGATAATCATAAATTTCCGTTGCGCCGTAGCGATAAGCAAGAGGCTTGCAAATCTCCCGACTTCCCACGGCAATGATTCTTGCTGCCCCGTGAAGGGCAGATGCCTGTATCGCCATTAAGCCCACTGCGCCGATACCCAGCACCACTACGGTATCTCCTGTCTGTATATCCGCCGTTTCCGCCGCGGAAAAGCCCGTCGTCGCCATATCCGTGCACATCAAAGCGTCTTCCATACGTATATCGGCAGGCATAAGTGCCAGGTTCAAATCCGCATCCTCCACCACAAAATATTCGGCAAAAACGCCGGAGCTGCTTCTGCCCAAGGTATTGGCGGAAAAATTGCCTCCTGCATGCAGGACATTCCCCTCCTGCACCTGCGGATGGCGCCAATTCGGCGTCATGGCAGGCACCGCCACAATATCTCCGGGCTGAAAATCCCGAACCTTTCTGCCGGTGCACACCACTTTCGCCACGCATTCGTGCCCCAAAATCAAATCCTTAGGCTTCGGGCTTCCGCTGCCGTATACCGTATTGACATCGCTGGTGCACACGGACATGGCAACAGGGCTAAGCTTGGCTCCATATTCACTTGTTAAGACCGCTTCCTCCACCTCTTTAATCAGAGCCTTTCCGGGCTCTTCCAGCACAAAGGCCTTCATCCTTCTCCCCTACTCTTCATCATATTCTTCTATCTGTCTGCTGCGTAAAGTATAAATTTTGATGTGTCGGGCAAAATCCCGCCGTATCAAAGCTGCAATTTCCGCCGTATACCCCGGCGCCACAATCAAAACGGCATCCAAATCCATCCGTCCCGCCTCCGCAGGCGAAACAATCGGAATGTGGCTGGCAGGCGCATATTTCCCCTGTTTAAAAGGCGCCGAATCAATAATACAGGCGATTTTATCCTGCAAATGTAAGGTAGCGCACAGAGTAAATCCCTGATGGCTGGCTCCCCACACGGCAAGCTTCCTGCCCTGTCCCGTAAAACGCTCCGTCAAAGCATAAACCTGCTTTTGTATTTCCTCCTTTTGCCGCAGCAAAGGCGTTATCTCCGGCCTGATTTTCTTTTGCACAATGACGGACAAGGTATCGCGGTTGATTCTTTCTTCTTTCAGTACCCGAAAGCCTGCATTGGACAATAAGGTTTTTAAACTGTCCATGGTGTAATAGGCAATATGGTCGGGAATAATTTCGTAAAAACTTTCCTGCTCCAAAATATACTCAAAGCTCGGCACCGTCAACAACCCGTAAGCCTCTTCTTCCAGATTATGATAGATGGCGCGCAGATAATTTAAAGGCTCCGGCTGATGCTCCAAAAAATTAAAAGAAGTAAAGGCTTTAAAAGGCGCCTCCGCAAAACAATGTTCTCCGCTTTCCGGAAAATCCCGCCATACCTGCAGTCCCGCCTCTCTAGCCTTTTTCACCAAGTCTGCATTATGCTCCACGCCGTAGGCCCGCACCGGATAATCTGCCAAAATGCGAAGAAACTCTCCGCCGCCGCAGCCAAGCTCCAGTATCTTTTCCCCCTCCAGACGGCAAAGAGAAATAAACTCTTCATATTGTTTGCGGCGCAGCGCCTCCATGGTGGTGGAGTAAGCGCTTGCCCGAATAACGTCCCGGTAATACGATACCGCCGGCGTATCCAACTGCACCAGCCCGCAGGAAAGACAGCTGCATAAAGCAATGTCCATTCCCTTATCCGCAGAAAGATTGTCCCCGGTCGGAATATCCTGAGCCGTAGCCGGCATATTCTTAAGCTCCAGCAGTTTCTCAAGCTTCCCTTTGCAAATGATACAAGTTTTCAATATCCCTTATCCCCTCTTCAAAACTGAATTTCTGCTTAAACCCTGTCAGTGTCTGCAGCTTTCGGATGTCCGGATGCAAAAATGCAATCCCCTCCGCCCCCGCTTCCCTCGGCACAAAACGGGGTAAATCCTCCCTTTGATACAGTCTTGCCGCCTCCATGACAAAATCACGCAGGGGTCTTGTATCCGTGCCGGCAACATTGAGCACGTATCGTCTGTACGCCTCCTCCCCGGCAAGCAGAGGACCGTATTCCTTCGTATAGCTTTCCATTTTTTGGGCTAAATCTTTTTTTTGCACCAGTTCGCCGATGGCTGCGGCGCAGTCCTTGACATATAAATAATTCCATAGCTGCGTACATTCCCCGAATACAGCCGACTCCTCCTTATCATCCCGCAAGGCGGACAGACAGGAGGACAATAGACTGCCGCTGTGGTCGCCGTAACCGTAAACGCTGAAAATCCGTAAATGTATGTACTCCATTCCCAGCTCCCTGCACAATGCGCTTCCTCGCCTTGCCATTTCCAGTTTCGTCTTCCCGTATAGAGAAAGAGGCTGTTCCGCACAATATTCATCACAGCTTCCTTCTCTGTGGTTTTCCAAGGTCTGCCCGTACTCCGCCTGTGAACCGGCAAATACAAAACGCTGTACCCCCAGCTCCCCGCATTTTCGGATAAGGGCAAGGCTTGCGGCAAGGTTTTTCTCCTGGACGGCAGCGTCCATCCGCCCTGCCGCACCGACGCCGTCCCAGGCAAAGTGCAGGCAAAGGGCAAAAGCAGGTAAAACGCCGGCGTTCATCTGCTCTATATCTTGTAAATCTCTCGTTATGATATATAAATTCTCGTGGCGCCGCAGCCTGTGCATACTGCGGGAAGCGGGGCGTACAATGCCGTAAACCTCATGCCCCTGTTCCAGCAAATATGCCGCCGTGTAGGAACCCACAAAGCTGCTTATGCCCGTAATGAGTATCTTCATCCTTCTCCTTTATTCCTGCATTCTCGGAACAATCATGTTTTCATCCATCTCCTCATCGGATAAAAACGGCACCAAATCCTCCAATGGAGGACTGACCATCTTCCCGTTCGGCAACTGCTTACCTGAGGACTTCGGCTCAAAATTCTGCTCCCTGCTGACAAAAGCCTCACAGATAAACGGTCCCTTTGCCCTGTAAGCTTTCTCTACAGCCGCCGCCAGCTCTCCGTTGGTTTTTGCCGATACATAAGGATAGCCGTATGCCGCCGCCAGCTTTTCCATATCCGGAAAACTCAAATCCCCGCTCTCCTCGCCGATGCCCACCATAGGCTTATCCGCAAAGAATTTTGCCTGGGTCTGCCGAATGCTGTGATAGCCTCCGTTATTGATCAAAAATATTTTAATATTCATTCGGTGGTGCAGAATGGTCTGCAATTCCTGCAAATTCATCTGTATACTGCCGTCCCCTGTCACCAAAATCAATTCCTCATCGTATTTTTTGCAGTCCAGATTTGCCACGTAGGCACCGATGGCAGCCGGCAAATCATAGCCCATGGAAGCAATGGCGGAATTGGAAATAAAGCGCTGCCCCTTTTTGATGATATAGGAATGACCTCCCACTACGCAGGCGGAACCGTTGCCCACCACCGTAATCTGTCCTTCTCTTGCCTTCTCGCTGATATGACGGATAAAGGCGTAGACATTGGCAAGCTTCCCTGCATCCTCCCGCATAAACTCTTCTCTGCAGACAGGATATTTCCGTCGCCAGTATCCCACCGTTTCCAGCCAGTTCATGCCTTTGATGCCTTCTCCTCCCGACCATAGAGGTGTTTTCTCCTGTGCAAGCTCTTCCAAAAGCGCCTCCATGAAGACTTTGCAATCCGCATGCACCGGCAAAGATACGTGCAGGGTAGGCTTTTTCAATTCTTCCTTGTCGATGTCATTGACAATCGTAAAAGCCTCTCTCGCCCATCCCTTATAATTGAAGCCGACCTGCCGCAGGCTCAATCTGGAGCCGATGGACAGTACCAGATCCGCATTCTGCACCGCAAAATTTCCCGCTCTGTCCCCGAAATTCCCCGGTCTGCCCCCATACAAAGGATGTTCATCCCATAAACAGTCCTCGCTGTTCCAGCCCACCACCGTGGGGATACCCAGCTTATCCACCAGCCGCACGAAAACCTCATGTGCCCGGCCGATGCGGATACCGTTGCCCGCATTCAATACCGGTCGCTTGGCCGCTTTGATTTTTTCGATAATCCTGCGTATAAGTTCTTTATCCGGTTTCTTCGGAAAAATATCGGTATCCGGGCAGCTGTCCTCCGAAGACAGACAGGTATCGCAGCCTTTCCAGCCGTTGCCCCCTTCTTCGTAATCTTCTATATCAAAGCCCACAAGGCTCTCCTCCTCCACAAAGGCGGACTGCACATCCAAAGGAATGTCCAGCCAAGTCGGACCCGGGCGACCGCTCTTTGCCAGATAAATAGCCTTTTCCAGACAATAGCGAACCCTTTCCGGCTGAATGAGCATCTCACAGTATTTGGTCATACACGCCACAGACTGGCAGATATCAAATTCCTGATCCCCTAAAGCCCGAATCCCCAACCCCGTTGACCTTGCCGTGCAGTCATAGCGCACCTGCCCCGACAGCACCAGCATCGGAATCGAGTCCAGCCATGCCCCCACCACGCCCGTGATAGCATTGGTGCCTCCCGGTCCCGTCGTCACACACAGCAGCGCCATGCTATCATAAATACGCGCATAGCTTTCCGCCGCAATGGCGCTGGCCTGCTCGTGATGGTTGTACAAAACCTGCAGCCCTTCCCGGTGCCCCAGGGCGTCATTCAAAAACATGGCGCCGCCCCCCGTCACACTGAAAGCCCTGACAATTCCATGCTCCACCACCTTTTTGGCTATATAATCGCTTACTCTTATTTTCATAACGCTGCTTTTCCTCTCCTTTGCCGAACAATACGCTGTGCTTTATTTTACCACAGATTGTCAATATTTCCTACTGCCTGCAGGCAAAAGCCCCCGGAGCTTTTTAACAACTTTCTTACAATGTTCTTACTATATGCATTTGGCGCTTAACAAAGTAAAATTATGTGCTATACTATGGGTATACCAAAAGAAAGGAGGGTTGCACCTTGAAAAAGTTATTCTTCTCTGTGCTTTTGGCTGCTTCCCTTTCTCTGGCATCTGTTGTTTCCGTTTTTGCCCTTCCGGAGGCAAAGGCTCTGGACAGTTCTCACTCCTGGAAGAAGGTAAATGACGAATGGACAGTGGTTGATACGTATGGCAACAGCATCTCCGGATGGGTTTCCTATAACGGAGATACTTACTATCTGGATAAGAACGGAGTCATGAAGACGGGGTGGCTGAAAGCAAATGGCTCTTGGTACTACTTAAGTGAAGACAGCGGTAAACTGATCACCGACCAGTGGGTTGATAACTATTATGTCAATGCCGACGGTGTGAAAACCAAAACGCGATAAGGCTGACAAACAATCTGGGCTTGTATACAAAGCAACGCACTTTGTATACAAGCCCTTTTCCTTTCTCAATATCTGTCCGATACCAAAGAAAATACATACAACAGTGTGTATATATTCAGACATAAACATATATACATGATTTCCTTGCTCCAATCCTTTTCCAATTTGATGCCAAGGTACTTAAAACCAAACAGCAAAAGAGGCAGAATCGGAAGAAAATATCTCCCCTGCACGCCGATAATCCATCGGCTGCTCATCGGCGTCCATGCAATCAGCATAGACAGAAGAATCAAAAAGGACATTCCGAAAAACAAAAGCAGTCCATAAGCATAATGCCGTTTTTCTATTCGCAGTTCCCCCTCTCCCCGGTAAGGGCAGGAAAGGAAAAACAGGCACAGAGTCATGGCAAACACCAGAATATAAGGCGCACCGATTTGCAAATCAATATTCCCCAAATAGCCGCCCAGCATGCTGACATGATAAAATTCCAGCTCATGCAGCAAAGTCAAATAAAACAAAGACACGAACTCTCTCGGCTTACCGAGCAGATACTGCAGGGTATATTTCGGCGCATCCTTGTACGGAAGCAGCGCCTCCACCTCCAGCGCATAAGAACTGATGATGCGATAATTCACTATATACATTGCCGCAAGCAAAGCTCCGCCTATGCATAAAATCGACAACAGCCAATTCCGCATTTTCCCGAATTTTTGCATCGGCACAATCAGGCCGAAGGCAACCAAAGGAAAGTACACGATTTTACAGGGCCCGAACAGACAGACCAACAACATCAAAAAAAGAATATCCCTTTTTTGCACGCTCGCTTTTCGGTACGTCAGGTGCAGGATATAGGCAATAAACATAAAGACACAGGCGATGATTGCCGCATCATAGGAATAGGAGCCCGCCAAATGCAGACTCATAGGCAGAAAAATCAGTCCCATCAGCATCTCCCGTCCGAAAGGGAGAAAGTATACCGCTACCGATACCCCAAGCGCAAAAAAAAGCAGATTGCCCAAACGTCCCATGAAAAGCAGACAGATGCTGTCCGCCTCCAAGAGCCTTGCCATGCCGATACCGAGAGCGGACGGCAGGTAAATCAAAGGTGTGGTATTCACCGGCGTATATGCTGAACGTGCCAGACCTCCGCTGTACTCCATATATTGATTTTCGGCCTGTAAGGCCTCTGCGGAATTGTAAACGGCATTGTAAGAATGGTAATCCAGATATTGAGATAAGAGCCTGCTGTTTTCATTTGCCGCTCTGTATATATAAGAAAGCTCTCCCTCCTCCTGCCGCAGAACCTCCGCGTCGGAATAGGGATCCTCGATGAACAGATCCTGAGCCCGAACCAGAACATAGCCCTCCCTGCTGCATACAGGCTCCCCCAGCAAAAAGGAGGATAATTTATAGGCGCTGATATAATGGCTCACCTCATCCGGTGCCGCCAAAGGCGGCAGTACAACAGAATACAGGCTGCCTGTAAGCATCACAACCAAAAAGGTAAATAAAGCATACTGCATTGCTTTGCGGCATTTTTTTAAAAGGACATAAAACACAAGTAAGCTTGTCAGCCCTATCAGGGCCAGCAAGCTATACGTATGCACCAAGAAACGTGTCAGCACCTTTTCGCTTGCCTTCTCCACCATGCCGTAGTGCCACGCCGCCGCCGGAAGCAGGCACAAAAAGGAAATCAGCGCCAATCGGTTCTTCTTTGCCATATTCACTGTTGTTTCAATGATGTCCATGTGTTTTCCTTATTACGTTTATTTCACCCACACGCCGTTTCCGTTCACATAGAAGGTATCTATGTACGTATTCTTTGCAAGGTGTCCGTCACCATAATAGAAATAATACCATGAACCGCCTATATTTGTCCAGCCCTCACACATTGCTCCGCTGCCGTTCAAATAATAATGCTTTCCGTCATGAGATTTCAGCCAGGTATTGGTCAACACCGCTCCCTGATTATTCTCTGTGGTATTCAGGAAATACCATGTACTGCCGTCCTTTATCCATCCCGTCTTCATATCTCCGTCCGGATTCAGATAATAATAGCTGTTGTTTCTCTTCTGCCAGCCCGTCAGCATTCTGCCGTCGGCATCAAACAGGTACCACTTGTTGTTGATATATTCCCATCCGTTCTTTTTGTAGCTGCCGTCCGGATATTTATAATACCAGTAGTCATACTCCTTAACCCAGCCTGCTTTTACGCCGGAAGAGCTTCCGCCGCCGGGTCCGCCGGAAGAGCCGTCATTTCTGCCCCGTCCGTCCGAAACCTCATTTGCCTCTATATACAAATCGTCCGAGGTCACATAGGAAGAATGGGTACCGTAACGCTTTTGCTCATCCCCATGGGCAACGGTTCTGACCTTAAACCAGTAACGGCCCTTGGTGGTCATATAGGGATAAAAGTCAATACTGGTTCCGTTATAATCTCTTTTGGCGGTAATCTCCGTATCACCCCTGTACAGAACAACATCATAGTAGCCGCTGCTTCCGGAGCCTGCCGTCCATGTCGCCTTGCCTCTGGTGCTTGACCAATAAGCATCCTCCGGTGACTCAAAGGTTCCCTTCAAGCCTTTTAAACGCAGGGTTACCGTCAATTCGCCGTTGCTCTTGGTGCCGGATACAAACTCGCCGCCGGATACATTAACATTGTTTTTATTGTACGTTCCCTTAAACTCATATTCGGTATCCTCCACCACCAACGGTGTGAGAGTCACCTTGATTTTGATTTCGTCGCCGATTTTCAGTGCCCTGGAGGATGTGTTCACCAGGCTCGCATTGCTGATATAATACTTATTTTCAGAGGCATTGTTTAAAGATACGCCTATGCCCGTTTCCTGATTCTCTCCGATATAAATACCGACATCTTCCAGATAATCACCCACTTCAACATCATGCGTAATACGCAGACTGACGCTGGATATGGTTTTGACCGCCGCATATATATTCAGAGGCAAGAGGATAATGGATAAAAAACAAATACTTGCAAGTAGTAATGATTTGATATATTTCATACTCTGCTCCTTTCTTTTTTTATCATTATACCAATAATTGCCTTAGGGAGTATTAAAATAAGCTTACGAGTTTATGACAATGTACAAAAAATCGGATTTTCT
Organism: Lachnospiraceae bacterium; assembly: GCA_041848045.1. Lineage (GTDB taxonomy): Bacteria > Bacillota > Clostridia > Lachnospirales > Lachnospiraceae > CAKAHY01. The sequence continues at coordinate 10,152 of JBGZHY010000143.1, forward strand.
CCCGCAGTTTTTCTTTTTGAATATTGCTTTTCTTTTCAGAATATTATATACTGAAGCTGAAGTAGTATGAAAGCTTCATTTTATCCCAAATGGCTTTCTCTACCTTGTGTCCCTCGTTTATTGCCTTAAAAAAGGAGAATTGTTTTATGAAAAAATCACTTAGTATTTTCTTGCTGATTCTTATGTTTGTCCTCAGTGCCTGCGGAGCCGCCAGTGGAACAAAAACCCTGGTGAACGAAGATGAGAACACCACGGTCAAGGTTTCTTATAAAGGAGATACCATCACCGCAATAGAAACCCTGTATACCGAGAGTTTTTCCGACTTAGACCTCACATCCGAAGAAGAGGCTCAGGAGCTTATCGATATGATGGGCGATATGGCTCAATCGGAGGAGGGCATAGAGATGAGCTTTGCCATTGAAGATGAATCCATTGTCACTACCATCAAAATGGATATTGCCAAGCTGGCGGAATCCGATTCAAAAATCTTGAAGGATTTTTATTTGGATGCGGATAATCTGAGTCTGAAGGAATTTGAAAAGAGCATGAAAGAAGAAGGCTATACCGTAAAGTAAGAGCAACAGCCGCTCTTTTTTCTCACCTGCACCAAAGCCGTCCCTCATTCGGTGGCGGCTTTTTTATTGCCAAACACAAAAAGGCGCAAGCCCCTACACAGGAAACTTACACCTTTATGACCAATCCTTTTATACCAGCTCCAGCAATACTTCCATTGCCGCATCACCCTTACGAAGCCCGATTTTTACGATTCTCGTATATCCGCCGTTACGGGATACATACTTTGGCGCTACTTCGTCCAGGAGCTTTGCCGTCAAATCCAGAACCTTCGTATTTCTCTTTTTTCCGGCTGCCTTTGCAGGAACTTCCGTTACGTTATAGAGAACGGCTGCAATCTGTCTTCTTGCATGCTGTCTGCTTGGCTTATCCTTCTTTACTTCCTTCTCTACTTCATCGTAAACGGTTACTCTCTTTCCGTCTACCACTTCCTTCACTCTCTTGCCGTTGCTGTCCTTACGGGCAACCTTCGCCTTTACCTTTACGGTTTCAACATTGTCAACCTCTTTGGCTGCCAAAGCAATCAGAGGTTCCACAATCTTTCTTACCTCTTTCGCTCTTGCCTCTGTCGTAATAATCTTACCGTTTGCAATCAAAGCGGAAACCTGGTTTCTCAGCAATGCTTTTCTCTGGCTTGATGTTCTTGAAAGCTTTCTGTACTTTGCCATTTTTTAATCTCCTCCATTGGAAAACATATACATGCTCTTCGGTCTTAGTGTATATGCCGTTTTTAGTAAAATCCTAGGACTCCTCGCCCGGTTTTAACTGCAGACCGAGGTCCTTCAGTTTTGCAAGCACTTCCTCCAAGGACTTACGACCCAGGTTACGAACCTTCATCATATCGTCCGAGGTGCGGTTGCACAACTCTTCAACGGTGTTGATACCGGCTCTCTTCAGACAATTATAGGAACGAACGGACAATTCCAATTCGTCTATATTCATCTCCAGAACTTTCTCTTTACCATCTTCTTCTTTTTCTATCATCACTTCCGCCGTCTTTGCATTCTCGGACAAATCAATGAAGATACTCAGGTGCTCGCTCAATACCTTTGCCGCAAGACTTACCGCCTCATCCGGCTCCAGGGTACCGTTGGTATGCACATCCAGGCTCAACTTATCATAGTCCGTAATCTGACCGACACGGGTGTTCTCCACAAGCAGGTTCACACGCTCCACCGGCGTATAGATAGAATCTATTGCAATCACGCCAATCGGAAGCTCCTCATTTTTATTCTTATCCGCACTCACATAACCGCGTCCGCTTGTGATGGTCAGCTCCATATAAAACTTTCCGCCGGACAAGGTCGCAATAACCTGGTCTTTATTGATAATCTCAATATCCGGGTCGCACTGCACATCGGCAGCGGTAATTACGCCTTCGCCCTCAAAGTCAATATAAGCTGTCTTCGCCTCACTCACAGAACCTGTATTCCTGATCGCAAGACTCTTAATATTCATGATGATTTCCGTAACATCCTCTTTTACACCCTCAATGGATGAAAACTCATGCAGGACGCCTTCAATCTTCACCTGGCTTACTGCCGAACCCGGAAGGGAAGACAACATAATTCTTCTAAGAGAATTACCTAAAGTCGTACCGTAACCTCTCTCCAGCGGCTCGCATACAAATCTGCCAAACTTCTTATCTTCGGAAATTTCTACAATCTCAATATTTGGTTTCTCAAAATCGAACACGATAATTCCCTCCTTTGCCATACTCTATAAATAGGGTATATGAAGTCATACACCCTACAACAATACCATTCAATAGATTACTTAGAGTATAACTCAACGATAAGAAGCTCATCTACCGGCACATCAATCTCTTCTCTTGTCGGAATGGACTTGATGCTGCCCTTCAAAGCCTCGTTGTCTGCTTCTAACCAAGCCGGAACAATACGTCCGTTAGTTGTCTCTAATACTTCTCTATATCTCGCGCTATCTCTGGACTTTTCTCTGATCTCGATCACATCCCCCGCCTTAATCAGGTAAGATGGAATGTTGATGCACTTGCCGTTTACCAGCACGTGCTTGTGGTCAACAATCTGACGCGCTTCTTTTCTGGTTCTTGCAAATCCCATACGGAACACTACATTATCCAGTCTTCTCTCCAAAAGGATCATCAGGTTCTCACCCACCTGACCTTTCATTCTGGAAGCCTTTGCATAGTAGTTTCTGAATGGTTTCTCCAGTATGCCGTAAATGAACTTTGCCTTCTGCTTTTCACGCAGCTGCATGCCGTACTCGCTCACCTTACGACCGGCTTTTTTATTATCTCTTGTGGATTTCTTATCAATACCGAGAAAAAGAGGATCCAAACCCAATGCTCTGCATCTTTTAAGAACGGGAACTCTATTAACTGCCACTTTATTACCTCCTATTAGACTCTTCTACGCTTTGGCGGACGACAACCGTTATGTGGAACCGGTGTTACGTCCTTAATACTTGTTACTTCGATACCGCATGCCGCAAGAGCACGGATAGCAGCCTCACGACCTGAACCAGGTCCTTTTACCATAACGTCAACGTATTTTAAACCATGTACCAGAGCCGCCTTAGCAGCAGTCTCAGCAGCCATGCTGGCCGCATAAGGAGTAGATTTCTTTGAACCTCTAAATCCAAGACCACCGGCACTTGCCCATGAAAGAGCATTACCCTGCGTATCCGTCAATGTAACAATCGTATTGTTAAAGGAAGACTGGATATGTGCCTGTCCACGTTCAACGTTTTTCTTTACACGCTTTTTTGTCACCTTTTTGGTGGACGCCTGTTTTGCCATTAAACTAACCTACTTTCTCAAAATTTCTTACGTTCCTGTTTTTAAAACATACAGTCAACGTACATCCTACATATAGTCACTTGTGCAGTATTACTTCTTCTTGTTTGCCACAGTCTTTCTTGGACCCTTACGTGTTCTGGCATTGGTCTTTGTCTTCTGCCCGCGAACCGGTAAGCTCTTTCTGTGACGAATACCGCGGTAGCAGCCGATTTCCTGTAATCTCTTGATATTCATGGCGATTTCTCTGCGCAAATCACCTTCTACCATCTGCGTTTCAGCGATAACAGCCGCAATATTCTTTACCTCGTCATCCGTCAAATCCTTTACCCTTGTATCCGGATTCACCTTTGCCTCGGCAAGAATACGATTGGAACTTGTTCTGCCGATACCATAAATATAGGTCAGACCAATCTCTACACGTTTCTCTCTTGGTAAATCAACACCTGCAATACGAGCCATCTTCGATGTCTTCCTCCTTTATAAAATTTCTTGTAACACAACACTAACCTTGTCTTTGTTTGTGCTTCGGATTCTCACAGATTACTCTGATGGATCCTTTTCTTTTGATAATTTTGCACTTTTCGCAAATTGGTTTAACTGAAGATCTTACCTTCATTGTAAATTCTCCTTTCTTGGTTACCAACAAAGTAGCCTATCTATTGTAGCAAATAAACACCTGCAATGCAAGCACAAATTAGCCGGAAGCTACTTATCTCTCCATATAATCCGCCCCTTGGTCAGGTCATAAGGAGAAAGTTCAATCGTGACCTTATCCCCCGGAAGAATACGTATATAGTTCATACGCAGTTTTCCGCTGATATGCGCCAATACCTGGTGACCATTTTCAAGCTCTACCTGGAACATAGCGTTCGGAAGCTTTTCCACTACCGTTCCTTCTATTTCAATTACATCCGACTTAGACATTTTTACCTCCAAAAGTCTTCAGGAAATATTTAATTTCCTCATTACGAATCCCATTTCGTATTTTTTCTTTGATGGGATGCTTATCAACATGTACAATCTGAATATGTTTGATGTTCTTTTTTTTCGCTTTCTCTACCGTTTTCAGCTTGCCGTCCGCCAGATATACAAAATCCTTTTCCGCTGCGATAATCAGATACCTGCAAGCCTTGTCACGCCCCGCTTTTGAAATCGCAATATCCCCTACTTCATAATTCGGCATATTCCACCTCATGAACGAAGGGATAGGATTTCCGCTTCCCCCTCTGTAATCAGAATCGTATTCTCATAGTGCGCCGACAAGGAAGCATCCGCCGTTACCACCGTCCAGTTGTCATCCAGCCATTCCACCTCCGCGCCCCCTATGTTAATCATAGGCTCAATCGCCAAGGTCATTCCCGCAGCCAGCTTAATCCCCTTTACCTTCATTTTGAAGTTCGGAATTTCCGGCGCTTCGTGCAGTTCCCTTCCGATGCCGTGTCCTACCAAATCCCTGACAACGCCGTAGCCCCTGCTTTGTGCATATGCACCGATGGCGGAGCATATATCGTTGAGGTAATTTCCCGCTTTGGCAAAACGTATGCCCTCAAAGAAGGATTCTTTTGTGACGGCAATCAGCTTTGCCGCTTCTTCGCTGATTTCCCCGACTGCATGGGTTCTTGCCGCATCGGAGTGGTAGCCCTTCCATATCACGCCTGCATCCAGACTGACAATATCCCCCTCCTGCAAATACCTGTTCTTCTTCGGAATACCGTGCACCACCTCTTCGTTGACGGAAATGCAGATGGATGCCGGATAATCATGATAATTCAGAAAAGAAGGAATACAGCCGTAGGAGCGAATGATTTCATCTCCTATTCTGTTGATTTCCCAGGTACTGATGCCGGGTCTGATGTGCTTTGCCAGCTCTTCATGGGTCTTTGCCAGCACAAGCCCCGCTTCCCGCATCAATTCTATTTCTCTTGCAGACTTGATTGTAACCGCCATTTATCTTACTCTCCCAAAATATGAACAATCGCTGCAAAAACCTTGTCCATATCCGCCGTACCGTCTACGCTTTTTAATACGCCCTGTCCGCCATAGTATTCTATCAGCGGCTGCGTCTGTGCGTGATATACCTCCAGGCGCTTCTTCACCGTTTCCGGCTTATCATCCTCTCTGATAACAATCTCGTTCCCGCAGCTGTCACATATGCCTTCCACCTTGGTGGGAATGAACTCCAAATGATACGTGGCGCCGCAGTTTAAGCAGGCTCTTCTGCCGCCCATTCTGTTGACGATATTTTCATCCGGTACATCCACGTCGATGGCGTAATCTATCTTATCGCCTCTCTTTTCCAGCGCCTCCGTCAAGCTTGCCGCCTGTGCCAGGGTTCTTGGAAAGCCGTCCAGAACATAGCCTCCCGCACAGTCTTCTTTTGCAATACGATCCATCAGCATACCTATGGTTACCGTATCCGGCACCAGCTGTCCCTTGTCCATATAAGATTTCGCCTCTTTGCCAAGCTCGGTTCCCGCCTTAATATTCGCCCTGAATATATCTCCTGTCGAAATATGAGGCACGGCATATTTTTCAGCTATTCTTTTTGCCTGTGTTCCTTTTCCGGCTCCCGGAGCGCCCAACATAATAATCTTCATAACTGCCTCCTTACGTTTCCATAGATATTCTCTAAAGTTTCTAAAAGTGTAGTACAAGTGCACCCTAAAGGGCCCACTTGTACTGTCAATGCCTATTTAACTTACCAAAAATCCTCTGTAATTCCGCACCAGCATCTGTGACTCGATGGACTTTAAGGTTTCCAGAATAACACCCGCAATGATGATGAGGGAGGTTCCTGAAAAAGAAAGACTCGCCACAGAAAAGATACCGGACAAAACAATCGGAACCATAGCCACAATCAGAAGTCCGCAGGCTCCTATAAATATGATGTAGTTCAAAATCTTTGATAAATAATCGCTGGTCGGCTTACCCGGTCTGATGCCCGGTATAAATCCGCCCTGCTTCTTCATATTGTCGGCAATCTCCAAAGGATTGAAGGTAATGGACGTATAGAAATACGCAAACAATATTACCAGCACAATGTACAGCAAAACACCGATGGAATACTTCGGCCTTTCCGGTACAAACCAGTTGGAGGAACTCAACACCGCCAATATTTTCCCGCCGATGGAAGTCGGATCGACATTAAAGAACTGGCTGATAACCACCGGAAAAGACATAATGGAAGAAGCAAAGATAACCGGAATAACGCCCGCCGTATTCACCTTTAACGGTATATTGGAGGACTGTCCGCCAACCATTCTTCTGCCCTGTGTCTTTGCGGAATACTGCACCGGTATTCTTCTTTCAGCACCGTTTAATACGATAACGAATACAATCATCGCAAGGATACAAGCCGCAATAATAAGACCGATTACCACCATCAGGGCAATGCTCTTATTCTGCATAAATCTCGTGTACAATGTGAATAAATCCTGAGGCAGGGAAGAGAGGATATTCAACAGCAATACGATGGATATTCCGTTTCCCACGCCTTTCTCGGTGATTCTCTCACCTATCCACATCAGAAATGCACTTCCGGCGGTCATAGTAAGCACTACAACCACAACACTCTTAACTCCAAAATCCGGAATCAGCCCCTGTCTTCCGAAGCCCACCGCCATCGCAATGGACTCGATGAATGCCAGAGCAACTGTTACATATCTTGTATACTCTACTATCTTCTTACGCCCCTCTTCGCCATCCTTCTGCATCTCTTCCAGCTTCGGAATCGCAATGGTCATAAGCTGTACGATAATGGAGCTTGTGATATATGGAGTAATACTGAGGGCCAGTATACTCAAACTTTCAAATGAACCACCGGTCATGGCATTGAAAAAGCCAAATGCATCTCCTGTCTGCTGCGCAAAAAAGTTTGCAAAGAAGTCCGTTTGTACACCCGGAATCGGAAGGTTGCTGCCCAGTCTGATGACAACCAGCATCAAAAATGTAAACAGTAACTTCTTCCTGATATCTTTTACCTTAAACGCATTACGGAGTGTAGTGAGCATACTAGATCACCTCGCATGTTCCGCCGGCAGCTTCAATTTTAGCCTTTGCACCTTCGCTCACGGCTACTTCTTTTACTGTAAGCTTCTTTGTCAACTCACCGTTACCAAGAATCTTCACGCCATCTCTAGGGTTCTTGATGATACCGGACTCTACCAGCACGGCAAGGTTTACTTCCGTGCCGTTCTCCAGTCTTTCCAGTGCGGAAACATTGATGCCGACAATATCCTTGGAATTACGATTGGTAAATCCTCTCTTTGGAATACGTCTGTATAATGGCATCTGACCGCCTTCAAAGCCCGGTCTTGTTGCGCCGGAACGGGCCTTCTGACCCTTGTGTCCCTTGCCGGCCGTCTTACCATTACCTGAACCATGTCCGCGTCCGCGCCTGAAATTATCACTATGTTTAGAACCGCAAGCAGGTTTTAGATTTGATAAATCCATGACTGCACCTCCATTCTTACATTCTTTAAATTATATTTCTTCAACTTTTACAAGATGTCTTACATGCCAAATCATGCCTCTTACCGCTGCATTGTCAGGCAATTCATTTGATTTGTTTACCTTCTTAAGTCCAAGTGCCTCAACAGTTGCTCTATGCTTCGGAACCGCACCGATGGTAGACTTTACTAAGGTAACTCTTAACTTGTTCGCCATATCATCTTCCTCCTATGCCATTATCCCAAAATCTCTTCAACTGATTTTCCGCGAAGCTTTGCAACTTCCTCCGGTGTCTTTAAAGATGTAAGTCCCTGAATGGTTGCTAATACTACATTGGTCTTGTTATTGGATCCCAATGATTTGGTACGAATATTCTTGATACCTGCAAGCTCCACAACGGCACGAGCCGGACCGCCTGCGATGATACCGGTACCTTCCGGAGCTCTCTTGAGCAAAACGCTGGAGCTGCCGAACTTTCCGGTCAAATCATGGGGAATACTTCTGTTCTCGTCAATAGAAACCTCTACCAAAGATTTCATCGCTGCTTCTTTACCCTTACGGATCGCCTCCGGAACCTCTCCGGCCTTGCCTGTGCCGACACCTACGTGTCCGTTTCCGTCACCTACAACTACAAGAGCAGAAAATCTCATTGTACGGCCACCCTTAACGGTCTTTGATACACGTTTGATGGCAACGACCTTGTCATTCAACTCCAACTTTGTCGGATCTATGATTGTACGCTTCATGTAACCTTTCTCCTCCTATTAGAATTGCAAGCCGGCTTCTCTGGCAGCCTCTGCTAATGCAGCAACCTTACCCTGATAGAGGAAACCGCCTCTGTCAAACACTACCTTGTCAATACCCTTTTCCAAGGCTCTCTTTGCTACCAAAGTACCTACGAAAGCTGCCGCCGCCGCATCATTTGTATGCTCCAGCTCCGCCTGTACCGTTTTCTCAACGGTAGAAGCAGCCACTAAAGTGTTTCCAACTGTATCGTCAATAATCTGAGCGTACATATGGTTGTTGCTTCTGAATACCGCTAAACGTGGTCTTTCAGGTGTTCCTGAAAAACGGTTACGTATTCTTCCATGTTTTTTAACACGAACGTCTTTTCTTGATTTCTTGCTAACCACTTTTCTACCCTCCTAATTATTTCTTACCAGTCTTACCAACTTTACGCCTAATGGTTTCAGTAGCATACTTAATACCCTTGCCCTTGTACGGTTCAGGTCTTCTCTTATCTCTGATTTCAGCCGCAAATTGACCAACTTTTTCTTTATCTATTCCCTGTACCTTGATGATGTTCTGTCCATCCAGCACAGTGGTGATTCCCTCCGGATCGATCATTTCCACCGGATGAGAGTATCCCAAAGATAGGGTGAGCTTATTGCCTGCCTTTGCAGCTCTGTAACCTACACCGTTTACTTCCAGTACCTTCTCGTATCCGTTTGTTACACCGACTACCATGTTGGAAATCAGTGTTCTGGTCAATCCGTGAAGAGATTTCATTCTCTTTAAATCGTTCGGACGGGTTACTACAATCTCCTCGCCCTCCTGTTTAATGGTCATTTCCTCCGGTAACACTCTTTCCAGTGTTCCCTTCGGACCTTTAACAGTCACTTGATTATTTTCTGCAATCGTCACCGTTACTCCTGCCGGGATTGCGATAGGCATTCTTCCTATACGTGACATGCCGTTACCTCCTTAAATTTATCGTGGGCTGTATGCCCAGGTTTTCAGGTTATTTCGCTTACGCTCGTTTTTGTTAAGTGCCGACGGGTTCATCGCTCAAGTCACGCTCGAGCTTCGCTTGCGCTCTCTCTCGCTTCTTTCGCGATGGGCTTTCGCACTAAACGCAAACTTCGCTTACGCTCGTTTTTGTTAAGTGCCGACGGGTTCATCGCTCAAGTCACGCTCGAGCTTCGCTTACGCTCTCTCTCGCTTCTTTCGCGATGGGCTTTCGCACTAAACGCAAACTTCGCTTACGCTCGTTTTTGTTAAGTGCTCAATGCCTACCAAACAAAGGCCAGAACTTCGCCGCCAACGCCAAGCTTGCGAGCATCTCTGTCGGTGATGACGCCCTGGTTGGTGGAGATGATTGCCGTTCCCAGTCCTCCCAACACTCTTGGCAGCTCTTCCTTGTTTGCATATACACGCAGACCCGGCTTGGAAATTCTCTTGATGCCGCTTATGATTCTTTCGCTCTTGTTGTTCGTATACTTCAACGTTACCTTTATTGTGTTGAAACCATCTTTCTCAATGAGTTCATATTTCTCTATATAGCCTTCAGAAACAAGAATATTGGCGATGTCCACCTTTATTCTTGATGAAGGAATCTCAACAACGTCATGCTTTGCAGTATTTGCATTACGTATTCTGGTAAGCATATCTGCAATCGGATCGCTCATTGTCATGGATGTTGCCTCCTTTATTATCCTAAAATTGAATGTATTGTAGTATCTATACTGACAGCTTACCAGCTTGCTTTCTTCACTCCTGGAATCTGACCTCTGTAAGCCAATTCACGGAAGCAAATTCTACAAATACCATACTTTCTGAGATAAGCATGCGGACGACCACAGATTCTGCATCTGTTGTACTCTCTTGTAGAGAACTTCTGAGGGCGCGCCTGCTTAATCTTCATTGAAGTTTTTGCCATGATTTGTTCCTCCTAAACTATTTTTGAAATGGCATATTGAACAATGTCAGAAGCTCTCTTGCTTCCTCATCGGTCTTAGCTGTGGTTACAAAGATAACGTCCATACCGCGTACCCTGTCTACTTTGTCGTACTCGATTTCCGGGAAAATCAACTGCTCCTTGATACCGAGAGCATAGTTTCCTCTGCCGTCGAAGGCATTCGGATTTACGCCTCTGAAGTCACGTACACGAGGCAGAGCCAGGTTAATCAGACGATCAGCGAACTCATACATCTTTTCGCCTCTCAGAGTTACCTTGCAGCCGATCGGCATGCCCTCTCTCAGTTTGAAGTTTGCTATTGACTTCTTGGATTTTGTGATTACCGGCTTTTGTCCGGCAATAATCTCCAAATCTCTGACAGCAGAGTCAAGAATCTTTACATTCTCTTTAGCCTCTCCGACACCCATATTGATCACGATTTTCTCAAGCTTCGGTACCTGCATCGGATTCTTATATCCGAACTTCTCGTTCATTTTTGCAACGATTTCGTTCTCGTATATTTCTCTTAATCTTGCCATTCTTCTTCCTCCTCCCCGTCTTAGTCAATAACCTTACCGGTCTTTTTTGCTACACGGACTTTCTTGCCGTTTTCCACCTTGAAGCCGACTCTCGTTGCCACACCGTTTACATAGAGCATTACATTGGAAATATCCAATGCGCCCTCCTGTGTAATGATGCCGCCAGCCTGATTCTTCATGCTTGGCTTTGCGTGCTTGGTCTGCATATTGCAGCCCTCTACGCGAACCGTACCCTTCTTTGTGTCTACGCTAAGAACCTTACCGGTTTTGTCTTTGTCTTTGCCGGATATGATTTTTACCATATCGCCTTTTTTGATTTTCTGCACTGTAGACACCTCCTCTTATAATACTTCCGGAGCAAGGGATACGATCTTCATGAAATGTTTCTCACGAAGCTCTCTTGCTACCGGTCCAAAGATACGTGTTCCCTTTGGAGTCTTGTCATCCTTGATGATAACTGCCGCATTCTCATCAAAGCGGATATATGAACCGTCCTTACGACGTGTACTGTTTACGGTACGAACCACAACAGCCTTTACCACATCGCCCTTCTTGACAACACCGCCTGGTGTTGCATCTTTAACGCTGGCTATGATAATATCGCCAATACGAGCATATCTTCTTGTTGAGCCGCCCATAACACGGATACAAAGCAGTTCCTTTGCACCAGTATTGTCAGCAACTCTTAAACGTGTTTCCTGCTGAATCATGCCGGATACTCCTTCCTGCTTAATTATTTAGCTTTCTCTATAATCTCAACAAGGCGCCATCTCTTATCCTTGGACAGTGGTCTTGTTTCCATAATTTTTACTGTATCACCGATACCGCAATCGTTGTTCTCGTCATGTGCCTTGAACTTCACTGTTTTCTTTACAATCTTGCCGTAAAGTGGATGCTTCACGTGGTCTTCGATCGCAACCGTGATTGTTTTATCCATTTTATCACTGACAACCTTGCCGATACGGGTTTTTCTAAGGTTTCTTACTTCCACGATTTATCTCCTTTTGCTTACGCCATCTTTGATTTCTCAGTTATAACCGTCTGTATCCTAGCGATGTTTCTGCGAACCTCTTTGATTCTTGAGGTGTTGTCCAACTGGCTGGTTGCATTCTGAAATCTCAAGTTGAAAAGTTCCTTCTTAGCGGAAACTAATTCTTCATTTAACTCTGCTACGGTTTTACCCTTTAATTCATTAACATATTTATTAGTTTTCACTCTTATCACCGCCTTCTAAATCTGCCTTGGAAACTATCTTACATCTGCAAGGAAGCTTGTGCATCGCAAGACGAAGTGCTTCTCTGGCAATCTCTTCCGGTACTCCTGCAATCTCAAACATTACGCGACCCGGCTTTACTACCGCTACCCAATACTCCAGGGAACCCTTACCGGAACCCATTCTGGTTTCCGCCGGTTTTGCCGTTACAGGCTTATCCGGGAATATCTTGATCCAAACTTTACCGCCACGCTTAATGTAACGTGTCATCGCAACTCTGGCTGCCTCGATTTGATTTGACTTAATCCAGCAAGGATCCTGCGCCACAAGACCATACTCACCGTTGGAGATGGTATTTCCTCTCAGCGCCTTGCCTGCCATTGTCCCACGAAATTGTTTTCTGCGCTTTACTCTCTTAGGCATTAACATGGTTATTTCACGCTCCCTTCCTTGGATTCCGCTTTGGTTGGAAGCACCTCACCCTTGTATATCCAAACCTTCACGCCTACCTTACCGTAGGTTGTGTCCGCCTCCGCAAATCCGAAATCAATATCTGCACGAAGTGTCTGCAATGGAATGGTTCCTTCGGAATAGAACTCTGTACGAGCCATATCCGCTCCGCCCAAACGGCCTGAACAGCTGGTCTTGATACCGAGGATACCCGCCTTCATGGCTCTTCCCATCGTTGACTTCATCGCTCTACGGAAAGCAATACGGTTCTCCAACTGCTGTGCGATAGACTCAGCCACAAGCTGTGCCTCTCTCTCCGGTCTTTTAATCTCTTTTACATCTACAAATACTTTTTTGTTGGTGAGCTTGGAAAGCTCTGCCTTAAGCTTCTCGATTTCCGCACCCTGCTTACCGATTACAACGCCCGGCTTCGCAGTATGAAGAATAACCGTCACCTTGTCTGCCGCACGCTCAATCTCAATATTGGAAACACCGGCACTGTAGAGCTTATTCTTTAAAATTTTTCTGATGTTGTAATCTTCAACAAGCAGGTCAGCAAAATCAGCCTCTGCGTACCATCTGGAATCCCAGTCTTTGATGATACCGACTCTAATGCCGTGTGGATGTACTTTCTGTCCCATTTTTTGCCTCCTCCTTATCTTTCGTCGAGCACAACCGTGATGTGGCTCATTCTCTTCTCAATACGATAAGCTCTTCCCTGTGCTCTCGGTTTTACCCTCTTCATAATCGGGCCATTGCTCGCATAACACTCTGCAATGTATAATTTATCAACATTCAAGTTGTTGTTCACTTCCGCATTGGCAATCGCTGACTTTAACAATTTCTCTATTACGGCAGAAGCATATCTCGGGCTGTATCTTAATATACCCAGGGCAGCAGATACATCCTTGCCTCTGATGGCATCCAGTACGAAACAAGCCTTCTGCACCGGTACTCTGGCATAAGAAAGCTTTGCTGACGGCCTCTCATCCTTCTTAGCATTTCTCTCTCTTTTAATTTGGGATCTATGTCCTTTAGCCATTGGTGAAACCTCCTTTCAAACCTTTCTTATTATCTTGAAGCCTTTTTGTCATCTGACTTATGTCCTCTGTAAGTTCTTGTCGCTACGAACTCACCGAGCTTGTGTCCTACCATATCCTCCGTAACATATACGGGAACATGCTTTCTTCCGTCGTGTACCGCAAGTGTGTGACCCAGCATCTGAGGGAAGATTGTTGATCTTCTTGACCATGTCTTAATTACCGTTTTTTGTCCTGAAGCGTTCAATGCTTCTACTTTCTTTAACAAACTTGCGTCTGCAAAAGGTCCCTTCTTTAATGAACGTGACATCTATTCTCTCCTCCTTTATTTGCTGGCGCCCTTACCGTCGCGTCTTCTGATGATAAGCTTGTTGGAATGCTTCTTCTTGTTTCTCGTCTTCAATCCCAGTGCAGGCTTGCCCCAAGGTGTACTTGGGCCCGGACGTCCGATACCGGTCTTACCTTCACCACCACCGTGCGGGTGATCGTTCGGGTTCATAACGGAACCGCGGACGGTCGGTCTGATACCCATGTTTCTCTTTCTTCCCGCCTTACCGATTTTAATCAGGGAGTGCTCTCCGTTTCCTACTACACCGATGGTTGCACGGCAGTTAATCGGCACCATTCTCATCTCGCCGGATGGCAGACGCAAGGTTGCATACTTGCCTTCCTTTGCCATCAACTGTGCGCCGTTGCCTGCGGAACGTACCAGCTGTGCACCCTTACCCGGATACAGCTCCACATTGTGAATCTGCGTACCTACCGGAATGTCTGCCAGTGCCAGGCAGTTTCCTACCTTTGTTTCCGCCGTCGGACCGCTCATGACCGTCATGCCCACCTTAAGACCTTCCGGTGCCACGATATATGCCTTCTCTCCGTCCGCATAAAACAAAAGTGCAATATTTGCCGTTCTGTTCGGATCGTACTCGATGGCAGCAACTCTTGCCGGAATGCCGTCCTTTGTGTTTCTCTTAAAGTCTATCAATCTGTATTTTCTTCTGGAACCGCCGCCATGATGTCTTACCGTTATCTTACCCTGGTTGTTACGGCCTGCATGCTTCTTCAGGGAAACGGTCAGGGACTTCTCAGGCGTTGATTTTGTAATCTCGGCAAAATCAAGACCTGTCATATTACGTCTGGATGGGGTATATGGACTATACTTCTTAATTCCCATTGTTATTCTCCTTCTAACGCACTGTGCGTTCGCTTTTTATCACGGTTTCTACCGTATATTCCTCTGTGTTCCCGTTCTTATAAGCCTTGGAACAACTCTATCTCTTTGCTGTCTGCTGTCAACTGCACAATCGCCTTTTTGGTTTTTGCAGTCTTGCCGAAGGTCATGCCCCGTCTTTTGGTCTTGCCTTCCAGATTCATTGTGTTTACGGATGCTACCTTGGTACCCGGAAACATCTTCTCGACAGCTTCCCTGATCATCACCTTGTTTGCCTCCGGGTGAACAAGGAAAGTATACTTCTTATTCGCCATGCCCTGCATGCTTTTCTCTGTAATCACAGGCTTTTGAATCACGTCATAGTATTGAATATTTGCCATTATGCGTATACCTCCTCAATCGTGCTTACAGCAGCCTTTGAAGCCACAACCGTATTGTACTTCAGAATATCATATACGTTGATGGTCTTCGGAGATGCAGCTTTTACACCTCTGATATTTCTCACGGAAAGAACGGTATTGTTCTCGCCCTCCGGTACAACCACAAGCGCCTTCTCCACATGCAGATTCTTCAAAGTGCCTGCCATCTTCTTTGTCTTGATTGCATCCATTCCGAAATCTTCCACCACCAGGAACTTGTTCTCCTGTACTCTGCTGGTCAAAGCGGACTTCAGCGCAAGTCTTTTCTCTTTTCTGTTCAATGAGATTGTATAATCTCTCGGTGTCGGTGCAAATACCACGCCGCCGCCTTTCCACTGCGGAGCTCTGATGGAACCCTGTCTTGCATGGCCCGTTCCCTTCTGCCTCCAAGGCTTTCTTCCGCCGCCTCTTACCTCAGCGCGCGTCTTTGCCTTCTGCGTACCCTGGCGCTTATTTGCCAACTGCGCCACTACTGCCAGATGCAGAAGATGTTCGTTTACCTCTACACCAAAAACAGCATCGTTTAACTCTATATTACCTACTTCTTTACCTTCAATATTATAAACAGATACCTTAGCCATTCGGCCTTCCTCCTTTCTTCATTAAGACTGCTTGCCAGCCTTAACCGTTTCTTTCAGTGTCACAAGCGCTTTCTTCGCTCCGGGTACCGCACCCTTTACCAAGATAAGGTTGTTCTCAAGATCAACTCTTACGATTTCTAAGTTCTGCGTCGTCACCTTCTTTGCGCCCATGTGTCCCGGCATCTTCTTGCCCTTGAATACATGGCTGGGATCGGATGAAGAACCGTTGGAACCGTGATGTCTGTGGAACTTTGAACCGTGGGACATCGGTCCTCTCGTACTTCCGAATCTCTTGATTGCACCTTGGAAACCTTTACCCTTTGAGATTGCACTGGCATCTATCATATCACCAGCCGCAAATATATCTGCCTTGATTTCATCCTTTACTGCATAGTCAGCAGCATTCTCAAATCTGAACTCTCTGATAAATCTTCCTGTCGTATAAACTTCTCTCTGGCTCTCGCCCTTCTTAATCACGGTCTTTTCCACTCCCGCCTTTGCCAGATGTCCGGCTCTTGCCTTGTTCACCAGCTTGGTACGAATCTGTCCGTACGCCACCTGAACGGAGTTATAACCGTCATTCTCCTCAGTCTTTACCTGTGTAATCACACAAGGTCCCGCCTGAAGAACCGTTACAGGAACCAACACACCGGCTTCGTTGAAGATTTGTGTCATTCCGACTTTTGTCGCAAGTATTGCTTTCTTCATTTTTTTCTTCCTCCTGATTGTAATCTACAGCGGAGCGCTTTGGGCGCTCATCCTAGAGCAGGATTATCTACTCTTCATCTTAATGTCAACGTGTACGCCTGCCGGCATCTCCAAACGGGATAAAGCATCCACAATCTTCTGATTCGGTGTCAACACGTCGATTAACCTCTTGTGGGTTCTCTGCTCGAACTGCTCACGAGAGTCCTTGTACTTATGAACCGCTCTCAAAATCGTTACCACTTCCTTCTTCGTAGGCAGCGGCACCGGACCGGAAACCTTTGCTCCCGCCTTCTTGACAGTGTCAACAATTCTTCCTGCAGAGTTGTCAACAAGCTGGTGGTCATAAGCCTTCAAAATTATTCTCATTACCTGGTTTGCCATAAAAAAAGTCGCCTCCTTTTCGCACTTTCTAAAATAATAAGTACGACAAGCGGTGACTGTACACTAGTCCGTGTGTGTCGCAAAGATGCACACACGAAATTACCATAATGGTGCTGCTTTATTGTACAGTGACTTGTCGCCAGTTTCGTAACATGACCTTCGCTCCACGGAATATCCTGCCCGGAGGCAGCAACCTCACGCTTCACAGCTATCAATGTCACAGCCTTGTTATTCTAACACACTTGTTTTGTGTGTGCAAGAACTTTAAAAAGAAAAAATCCTTTTATTTTTACAAAATTTTAATCTTTTCTTTATTGCTATTTATTCGTTTTGCACAAACTCTATCAGTTCCTTTCCGCAGGCACGAATAAACTCATCATCATGAGAAACAATCAGAACCGTTTTCCCCGCCTCCTCCAGACGCCGCAGGATTTCCATAGTCTTTTCCATACTCTTTCTGCACAGCCCGCTGGTGGGCTCGTCCATGACGATCACAGGCTTTACGGAAAGCAAGCTCATCCCCAGCAAAAGACGCTGTTTCTGCCCGCCGGACAAGGCCGCCGGATGCAAATCCTTCTTTTCCCATAAATCCAGATCCCGCAAAACAGCTTCCTTGGCACAGGCATCCTCCGACACAAGGGAGATTTCCTCCCATACACTCTCCGTAAACAACTGATAATGCACATCCTGCATCACCAGAAAGACCGCCTCCGCCGGACGGCGCAAAAGCTTCCCGTCGCAGTATATCTTTGCCCCTTTGCAGACCTGCAAGCCGCAGAGGCAACGTAAAAAAGTGCTTTTTCCGATGCCGTTTGCCCCTGCCAGAAAATAAATGCCTTTATCAAAGCCGATGTCAAAATCAAATAAAAGCCTATTCCTGCGATATCCGAAGCAAAAATCCCTGCATTGCAGGCGCTCCGCCAAATCCGATTCCTTGGCAAACAGACCCTTCTTTTTTCTTCGGACATTCGCCTCACGCTCCGTTTCCCGCAGACTGCGCAAAGAGTAGGGCTGCAGACGTTCCTTAAGCATATGCATATCTCCCCCGGTACCCTCTATGCGGCAGGCTCTTCCCTCCTCCAGTACAATGATTTGCTCCGCCAAATCCGCAATATAATAGAGCCTGTGCTCGGCTATGATTACAATCTTCCCCATATCCCGCAGGCACTCCATAGCGTGGCGCAGACGCAGAATGGCTTCCCTGTCCAAAGAAGAAGACGGCTCGTCAAAAATATAAACCTCCCCATCCAGACAAGCCACGCTTCCCACGGCGACCAGCTGCTTCTCTCCGCCGGAAAGCTTAAAAATATCCCTGTCCAGCAAATGCTCCAGCTGCAGCATGCGACTGTACCTGTCTATTCTTGCCCATATTTCCTCCGGCTCCAGAGCCTGATTTTCCATGGCAAAGGCCATTTCATCCGTGGTACGGGTAGCATAAAACTGCGTTTTCGGATTTTGAAATACCGTGGATATATATGCCGCTCTGGCATCCACCCCCTCTTTTCCGATGCTTCTGCCGTCCAGAAAAATATCCCCCTGTAAGACGGCAGGCTCAAAGGTCGGAATGATGCCGTTGATGTATTTAATCAGACTGCTTTTCCCGCTTCCGGACTGCCCCGTCACAAGACTGATGCTGCCTCGCGGAAAATCCAGACAAAGCTCCGATAAAATCTGCTCTTCTCCGTAGGCAATCCCCACATTTTTTAACGATAACACCCTTCTTCTCCCCCTCATTTTCCTTATAGCAGGCGGATAAAAATCAAAAGTATGCCGCCGTATATCAGCAAAAACAAATAATCCTGCAGGCGCAGCCTGGCTTTTGAAATGCTGCTTCGCTTCTTTCCCGGCACCATACCTCTGCTCATGGCGGAAATCGCCACATCGTCCGCACAGCGGCTTGCGCACAAAAGCAGAGGCACCACACGATATTCCAAAAGCACCAACGGTCTTTTCCATTGTGTGCGTAAACAGATACCATGCATTTTCATCGCCTCCCGTATCTGCCCGTAATCCTCCCGCAAAGAATAAAAGAATCGAAACATCAGTGAAAGGGGAATCACCAGGCAGTCCGGCAGATGCATACGTTTTAAGGACTCCGCCATGTCACTCATACTTGTACTCATCAGCGCATAATAGCCCATCGCCACCCCCGGCAGCATGCGTATCACAATACCGTTTATCAGCAAAATCAGAAAAGTCGCCAAACCCTTTGCCCGGGGCGTTAAAAACACAGACAGGAGCCAGCCGCACAGCAACATCAACCCGCCCTGCCAACACAGCTTTAAGCAGGAAACTGCCCGCTCATCCTCCTCCTTGCCTCGAATCCAAGCCTCTATCTTCCCCTGCCACAACAGCAGCAAAAAGGGAAACAAACAAAGAACAAGGGACAGGTAAGGCAGCCTGTGCTGCAAATTTCCGCTGATACACACCAAGGCCGTTACCATGGTCATAAAAAACTTCGTCCGAAAATCCAAGACGGACATCACGCCATCCCCGCTTTCTCGAAATGCTTTTTGAGCAGATAGATGCCGATGCTTCCTCCAAGATATGCGCCCAAACAACCGCCCAGAACAATCGGCAGGAAGGACCACAAAGGCATAACCGCCAGCATTTTCCCCACAAACTCTTCTCCATAGCCCGCTTCCAGCAAATAGCGAGTATAGCTTTCTCTTGCCAGGTACATCGGCAGAAGATTAAAGCCGGCAACCAGCAAAAATACCGTGTACGCCCATCGTGCCTTGTTTACACTTTTGTACGCTCCGCTTTTGAGCACAAACTCGGCAAGAAGGGATACCAAAATCGCACCGGGTATCACATACACCCCATGGCC
>JBGZHY010000144.1:0-2954 GCA_041848045.1 Lachnospiraceae bacterium
GATCAGACACAGGGAAAAGAAGATTTTTGCCCTGCAGTTTCATCCGGAGCGGATGTGTCTGGATAAAAAACAAGAGGGTCTTGCGGACGGCATAGAAATTTTTATGTATTTTTTGCAGTGTATGTCGTGAAAGGAGGGCAGCTGTATGTATAGTTTTTCCGGTCGTGTCCGCTACAGTGAGTTGGACGGAAGCGGACATTTATCCTTAAAGTCTATGATGGACTATTTGCAGGACTGCTCCACCTTTCAGTCGGAAAGCCTTGGTTTGGGCATTCGCTATCTGCAAGAAAGGAAAAAAGCGTGGTGGTTATCCTCCTGGAATATTGACATTCTGTCCCTGCCGGTGCTGGGGCAGGAGATACGCATCAGCACCTGGGCACACGATTTCAAAGGAATATACGGGTACCGCTGCTTTGCCATACAGGATGAACAGGGAGAATACATGGTAAAGGCCGATTCCACCTGGTTCTTTTTTGACTTGGAAAAGCGCTGTCCCGCAAGACCGGACCCGGAACAGATACTACCGTACATGCAGTCGGGAGCCGAAGCCTTGGACATCGAAATTTTGCCGAAGAAAACCCCGCATATAGAGGGGGGCAGATATTTGGAGCCGATTAAGGTACAAAAACATCATTTGGATACCAATGAGCATGTGAATAATGCCGTATATATCTATATGGCAAGGGATTGTCTGGACAGTGCCGCACAAATCGGAGGCATTGCGGTATGGTATAAAAAAATGGCGCTCCTGGGAGATGTTTTGTATCCCTATGTGGCGGAAGAAGAGAAGCACTATACGGTGGAGCTGAATGATGCCGAAGGCGGGCATTACGCCTACATTCGGATGAAGAAAAGATAAGGAGAAGATATGGATTTAGGGAAAAGACAGGTTCTGAAGGTACTGCGCATAAAGGATTTCGGCGCCTATTTAGGAGATGATGCGGACAGCAAAGAGTCCGTGCTGCTGCCGAAAAAAGAGCTGCAGGACAGACAGGTCGGCGATGAAGTAGAGGTCTTCTTATACAAGGACAGCAGCGACCGCCTGATTGCCAGTACCCGACAAAGCTACATCAGCGTAGGGGAGGTAAAACGCTTAAAGGTTAAGGAATGCGGAAAAATCGGCGCCTTTTTGGATATGGGCTTGGAGCGGGATTTGCTTCTGCCTTACAAAGAAATGACCTGCAATCTGATTGCCGGAGATGAGGCTTTGGTGGCGATGTACGTGGACAGAAGCGGGCGTCTGGCGGCAACGATGCGTATTTATCCTTATCTGCGCTCGGATTCTCCTTATCGGAAAGACGATGAGGTATCTGCCTGCATTTACAGAGAAAAGGAACATGAGTATCTGGCGGCTGTGGAGGAGTCTTATTATGGGGCGATTCCCAAGCGGGAAGTCTTTGAACGATATTGTATAGGGCAGGAGCTGCGCGCCAGAGTTTTGCGGGTTCGGGAGGACGGTAAGCTGGATATCAGTCCCCGAAGAAAAGCTTACGCACAGTTGGAGGAGGATGCGGCTTTGATTTATGCCTATTTGTCGGAAAAGGGCGGGCACATCGGTTTTGACGACAAGGCAGACCCGGAGCTGATCAGGCGGACCTTCGCCTTAAGTAAAAATGCCTTCAAAAGAGCGGTGGGGCATCTGTTGAAGGAAAAGAAGATTAAATTGGAAAATGAGGATATTATCAAATTGTAGACGGAGAAAAATATGAAGAAACAGCCTGTATGGATGGAATATGTATGGATTACGCTGGGTGCGATATTTATCGCATTTCCGATTAAAAATATTTATGCCCCGGTGAACCTGGTGACGGGTGGGGTATCCGGTCTGGCGATTATATTCAACAAGATGTTCGGTGTCCCGCTGTGGGCAACCACTGCTGCCATAAACGCCATATTGTTTTTGGTTTCCTTAAAACTTTTGGGATGGAATTATGTGAAAAGGACTGCCTATACCATGGCAGCCCTGTCGGCGAGCCTTGCCTGGATACCGTCGGTGCCGATGTTCAACGGCGATATGATTATTTCCGCTATTTTCGGCGGTATCTGCACGGGTATCGGTGTGGCGCTGACCATACGCAACGGCACCAGCACGGGCGGAACGGATATGCTGGCATGGCTGATTCGTCTGAAGTTAAAGAGCAGGTCGGTGGTGGAAATTATGCAGTTTCTGGATGCCGCCGTGGTTTTGGCAGGTATTTATGTATTCGGCATACAGCCTGCCATGTATGCACTGATTACCGTGTATACCGTAACCAAGGTCAGCGACAGCCTGATTGAAGGCGTCAATTTCTCCAAGCAGATTTTTGTGATTTCGGATAAATCGGAAGAGATTGCGCAGGCGGTTATGCAGGAGCTTGACCGGGGAGTAACGGCTATACAGGCTACGGGTATGTACTCCAAAACCAACAAACAGATGCACTCCGTTATATACAGAAGACAGCTTTTATTGGACTGCGGACTGGAAATGCCGAAGCATACTTTCTATGTGGACAATATTTTTGTGTACCAGCCTCTGCCCCATGTCAGAACCTTGTATTATCTGGATGTGAATTTTTACAGATACTTTATCGGCAGGGGAGATCAGTCCGTAAACGAAGCCGTGATGATTGGCAGAATCGACCAGCAGCTGAAGGTTACGAGGCTGATGCTGTCCTACTATGACCCTTATAAAATTGAAAACAGACGTTTGCGTCAATATATGATATTATATTTGGAGATTATGATGGTTGTCTGTTCCATTTTGGCCATTAAGTCAGGCGAGAAGGACAATATGCTCAAAAAGAAGGAGATTTGGTATCATTTGAAAAACTTGAATTTCCGCCTTTTTATGCGTATTCGTTGGGGATTTTTGGGACAGAGCATGAACCTGCCGGGCAAGGCAGGCAGGCAGGTATCGATTCTGGGTTATAAGATTACACAGAAATTCTACGGCTTCAATTAGGGAGAAAAAGAAA
>JBGZHY010000145.1:0-4376 GCA_041848045.1 Lachnospiraceae bacterium
GTTAAGGCTACCCAGTCCGTGTGGTTTGGCTTGTATGATATCAATATGGTGGGCTATCAGGGGCATGTTATTCCGATTATGATTTCTGTCTGGGTGATGTGTGAGATTGAAAAACGGTTGCACAAAGCTGTGCCGTCCATGCTGGATTTGTTTGTGACACCTTTGGTATCCGTATTTGCAACGGGTTATCTGGCCCTGTCTATCATCGGACCGGTGTTTGTCTTTGTGGAAAATTCTCTCATCAGCGCCATTCAGCATTTGATTGCTCTGCCGCTTGGTATCGGTTCCTTTATCATGGGTATTTTGTATGCGCCGACGGTGGTCATGGGTATCCACCATATGTATACCATCATCGACCTGGGACAGATCGCGACCTACGGCGTAACCTACTGGCTGCCGCTGGCTTCTGCGGTAAATATCGCCCAGGGAGCGGCGTGTATAGCGGTAGGCGTAAAGGCAAAGGATGCTAAAATCAGAAGTCTTTCCTTCCCTTCCGGCTTATCCGCTTTACTCGGTATTACGGAGCCTGCCATCTTCGGTGTAAACCTGCGTTATGTCAGACCGTTTATTGCGGGCTGTCTTGGCGGTGCCGTCGGCGCGGTTTTTGCTTCTATTACCAAGCTGGGGGCTTCCGGAACCGGCGTAACGGGTATTTTCGGTATTCTGTTGTTTTTGGATAAGCCTTTGCTGTATGTGCTCCTGTTTGTGATTTCGTTCTGCTCCGCTTTTGCCATTGCCTGGGTAATTACGCCATCCTCCCTGCTTGATGCCAAGCTTGCGAAAAATGAGGCGAAGCCGGAAGCTGCGGCGGCGGATGAACAGGATGAAAGCCGGGAGGAGGAGGCAGAGCCTCTGACGGTATATTCTCCTTTGCATGGGCAGATTGTGTCCATGGAAGAAACCAATGACCCGACCTTTATTTCCGGCGCCCTGGGCAAGGGTATTGCCATTGTGCCGGAGGAGGGAATGGTGTATGCGCCGAGTGCGGGAAGCATCATTGCCTTGATGGGACATGCCGTGGGGATGAAGCTGGATAACGGACCGGAGCTGATTGTACATGTCGGCGTCAATACGGTGGAACTGGGCGGTAAGCATTATGAAGCAAAGGTGGAAAACGGCGCAAGGGTGAAAAAGGGACAGCCTTTGCTGGCCTTTGACATAGAGGCGATTAAGGCAGCCGGTTATCCGATTGTAACACCGGTAATTATCACCAACAGCTTTGAGTATGCAGAGGTGGATTTGGCGCAAGCCGGGCCGGTACGTGCCGGAGAAGAGATCATGAGGGCAAAACATGCATAAAGACAAATGGAGATTACATTATCACCTGATGCCTAAGCAGGGTTGGATGAATGATCCCAACGGTCTTTGTTATTTCAAAGGAGAGTATCATGTATTTTTTCAGTATTCTCCGGAGGATGTGCAGGGGGGGCTGAAGCATTGGGGGCATTATAAGAGTAAGGATTTGCTGCATTGGGAGGATATGGGTATCTTCCTTTATCCGGATAAGGAATGGAAGCGAAGCGGCGCTTATTCGGGCTCGGCTTTGGAAAAAGACGGCACCTTATATATCTTCTATACCGGAAATGTAAAGGAAGAGGGAGATTTTGACCGTATTTTGACCGGAAGGCAGCATAATACGGTACTTGCCAGTACCAGGGACGGCATCCATGTGGAGGAGGACAGGGTGCTTATGCGTAACGGGGATTATCCGGCGCATTTAAGCCTGCATGTTCGGGATCCGAAGGTATTTGCCCATGAAGGCAGGTATTATATGGTGCAGGGCGCCCGCAGCAAGGATGCAAAAGGCGAGGTGGAGGTGTTTGAGAGCGAGAACCTCTATGACTGGAAGCACATCAACAGCATTCGTACGGATTATCCTTTCGGCTATATGTGGGAATGTCCGGATTTGTTTACCTTGGGGGGGGACTGGTTTTTGCTTCTTTCTCCCCAAGGGGTGGAAAGACAGAAGTATGCCTTTCAAAATCGATATTCCTGCGGCTATTTTAAGCTGGAGGGAGATTTCAGGGGCGAATACCGTCTGGGAGAGTACCGGGAGTTGGATACAGGTTTCGATTACTATGCGCCTCAGACCTTTGTAAAGGATGACAGGCGTTTGGTGCTTGGCTGGCACGGTATGCCGGAGGCGGAGTATTCGGCGCCCACGGCGCAGCTGGGTTGGCAGCATTGTATGAGTCTTATGCGCAGTCTGGAGAACAAAGGGGGAAGGCTCTATATGTATCCGGCGGCAGAATATGACGCTTTGTTCGGCGAGTGGGAGCGGCGGCATATTGACGGCATATACAGTATGTCCGCCGAGAGGCAGGCTTATGACATACACCTTTCGCATATAGAGCCGGAGCTGGAAATGATATTTTGCGATACGGTCAGGCTGTATTTCGGAAAAGAGGAATGCAGCATCAGCCATATACAAAACGCATACGGCCGAACAATACGATATACAAAAACCGCCTGTCCGGAAAGGGCAAGAATCCTGATGGACAGTTCCTCTCTGGAGATTTTTCTGGGCGACGGGGAAAAGGTCATCAGCAGCAGGTTTTATCCGAAGGCATATAAGAGTATAGACTTTCGGGGAAAGGTCGAGCTTTACGCAGGCAAATATATAGCTGTGCAGGCTTAAGACATAAGGGCGGGAGCGAGGTCCGTAAAGGGCGGCGCTCCCGCCTGCGTGCTTGGGACGCTTGAATTTAGGGAAGGAATTTGATAGAATTTTTAAAAGGTAACAAGGGGGGATAGGAATGTATATTTGGGGGAAGGTATTTTTGTGGCTCTTGCCGCTGGTCTTTTATGCTTATGTCTGCTATTGCCTGCGTATAAGCGGTTTTTGGCAGAGGGTGCAGCCTATAGGCAGAAAGGATATGGCGCTTTCCGCATTGATTTTATTGTTCACCGTGATAGGAGGCTATATCCTTCTTTCCAAAAACCGGACTATTTATGTCTGGGATAATGCCAGAGCCTGGAGCCAGGCTTTATACTTGTGGCGTCATTCTGCCGCAGAGGGACCTTGGCATATATTACAGACTCTTATACGGATGCAGTTAAGATCCTCCTACGGAGCTGTTCTGCCTGCTCTGTCCGCTTTTTTTATAGATGTGGCAGGGCAGTCTTTTACAGCCTTTTACCTGGGGAATATGCTGTTGTTTTTTCTGCCCTTTGCCCTTTTATTTTCCCTATATATCAGGGATTTAGCCCATACATTCCGGCTTTCGCCTCCGCCCCTTTGCTTCGGCGTGGGCTGTGTTGCGCTGTTGCCCTCCCTGCACCTCTCCGCCTTGTCGGGATTTGCGGATATGCCGGTATTGATCTTTATGCTGCTTGCTTTCATCCTGACGGAGAAGGTGGATTTTCGACAGAAGGACTTTCGCATTGATCTATTATTGGCATATCATTTTTATTTGATATTTCTTATGCGACGTTTCTATCTTTACTTTGCGGTAGCCTGCTTGTTTGTACAGTGCATTACTTTGGGAGAAACCTTGTTTTTGGTAAAGCAGGAGGAAAGAAAGGCGCTGTGTCTGAATTTTTTGAAGCGTTGCCTGCTGGCAGGGAGTACGCTGGTGCCGATTGTCATCATTTCTGCCTTAAGGGACTACGGACATATGTATTCGGCTTATGATATTCCTTTGGTGGATAAGTTCAGGCAGCTTATCTTGGTTTTTGGAGGGATTTTTTGCTTGGCGGGCCTTATTCTGCCGCTTCTCTACATCAAAAAGAGCAGAAGCTTCGCTTTGTTTTGGGCGCGAATCCTGTTGTGCATTTTGGTGATTCTTGTTTTGTTCTGGAGTGTACAGCGAATGGACAGACATCATTATCTGCTGCTTGCCCCTTTGTTTTTGCTTTTGCTGGTTTTGGCCTGCTTTGCTCTGTTGCCGTATTTCGGAAAAAAGGTGTACGGCTTTGCTCTGCTGTTATCGCTTGCCAATTTGCTCTGCTCCTTTACCGATATAGCTCCGGAGCAGCTCTTTTTTGCTTCTGACGTGTATAAGCCTGCCATTCGACAGGATATCGCCACGATTCAAGGAATGGTAGAGGATATGAAGGGGTATTGCACCGAAGAAAACGGAAAAAAAATGTACTGCCTGGCAAGCTCTTATCTGTTTAATTCTTCCGTATTGAGTAATGCATACTTACCGGAGGAGCTTTGGGCGCTGCCCGCTTTGCAGAATACCCATGATGTGGATTTGCGGAACGGATTTTCTCCATATTTTTGGCGTTCGGATTATATTTTGGTGGCGGATCCGATACAGCTGCACTTGAAGGAGGGAAGTCAGGAAACGGTGCGGTATCCGGCAGAGCTGCTTTTGGAGGAAAATTCCTACCTGAGCCGGCATTTTCGCCGGATCAAGGAATATACCATA
>JBGZHY010000146.1:0-4253 GCA_041848045.1 Lachnospiraceae bacterium
CTCCTTTTTTTGGAAAGCATCTGTGATATAATGCTTATGTTATCTGCTTAAAAATCAAGTAAAAAGAACACCGGATAAGGAAAGGGAAACATATGTTAAAGATATTAAAGAAGATGCTGAAGATAGCGGCTGCGGGATTGGGGCTTATTCTGCTTATCCTGCTGTCCTATCTTGCCTATCTGCTGCTGAGCTACAAGCGCCTGCCGGATGAGCTGCCGCTTGCCGTAACGGCACCGCTGCAGGGAGAGGGGAAGGTTTTGCAAAGGGGAGAAAGCTACGGGGCTCTTACCTATAATATCGGTTTTGGTGCTTATACGCCGGAGTTCAGCTTTTTTATGGACGGAGGAAAGTATTCTGTGGCAGCCGATAAGGAAAGCGTTATCCGAACGGTGGAGGGAGCGGCAATGCAGACCCTTGCCTTAAAGCCGGATATTGTGCTGATACAGGAAATGGATATCAACGGCACCAGAAGCCATCATGTGGATGAATCGGTGCTGTTTCGGGAGAAGCTGCGGGAGTATTACCAAGTGTTTGCTCTAAATTATGATTCGGCTTATCTGTTTTATCCTTTCAGCCGCCCCCACGGAAAGAATAAGTCGGGCATAGCAAGCTATTCTCTTGCGCAGATACAGGAAGCCAAACGCAGGCGTTTTCCGATTGCCACAAGTCTTAAAAAATTTCTGGACTTGGACCGCTGCTACAGCATTGCCTATCTTCCGGTGGAGGAGGGGAGGCAGCTGGCTTTATTTAATGTTCATATGTCCGCCTACGGCAATGATGCTTCCATACGGGAGGCACAGCTGCGCATGCTGTTTGCGGATATGCAGGCGGAGTACGATAAGGGAAATTACGTGCTTTGCGGCGGGGATTTTAACCATGAACTGAAGGAAACGGAGAGCGAAGCGGGAGAATACCGCTCCTGGGCGCATCCTTTCCCGAAAGAGGATCTGCCGGAGGACTTTTATTTCGGTTTGGATACCCTGTCCGAGGAGGAAAGAGCGGCCTTGCTGCCGAGTTCTCGCAATGCCGACATTCCCTATACGCCCGGTGTCAGTGAAATGAATACTTTGGACGGCTTTATCCTCTCTCGGAATATAGAATGTCTGCAATACGAAACGGTGGATACGGGATTTTTATATTCCGACCATGAGCCGGTTTATCTGCGCTTTATTCTGCATTAAACCCTGCGGCAGAATTTGACAAGGCTTAAGGATGATAGTAGAATACTCTTAAAAGCGGGAAGGAGTATTATGCAATTTTTTAGGAATTTGGAAAAAAGATTCGGGAAGTATGCGGTGAAGGGTCTGATGACCTATCTGACGGTATTGTACGGTGTGGGGATTTTTGTTTCGCCTTATTACTATCCGTTTCTGTATATGGACGTGTCACAGGTTCTGCAGGGACAGGTTTGGAGATTGCTCAGCTGGCTGATCTATCCGCCCAGCAGCAATATACTGTTTGCCCTTATCGGACTTCTGTTGTATTACAGTCTGGGGCATACTCTGGAAAATCTGTGGGGAAGTTTTCGCTTCAATGTATATATTTTTATGGGAATTTTTTTCCATATAGCAGCCTGCTTCGTGATGTACTT
Source organism: Lachnospiraceae bacterium (assembly GCA_041848045.1). Taxonomy (GTDB): domain Bacteria; phylum Bacillota; class Clostridia; order Lachnospirales; family Lachnospiraceae; genus CAKAHY01. The sequence continues at coordinate 1,592 of JBGZHY010000146.1, forward strand.
CGCGTTCGGGGAAATTTTGCCCATTACGCCGGCACAGTTGAATATGTCCATTTTTCTGGCCTTTGCGGCAAGCTTTCCGGAAATGGAATTTCGCTTATATTTTGCCATACCCGTAAAGGCAAAGGTTCTGGCGTTTGTCTATCTGCTGATTGAAGTTTATCATTTTTGGAACGGCTCTCTTTCAACGAGAATTGCTATTGTAATGAGCCTGTTCAATCTGATTGTTTTTTGGATTGTCAGCGGCAGACTGCGTACCCAGCTTAAGACGGGGGTGCGAAAGGCTCAGTGGTCGGGAGGGATTGCAAGCGGAAAGATAAAGGCGGCAGTTCATGTGCGCCGTTGTACGGTCTGCGGCAGGACACCGAAGGATGCGCCGGAGCTGGAGTTTCGTTACTGCTCAAAATGTCAGGGAAATTATGAATATTGCAGTGAACACATCTTCACACATGCACATATTTCTGCTAATATAAGTCAGGAACATGAGGGAGAAGACAGTGCAGAATCATAAGCATATACTATTGTAAAGAGGATACGATATGAAGAAAACAAAGATCATTTGTACCATGGGACCCAACACCAACGACAAGAATTTAATGAAGGCCCTGGCAGAAAACGGCATGAATGTGGCGAGATTCAATTTTTCCCATGGGGATTATGAGGAACACGGACAGCGTTTGGCATTGCTCAAAGAAATCAGAGAGGAGAGCGGTTTGAATATCGCCGCCCTGCTGGATACCAAAGGACCGGAAATCAGAACAGGCACCTTAAAAGACGGCAAAAAGGTAACGTTGACGGCGGGTCAGAGCTATACGCTGGATGTGGCGCCGCGGGTAGGAGATGAAACGGTAGGACATATCAACTATGCGGGACTCTGCGAGGATGTGGTGCCCGGCAATAAGATTTTGATTGACGACGGTTTGATAGAGCTGGAGGTGGAGCGTGTAGAGGGCGGACAGATTATCTGCCGTGTCATTAACGGCGGTGAGCTGGGCGAAAAGAAGGGCGTTAATGTGCCGGGTGTTGCCATAAAATTACCGGCGCTGACGGAGAAGGATATTGAGGACATTCGCTACGGCATCAAGGCAGGCTTTGATTTTGTGGCAGCCTCCTTTGTCAGAAATGCAGATGCCATTTATCAAATTAAGAGTATTTTGGAAGAGGCGGGCGCCAATATGATGGTCATCGCCAAAATTGAAAACCGGGAAGGAATCGATAACATAGATGCCATCATTGAAGCGGCGGACGGCATTATGGTTGCCAGAGGCGATATGGGTGTGGAGGTTCCGCCGGAGGAAGTGCCTTTTATCCAAAAGACCATCATCAAAAAGTGCAATATTGCCTGCAAACCGGTGATTACGGCTACCCAGATGCTGGATTCCATGATTCGCAACCCAAGACCGACCAGAGCGGAGGTTACGGACGTGGCGAATGCGGTGTATGACGGTACAGATGTGGTGATGCTGTCCGGAGAAACGGCAATGGGCAAGTATCCTCTGGAGGCTTTGCGCACCATGGCAAGAATCGTGGAGGAAACGGAGAGGCATCTGGATCACAGAGCGTACAGAACCAGAAGAACCAATGCCATTGCAAGAGCCAACGTATCCAATCAGGTAAGCTATTGTGCGGTGGCAACGGCGGATGAGCTGCACGCCAAGGCGATTATCGCGCCGACCATCAGCGGTTTTACCACAAGGATGCTTTCCAAATGGCGGCCGAATGTGAACGTGTACGGGCTTTCTCCGAGCCAGTCCACCTTAAGGCAGATGCAGATTTATTGGGGGGTTACACCGGTAGAGGATAAGAGAGCGAATACAACGGACGAGCTGGTACAAAATTCTTTGGCCAAGCTGAAAAAGAAGGGCTGTATTGCAAGCGGTGATACCGTGATTATTACGGCGGGAATCATCTCCAATCAGGCGCACCAGCCGGCAGCCAATACCAATACCATGCAGGTGGAAATTATTCATTAAAAACAAGTATAAGAAACAGCAAATCGGCGGGTTTGCTGTTTTTTAATATTTTTTTCAAGCTTCTTGACAAAGGTCTTAAGATATGATTTTATATATAAAGCTTTTGGTTAGTATGTACTAACTACATAAAAGGAGGAACTATGACAAGACAGCGGCTACATTTGGCGGTATTCATCCCTCTCTCTTTTTGCATACTGTTGATATTGGCTTTGCTGTCCGTCAGACTGGGAGCCAAACAAATTGCAGGGGCTACGATATGGAAGGCAATTATGCATTATGATGCCGGTAACAGCGAGGAGCTGATTATCCGAACGCTGCGTTTGCCGAGGGCTTTGGTTGCTGTGATTGTAGGATCCGGTTTTGCCGTATCGGGAGCGCTGATGCAGGCAAGTACCAGAAATCCTATGGCCAGTCCTTCGGTTTTGGGTATCAATGCGGGTGCAAGCCTGGGTCTTGCCCTCGCCATGGCGATATTTCCGGCAGCCTCCTTTAACTGGACCATTGCCGCCTCCTTTAGCGGTGCGGCTCTTACAGCGGTACTTATCTTTGGGATTGCGGCAGCGGGAAAAGCAGGACGCTCACCTTTACGGCTGGCGCTTGTGGGAACGGCGGTGACTGCGCTGTGTAATGCCCTCAGTCATGCGGTGGCAAGTTACTTTGACATATCGCAGGAATTAAGTTTTTGGAATGCC
>JBGZHY010000147.1:0-40360 GCA_041848045.1 Lachnospiraceae bacterium
AAAGTATTATGGATTTTCACCAAGGGATTATGAGGCGGATTAAATGCACAGATATTATTCTGTGCATTTTTCTCGTTTTATCCGCTGAAATCACGTTTTGTATATGTATAGTGTATAGGATTTGCTGTACAATATGGGTAACTGAAAAATATGAATAAGGGAGGTTTGTATGATTAAAAAAATACTATTTGGATTGATATCGGCGTCCATGCTGCTGACAGCCTGTTCGGGAGCGGGCGGCTTGACGGTAACGGGGACGGAGGCCGGGAGCGGCGAGCAGAGCAGCGCACAGACGGAACAAGCGGAAGCGGCGGAAACCGTAAAGCTGAAGTTGTATGCGAATTATTCGGCGGATCAGGAAATCAGAACCTTGGATTATGCATTGGCAGAGGTAAAGAAGATTATGCCGAATGTGGAGGTGGAAATAGAGGCGGTTGCGCAGGATGACGGTCAAAAGCTGAAAACCTATGCGGCGTCCGGAAATTTGCCCGATATATTTGATGTTTCCGGTGTAAACATTGAATTATTTAATAAATCGGGAGCTTTGGTACAGCTGGATACCTATGCGCAGAAGCACGGCATAGAGGAGGCCTTGGTGGACTCTTATAAAGATGCTTTGTATATGGAGGACGGACATATTTATGCCGTACCTTGGCAATCTCCGTGGATTAACAGTTTTTATGCCAATAAAGCGGTATTTGAGGAGCACAACGTAGCCATACCGACAAATTATGAGGAGTTTTTGAGTGCCGTAGAAGCTTTTGAGGAGAAGGGGGTTCTGCCTTATGCTTTGTTCGGTAAAGAGAAGGCATGGTGTCTGCATTTGTACGATATTATGGTAACGAGAGAGGTGCCGGCGGGCATAGCCGGTTTGGATAGCGGAGAGCATATGGCTTCGGAAGCGGAGTATAAAGCTGCGGCTGAAAAATTGATTACATTGGTAAATGCGGGTATGCTTTCCAAGGACGTGTTCAATACAACCTATGACCAGGCGGAGGCACTCTTTACATCCGGCAAGGCGGCAATGTTTATGACGGGAACCTGGGCTTTGCGCGGATTGGAAGAAAAGATGGGAGAAGATTTGGTGCTGCTGTATTATCCTCTTGCAGAAGCGGGAAAGGAAGAAAGTGCCAGATGGAATATGAGCGGGGGATACAGCCAAGGCGGTTTTGCCGTTCCTTCTTATAGTAAGCATGCGGATGTTGCGGCAGAGTTCGCCGTTTTACTAAGTCGGAAGCTGAATGAAGGTTTTGTGGTTCTGGAGGGCGGAGCGTCCATATACAAGGAATATCCGGCGCCGGAATCCGAATTGGGACCGATTATGCAAAGCTACATAGCGGATAACACAAAATTTAAGACCATGTCTGCTTTTGATTGGAACCTGAAAAATCAGGAATTAAAGACGGTTTTGGAGGATAAGACCCAGGAGTTGCTGACGGGCTCCCTCAGTGCGGAAGACTTTGCAAAAGAGATTGATGCAGCGATTGAAGAAATAAAAAAGGATGAATAAGGATAAGGCTATTGCAGGCTTTGCAATAGCCTTATCTAAAAAAGACAGGTATGAAATGGATAAACAGTAAAAAAACGGCAATGTTTGTATTTGTTTTTCCCACCCTTGTGCTATATACGATGGTGGTGTTTTACCCGATTCTGCAAACAGTATATAAAAGCCTGTTTAAATGGGACGGAATCACACTGGGAAGTTTTGTCGGCCTCAGGCATTACATCAAGCTGTTTACCGCAGATTCCACCTTTCGGATTTCTCTGCGGAACGGTTTGCTGTATCCCCTGGTAACGGCAAGCTACCAAATCGGTCTGGGAACGGTCATCGCTTTACTGCTTGCTTCCAGGCATATACGGGGAAGCAGGTTTTTTAAGTCGATATATTTTATACCCAGTACGCTGTCTACGGTAATCATCTGTAAACTATGGCTGTCTATTTTGGCGAGTGATGAGAGTAATGCAGGGCTTTTGAATCGCATTTTTGAGGTTTTGGGTTTGTCATACAGGCAGAACTGGCTGGCGAGCGGACTTTCGGGAATTTTGACGCTTGCTTTTATCACGGCATGGCAGGGAATCGGCAATACCATATTGTTGATTTACACGGCAATAAAGGCAATTCCGGAGCAATATTACGAGGCGGCTGTCATAGACGGCGCCTCCCCTCTGACTGCGCACCGAAAGGTTACGCTGCCGCTTTTGGCGGAAACATATAAATTATTGCTGATACTCATCATTTCCGGAGGCTTAAGGGCTTTTGAGCATATGTACATCATGACCGGCGGCGGTCCGGGAAACGCGACCTCCACCTTGGCATATATGATGTATAAAAGTGCCTATATCAGCGGGAATTTCGGATATGCCTGTGCGGTGGCGGTAAGCTTAATATTGGAATGTCTGTTTTTTACTCTGCTGATCAACAAACTTGTGGCAAGAGAAAGAATAAGCTATTAAAGGGGGATAAAGAATGGGTAAGCATCTGTTTGTATGGATGAAAAAAATATTCATTTATCTGTGCCTGGGTCTATATGCCCTTATATCTGCGTATCCGCTTATCTGGATGGTATTTAATTCCTTCAAAAACAATGAGGAGATATTTTCCACCAACCCTTTCGGATTTCCGAAAGCGTTTCGCCTGGAGAATTACAGTAAGGCATGGTTTGAGTATGATGTGGTGCGCTATTTTATGAACAGCAGTATGGTAGCGGTATCGGTGATATTTTTTACGGTTTTGTTTTCTTTGATGTTTGCGTATGTGATGGCAAGGATGCGTTTTCGCCATGCCGCCCTTACGCAGCAGTATGTTAATCTGGGGATGTTTATACCGGTGCAGATTATCCTGATTCCCTTAGTCATTCTGATACGGGATTTACGGCTTGGAAACTCCTTGATATCGTTGATACTGCCCTATACGGCTTTTCAGATCCCTTTCATATCCACTATATTTTACGGGTATTTCCGCACGATACCTTTAGAGCTGGAAGAAGCAGCTGCCATTGACGGAGCGGATATCTATACAACATTTTTTAAAATTATTTTACCGATGATGAAGCCCGCCATCGTCACCTGTGCTTTGTTTACCATGTTGTTTTCATGGAATGAATTTATTATGGCGCTGGTGCTGATCGGGAAGCAGGAGCTCAATACCTTGCCGATCGGTCTGGTGCGGTTTCAGGGGCAGTTTTCAACAGATTGGGGAGCGATGGCGGCTTCTCTGGTGATATCCAGTTTGCCGACATTGGTTTTGTATGTGATGTTCAGCAGAAAAATCGAGGAAGCAATTACAGCGGGCGCTGCAGTGAAAGGATAGTTTATGGATGAGATGCGGATAGATACAAGCAAGGCTTGTGTGATAGGTTGGGATGGAGATAAGGACGGCATAATCTGTTACTTGGAAGGCTCTTATTTTGTAAGAGATAAACGCTACATCACGGTTGATTTCGGCATTGCACAGGATGTACAAAAGATGAACTGGTATAATGCGGAAGGCTATCTTCCCTGCCTGGTGACGGAGTTTGGCAAGCAGGGCTGCCATATAAAAATCAAAAATTTTGCGGATAAGATCTGTATAGACGGAAATGATTATGTGGCCGTGTATTCGCGGGTGGAAATAAGCAATACCACGGGAGAAGACAAGGAAATTTCACCGGATATGCGCGGAGAAGCTTTGGCACTGCAGGAAGATATATTTTGGGTACGGGCTCATACCACCTCCTGTTTTGATTATGTGCTGATCGGGGATCGATTCGGCAATGATTATGCGCTTCCTGAAGCGGAGAAATTGCTGGCTGCGGGAGGCTTTGATGAGCACTACCGCTCCATGAAAACCTATTGGACGGACAAATTGAGTCGGATTGTCCGTATTCGGGATTTGCCGGATTCCCGATTGATAGAGGCGTACAAGGCGGGATACATATATACACATATCGTGAAAGACGGAAAAAATCTTCATGTAGGAGAAAACGGCTATGATGAGGTATTCGACCATGACGCCATAGGCATTCTGGTGACTCTGCTCAGCTTGGGAGATACTGAGGATGCTCAGGAATATTTATCGCATTTGCAGGCACAGATACAGTATGATGATGCAAAATGGAAGTTTGCCTGGCCCTTTGCCGTATACCTTCTGAAGACGGGAGATATGGACTTTATCCGGGAAAAATTCACGCTGATCAAAAGCTATGCCAAGAAAATGGAAGAAGATATGAGCGGACCGGAGGGTATTGTGAAAAAAACCTGGGATATCGATCATATAGGCTATTGGACCGTAGATAACTGGTCCGTTCTGATGGGGCTTACCGCATATCAGTACATTGCCGAGGAGCTGGAAGAAAAACAGGAAGCACAATGGGCGGGAAAGCTGTATAGAAAATTGCTGAAATCGGCAAATAAGGTATTGGGAGATACGATAAATACCTACAAGTTGTCCTATATACCGGCCTCCATGGTGGAGCCGAACGACTGCAACATTTGCAAAAATCCGAAGAACACAAATTGGGCGTCCATGTTTTTGTTCGGAAGATGGGCTTGGGACGGGTATTTATTCTGTGCAAAGCAACAAGGCTGTATGTTGGATATGATAGATGATACCTATGACTATGGTTTGGCCAGGGGAAGGAAAGCCGGCTTATACCCTCATTCTTTTGGCGGCGGAACCTTCAGTGACAGTATAGGCTCCTACAACAGCGGATTTGCAGCTGCCGGGCTGCGGGGAGAGCGGTACAGAAGCGAGGGAATCTATGCATATCAGGCAATGATACAATACGGCATGACCGGGCCCTATGCATGGTGGGAAAGCGCGGGAGAACCGAAAAATGAGAAGTGGGAAGGACTGCACCCGATAAGCGGAGATGGCTCCTGCCCGCATATGTGGGGGCAGGCAGTGGCAAGCAAGGTCTTAATCGAATCGTTGATAGCCGAGCGAAGCGATCAATCGGTGTTGATCGGAAGAGGGATACCGGAGGAATGGCTGATTGAGGGTAAGCGCATAGAATTGGAGAATTATCCGATTGCAAAGGGCAGGCGTATGGGATATATCATGGAAGCCCGTCGGGAGGCTGTCAGCTTTTGCTTTACCGGAGATGTACCGGAAAATCATATATACATTCAGATAAAAGGACTGGAGGGAAAGATTCTTTCTGTTTCTGCGGGAGAATTTGATGATAGCAGCGGAGAAATTAAGGTGCCGAGGGGCGTTTCCCGAATCGATATCCGCTTGCGGGAAAAAATCGTAGCCGGCAATATGGCTTTTCGGAAAGGGATTACAGCCAGGATAATTCCGAGTAAGGAAGGTACCTTTGCAAACTGCACAAATGGAAGCCTGGAGTATTATACGCAGTCCTTTCTGCCTGAAAATTGGGATTTTTTTGTGGATTTGGGAAGACCGGTACAGATCAACAGAATTAATCTGCACACCCACGAAAAAAATTATGCCGAAAAATTTGAAATACAGGTTTCGGTGGATAAGGAAAACTGGGAAAGCGTCGCATGGGAGAGCAGAAATGACGGTTTGGGAAAATCCTATATATTCCCTACCGTTCGGTGCAGATTTGTCAAGCTGAAGGTACTGGAAACGGTGACGGCGGCAGGAATCGCCCACGCCGTGAGATTGATAGAGATTTATAAGGATTAGGAGCGGGATATGAGCAGAATAGCCTTTATACATAACGCTTTGGGGAAAACGGACGGTGTTTCGCTGGAGGTGGATAAGTGGAAAAAGGTCTGTGAAAGACAAGGGCATACCGTTTTTTATATTGCCGGAAATCATGATGTGGAGGGTATACACTGTATTGAGGAGCTGTCGTTTAACCATGCCCTGAGCTACAAAATCTTGAGAAATGCCACGGTGGAACTGAAAGACTATGAAAGTGAAGCTGCCCTTGAACAGGATATTTACCGACAAAAGAATACGATCAAGCAAAAGCTGGCAAAGCTGCTTGAGGAGCTGAAAATCGATATTATCATACCGAATAACCTGATGTCTGTCGGTTATCATATTCCCGCTTTGCTGGCGATAGCGGAGCTGATAGACGAAAGCGGGATACGAACAATCTGCCACAATCACGATTTTTATTTTGAAGACAGCGGCGAAGTGCATCCGACCTGCAGGCCGGTGGAGGAGATATTGGAAAAGTATGCGCCGCCTGTTAAAGAAAATGTAACCAATATCGTAATCAATCAGCCGGCACAAAAGGAGTTGTGGAGAAGAAAGCATATTCAGGCGCAGATTGTGCCGAATGTATTTGATTTTTCGGCAAAGGCCTGGGAAAGAGATGACTATAATGCCGATTTGCGGGAGTATATCGGTATTACTCCTCGGGACATTATGGTTTTGCAGGCGACAAGGATATTGGACAGGAAAGGGGTGGAGCTTGCCATTGACCTTGTGGCAGAGATGAACAGCCGAAAAGACAGTTTACATGGGCGTACTCTGTATAATGGAGAGGTATTTGACGGAGATGCCAAAATAGTGCTGGTGTGCGGAGGTTATATCGAGAAATTCGGAATATCCGGAGATTACCATAAAAATTTGCTGTGTCGGGCAAAGGATAAGAACGTGGACATTCGTTTCATAGGCGAGCGTATCCGGCACAGTAGAGGAGAGGATGCAAAAGGGAAGCTGTATTCTCTTTGGGATTGTTATGCAGAGGCCGACCTGATTACGTATCCCAGCATCTGGGAAGGCTGGGGGAATCAATTTATAGAGGCTGTGTTTGCGAAGCTGCCGATTGTGCTGTATGAATATCCGGTTTTTGTAACGGATTTAAAAGATAAAGGATTTTTATATGTTTCTTTGGGAGAAAAAATTCTTTCCAAAGATTCATATGGACTGGTGGAAGTGTCAAGCGATATAATAGAAAGAGCGGCAAAGGAAAGTATCGCATTGTTGCTGAATAAAGAAAAAAGGCAAAAATATACAGAGAATAATTATAGAATTGCCGAAAGGCTGTATTCTTTGGAAGCTTTGGAAAAAATAGTACGGGAGATGGTGACGTAGTGTTTCGTAAATGGAAAGCCGGCATGCAGAATTTTAAGATTGAAAATAAAATCAATATTGTTTTTATGCCTCTGGTGTTGCTCCCCATTATTGTGATTATTTTCTTTGTATATTATATGTACTACGAAACCAATCTCAGTCATGCAAAGCGCAGTATGCAGAATAACTCCGCATTGGTATCCGAGCAGATTCTGTCCAAATTGAGCAGTGTGGAAAATTGTGCCGATACCTTAAACCAAAATTTGAATTATATTTTGGATATTTTGCGCTATGAAGCCTCGGCAGGTATCAGAGATTTAAAGTTCAAGCAAAGTGCGGAAAGCCAGATGGGCATTGCGCTGACAATGTTTCAGGAGGTGGAAAGCATAAGCTTTATCAGCCCGGATGATGAGTGTATCAGTGTCGGAACCGAGGGTAGGGTTTCGCTTTCCTATCGGGAGCTGACAGATAAATATTTTGCGGGGAATGTTTATAAAACCTGGTTGGATTTGTCGGAAAAGGATTTGCCGGGGACAGGCGACAGAGCATTTTATTTGCTCAGTACGGTCATCAATATAGAGAATCAGGAGCCTGTCGGTATTTTGGTTCTGGCAATGCGGGAAGAAGAGCTGTCTGCCATTTATGGCGGAATCTATCACAATCATGCCGTCAGCATGCATATTTTGGATGCTGACGGCAGAGTGATTTCCAGTATGGATAAAGAAAAAATACTGCAAAAGGGACATTATCGCATACAGCCCCCCCATTTTTATATAGAAAAGGATAAGCTTTTGCTTTCTTACCCGATTGCGCAGGCGGATTGGTATATAGTGAGCGAAATGGACTTATCCTATGTACGGGCGGACAGTATGGAGTTTTTGCGATACATGCTTCCGGTTTCGATTGTTTTGGGTCTGCTTGTTCTGGTGACGGCAAAAAAGCTGTCTAGGCTGATTACCAAACCTTTGCTGGAACTGAAAAACAACATGGTATCCATAACGTACGGCAAGCTGGACAGCTATGCGGATATTTATTCCAGGGATGAGGTGGGGGTTTTATCCAGGGTGTATAATGAGATGCTGGAAAAAATACATTCTTTGCTGCAACAGGTGGAAGAAGAACAAAATAAAAAGAGAGAGTATGAATTGGCACTGATGCAGGCGCAGATTAAACCTCATTTTTTGTATAATACTCTGGATTTGGTTTATGTACTCATCAGCCTGGGAAGAGCGGATGAGGCGAAGAGCACCACAAAGGCTCTGGCCCATTTTTTCAGATCTACCCTAAGCTCCGGGAGAGAGATTATCGCCATAGAGGAAGAGATTTCCATTTTGTCCGATTACCTGCGCATACAAAAATGCAGGTATCCGGAGGTCTTTGAATACGAAATACAGGCGGATGAGGAAGTGAAGGCTTATCTTATCCCTAAATTAAGCCTGCAGCCTCTGGCCGAGAATGCGATTTATCATGGCTTAAAGCAGCAGGAGAAAAAGGGCTTCATCAAAATCCTGGCTAAAAATGACGAGGAGAGCATATATCTGTCCGTACAGGACAACGGTATAGGCATTGAGCGGGAACTGCTGGACAGGATATTGGATGAAGCAAAAGAGAATCGGAGCTATAAAAGCTTCGGCATTTATAATGTGAACAGGCGATTCAAATTGTATTATGGCGAGAGATATAAAATGGAAATTCGCAGCGCTTTTCCGGAAGGCACCCAAATTGATATTTGGATAAAAAAATAAATTTCCTCTAAAAAATGCTTGACAATCCATCTTTCGAATGATATAGTTAGGTAGTGCTAACCGATAGACTTTCTTGATTCGGGAGCGGCTTGCAACAGATACTCTATGAATCGGGAGGTTTTTATGCCAAAGGATTTGTTGCTGGAAAAGCTTGTGTCGGCAAAAGGCGCTTCGATGCTGCGGGTATTGATTTTGAGTGCGGCTGTGCTGAAAAATTGCAAGGAGAGCAATATGCTTTGCGTAGGTCTGCAGGAGCTGCGTACTCTGGTCAGAGAGCTGGGGAAAACGAATCTTAAGCTGGTCATACTTTATCGTATGCAGTCGAAGTATCTGCTGCTGATATACAGGAAGGACAGTCTGGATGCCTATTTGTCAAAGGCGGAGGTGCAGAGTTTTTTGCACTCCTGTGGTTATACGGGGCATTGTTTGAGGGATTTTCTTCCTCTGCTGCGCGGGCGTATAGCAAAGGCCAGAGAGTCCGGAAAGGATTTTCCGCATGAGATAGGCGTGTTCCTGGGATATCCTCTGTGCGACATTCAGGGTTTTTTGCGCAGTGCCGGTAAGGATTGCCTGCATTGCGGATACTGGAAGGTGTACGGGGACTTGGACAGCAGCCTGGCTAAGTTCAGGCAGATCGATGAGGCGAAAAATCAGGCGCTTTATGAATGGCTCGCAGGCAGAAGCCTTTGCGAGATTGCCTGTTAGAAGAATACAAAGGAGAATAGACAATGGATAAGGTATATGTAGTATATTGGAGCCAGACAGGTAATACAGAAGCGATGGCAAAGATGTTGGCGGCAGGTGTGGAAGAAGCCGGCAAGACCGCAGTTTTGGTAGAGGCGGAGAATGTAAAGACAGAAGATTTGCTGGCAGAGAAAGGATTTGCAATAGGCTGTCCGGCAATGGGAGCGGAAGAATTGGAAGAGTCCGTTGTTGAACCTTTGGTGGCAGAGTTGGAAGGCAAGGTTTCAGGCAAGAGTCTGGTGCTGTTCGGCTCTTATGACTGGGGCGACGGAGAGTGGATGCGCCTTTGGGTGGATAGAATGACAGCTGCAGGAGCAACGGTAATCGGTGGCGAGGGCGTAATTGCCAACAACGAGCCGGATGCAGAGGCGGAGGCAGCTCTCAAAGCGGTTGCCAAGGAATTGGCAAACCTGTAACTTTGGTTTAAGCACTTATTTTGTTATTCAACGCAGAATATACAAATAGTGGTTAAATATATATATGGGAGAGAGAGTATCTCTCGATAACACACATAGTGTTACACATATTGAAATTTCCTCTTACTTTGGGAAAAGGATAGGCCTTGAGCAAGCCTATCCTTTTCTCGTTCAGGAAATAAAAGCGGCTTTATTCTAAAAAAAATATAAAAAATATATTTTTTGCTTTACATATTAGAATATTCTAATATAATAATATATTATCGAAAAGAGGAGAACTACTATGCAGTATAAAGAAATGATGATGAAAAAAGCGGAGCTTTTAAAAGCCATAGCCCATCCGATTCGGCTGTGTCTGGTTAAAAACCTGTATGTGCACGGCAGGTGCAGCGTTACATTTTTTACGGACTGTATGGACGCCACGCAGTCCAATATCAGCCAGCATCTGGCAAAGCTACGGGATTTGGGTATTTTGTCCTGTGAGAAGGAGGGCAGAATCGTGTATTATTTCATCAAAAATGAAGAAGTAAAAAAAATTGTGCAGATATTATTTGAGGAGGCGGAAAATGTCTGAAAAAATTATTGTTGTCGGCGGAGTGGCGGGAGGAGCGACTGCCCTTGCCCGCTTGAGGAGATTGGATGAGGAAGCGCAGCTGCTTTTGCTGGAAAGAGGGGAATTTGTATCCTTTGCCAACTGCGGCCTGCCCTACTATATAGGCGGAAGCATTGCCAGCAGAGAGGCTTTATTTGTATCGAACATTGCTTCCATAGAAGGGAAATATCATGTGGAGATTCGGAATTTTTCCGAAGTCATCAAGATAGAAAAGGAAAACAAGCGTGTGTTGGTGCTGAACCATCGGGACGGTAGCAGCTATTATGAAAACTATGATGCACTGCTTTTGTCTACCGGATCTCATCCCTTTGTGCCGGACATAGAGGGAAAGGAGGCTCATAACGTATTTACCCTATGGAATATTCCCGATACGGATAGGATTTTCGGCTTCATCAAGGAGAAGAAACCGAAGAAGGCGGTCATTGCAGGCGGCGGCTTTATCGGATTGGAAATGGCGGAAAATCTGCAGGAAAAGGGCATACAGGTTACGGTGGTGGAGCTTGCCGAACAGATTTTGCCGCCTTTTGACCGAGATATGGCAAAGCTTGTGCAGAACCATCTGCAGCAAAAGGGCGTGGAAATTTTACTGGGGAAAAGTGTGGAAGCGATTGACGATGGGGGAAGGACCTTGCGCCTGCAGGACGGATCAAGGATAGAAACGGATATGACCCTTTTGTCCATCGGAGTAAGGCCGAACAGTCTTTTGGCAAAGGAGGCGGGGCTGGCCTGCAATGCAAGGGGCGGCATTATTGTAGATGAGGGAATGCAAACCAGCGATCCCCATATTTATGCGGTCGGAGATGTCATTGAGGTGAGGAATAAGGTAAGCGGTATAAAAACCATGATTCCTCTCGCAGGACCTGCCAATAAGCAGGGACGAGCGGTGGCAGCCCGCATCCTGGGACGTAAGGAAGAATCGTATGAGGGCAGCATAGGTACCGGTATTGCCAAGATTTTTGATTTGACGGCGGCAAGTACGGGAGAGAACGAGAAAGCCTTGCAGGCAAGAGGGCTTCGTTTGTGGAAAGACTACGGCATCAGCCTTTTGCATCCGATGTCCCATGCCTCTTATTATCCGAAGGCTTTGCCGATGACAATCAAGCTGCTGTTTGCCATCCCCGAGGGCAAGGTGCTGGGTGCGCAGATTATAGGCTTCGACGGCGTGGATAAAAGGATTGATACCATTGCGACAAGCATACATTTTGGGGGAACGGTGTACGACTTGAGCAAATTGGAGCTTGCGTATGCGCCGCCTTATTCGTCTGCCAAGGATCCCGTTAATATGGCGGGATATATGGCAACGGATATCCTGGAGGGCTTGACGGAGCCGATTACCTGGGCGGAATACGAGAAGGAAGCGGAAAAATATCTTGTGCTGGATGTGCGGGAAGAAGCGGAGGTACAAAGCGGAGCTTTGGAAAAATCCCTGCATATTCCTTTGACAAAACTGCGGGAGCGTTTGGGGGAACTGGATAAGGATACAAACTATCTAAGCTGCTGTGCCGTGGGACTGCGGGGCTATATTGCAGAGCGCATACTCAAACAGAAAGGTTATAAAGTCCGTACCCTGGCGGGAGGGATGAAGACCTGGCGGGATTTGCATTTTACGGAAGAAAAGGGAGAGCTGCATCTGCAGCAGGATAAGCTGCCCGAGAAGATTCAGGATGCAAAGAAGGTGCATAGCCTGGATACCTGCGGTTTATGCTGTCCGGGGCCGATTGTGCAGGTGGCAAAGAAAATGCAGGACTTGTCAGCGGGAGAGCAGTTGGAGGTTTGTGCAAGCGATCCGGGATTTTTGGCGGATATAGAGAGCTGGTGCGCGGGAACCGGAAATACCTTAATAGAAAAAGGGGGGAAGCAAGGTATATATACCGCAAAATTGCGAAAAGGGGGAGCCTTGGAAACGACGGAGTCGGAGAAAAGCCCGGAGAAGACCATGATTGTTTTTGACGGAGATTTGGATAAGGTACTGGCGGCTTTCATCATCGCTAACGGAAGCCTTGCCATGGGAAACAAGGTCAATATGTTTTTCACCTTTTGGGGTTTGAATGCCTTAAGAAAGCCGGAAAGGGTGAAGGTAAACAAGGATTTGATCAGTAAAATTTTCGGTCTGATGCTGCCAAAGGGGGCTGCAAAGCTTGGCTTATCCAAGATGCATTTCGGGGGACTGGGAACCAAAATGATGAAGCGGGTAATGAAGGAAAAGGGAGTGAGTTCTCTGGAAGAGCTGATGCAGCAGGCGATGGAAGCGGGCGTTCGGCTGATAGCCTGTCAGATGTCCATGGATGTTATGGGTATACGAAAAGAGGAGCTGATAGAGGGAGTGGAAATAGGCGGTGTGGCAAGTATGCTGCATGACAATGACAAGTCCAATATGAATCTATTTATATAAGGGATAAAACGTAAAAACCTCCCGCAAGTGCGGGACAAAGCCCCAAAGGGGATAAGGGCTTTGTTCGACTTGTCGGGAGGGATTTTTTTAAAACAGAGTACGAGGATCCGTATATGGGGTGCCGAAACTTTCGGCTACGGCCTTGCAGCACAGCTTTCCGTCATAAGTATTGACTGCCGTATACAGCAGAGCGTCATCCTTGCAGGCTTTTTCCAGTCCCTTGCCTGCAATCTGCAGACCGCAGCGCAGTGTGGCATTGGTCAAAGCAATGGTGGAAGTACGAGGTACGGCTCCCGGCATATTGCCTACACAATAATGGAGAACACCATCCTCCACGTAAGTCGGATCATCGTGGTAGGTTACACGACTGGTTTCGGCACAGCCTCCCTGGTCGATGGCAACGTCCACAATAACGCTACCCGGCTTCATATGCTGCAGATATGCTTTCTTAATCAGCTTCGGAGCGGACTTGCCCGGAATCAGGACAGAACCGATAACCAGGTCGGCATCCCGAATTTCCTTTGCAATCACGGCATCCGTGCTGTACAGCGTCTGTATGCGGGATCCGAAGATATCGTCCAGATATGCCAGCCTTTCCAGACTGATGTCGGTAATGCTGACATCGGCGCCCATACCTACGGCAATCTTACAGGCATTGGTACCCACAACGCCTCCGCCGATAATCAATACTTTGGCTTTTGGAGTGCCCGGAACACCGGAGAGCAGAACGCCGCGTCCTCCGAAAGGCTTTTCCAGATACTTGGCGCCTTCCTGCACGCTCAGTCTGCCGGCGATTTGGCTCATCGGCGCCAACAGAGGAAGAGTGCGGTTTTTGTCCTCAAGAGTTTCATAAGCCAAGGCTTTTACGCCCTTTTCCATCAGCGCATCCGCCAGGGGTCTGTCAGCGGCAATGTGCAGATAGGTGTACAAAATCAGTCCGGGACGGAAAAGAGGATACTCGGGAGCAAGCGGTTCCTTAACCTTAATGATCATTTCCGCCGTATCCCATACCTCCTTCGCTGTTTCAGCGCATTTGGCGCCGGCTTTGGCATACTCTTCGTCCGTAAAGCCGGAGCCGAGTCCTGCGCCTTTCTCTACCCACACCTCATGTCCTGCGTCCACATAGGACTTGACATTATCCGGCGTCAGGCCGACGCGGTACTCGTGTTTTTTGATTTCTTTGACACATCCGATTCTCATAGTGATAACCTCCTTCATGTATGATACCCTGGGGAAAAGGTAGGTATTCCATTAGAATAAAAGCTTCTGTATCCCAAATGTAGCATTTTATTTTTCAAAAATCAATGGAAAATCTAAAAAATAAGACAAATTTAAACTGTGATTCTTACCTAGAATACATTGACATAAGAAGTGTCTTTCATTATAATTACATATAGTTTTTGAAACTATATGTAATAAAGGATGGAAGCGTATGAAATACAGAATTATTGGCGACAGCTGCTCCGACTGGGATGAGAGAATGAAGAAGGATGCGACATTTCGGAGCGTGCCTTTGAGTCTGCAGCTGGGAGATTATCAAGTGATAGATGACGAGCACTTTGATCAGAAGGATTTTATTCGGAGGATGGCAAGCAGCAGCGTAGGAGCCAAGACTGCCTGCCCTTCACCGGACTTGTTCAAAGAAGCGTATGACTGCGAAGAGGACACGATTTTTGCGGTGACCCTCTCCGAGCATTTGTCCGGTACTTATCAGAGTGCGGTTTTGGGCAAGAGTCTTTATGAGGAGGAAAAGGGAAAGCACAAAAATATCTTTATACTTTCCTCACATTCCGCCAGTGCAGGGCAGTACCGTATTTTACTGGAGCTGGAAAAATTATGCCGCTCCGGCTTATCATTTGCTGAAATATGTGATAAAATAACAAAGTTCCGGGATAAGATGAAAACATATTTTGTTCTGGAAAACTTAGATACATTGAGAAAAAATGGCAGATTAACCGGATTAACCGCATTTTTTGCAACAACCCTGAATATTAAGCCCATTATGGGAGCGACAGGCGGAAAGATTGTTAAGCTTGACCAGGCAAGAGGCATAAACAAGGCACTTTTGAAGATGGTGAACATGGCTGTACAGGACGCCGGAGCCGATGCGAAGGACAAGATTGTCTGCATTACCCAGGTCAATAACAAGGACAGGGGAAATATGGTGGCGGAAGCTTTCAGAGAGAGCGGTAAGTTTAAGGATGTACGGATAACGGAGGCGATGGGCGTTGCGACCGTTTATGCGGGAGATGGCGGCATTGTCATAGCCGTAGGTTAAGCTGTCCGGATAGGAGAGGGCATGGATATCAGAGAAAGCAAGGAACTTTTGAGAGGGATAAAGGGGCAGAACATATTGACGAGGCTGTACGGTTCGGCGGAGCTTGCCCGACAGACACAGCGTTATGAGGCGGTATTGGACGGCTTTGAGAAGAATTTCGATACCAAAGACCTGCTTTTGTTTTCTTCTCCCGGCAGAACGGAAATCAGCGGCAACCATACGGACCATAATCACGGCAAGGTTTTGGGCGCCAGCATCAATCTGGACTGTGTGGCGGCGGCAGGAAGGAACCATTCCGATGTTGTCAATATCATCAGTGAAAGTTTTCATCAAAGGTTCAGCATTCGCTTATCGGATTTGGAGCCCTCCGATAAAAAGGCGGGTACCATAGACCTGGTTAAGGGTATTTTGAAAGGCTTTCAGGAACATCATTATCAAATCGGGGGCTTTGACGCCTATATCACGAGCAATGTCATTGCCAGTGCCGGTGTCAGTTCTTCGGCGGCTTTTGAAACCCTGCTTTGCCAGATTTTGAATACCCTGTATAACGAAGACAGGATGGATGTAACCGCTTATGCCCATATCAGCAAATATGCGGAGAATGTGTATTGGGATAAGCAAAGCGGTCTTTTGGATCAGATGTGCTGCGCTTTCGGCGGTTTGATCCATATTGATTTTGCCGACCCGAAGGAACCGGCGGTTCGCAAGGTGAATTTTGACTTTTCGCAGGCGGACTGCTCCTTGATTATTGTGCAGACCGGCAAAGGGCATGCGGATCTGTCGGAGGACTATTCATCCATACCGGCGGAAATGAAAAAGGTGGCTGCTTATTTCGGAAAAGAGGTGCTGGCAGAGGTGAACGAGTCCGCCTTTTATGAAAATATTGCCGCAATCAGGCGGCAGACGGGAGATCGCAGCGTGCTGCGGGCGATTCACTTCTTCGATGAGAATAAACGGGTGGAAGGTATAGTGGAAAGTTTGGAAAAGGGGGATTTTGCGAACTTTTTTGCCTTGGTGGAGGAAAGCGGCAACTCTTCCTGGAAATATCTGCAAAATTGTTACACCAACGCGGCGCCGCAGGAGCAGGGCATTACCCTCAGTCTGGCTTTGACGGAGAAGTTCATCAAAGAAAAGCAGGCGGGCACCTGCAGGGTACACGGCGGCGGCTTTGCCGGCGTGATTATGGCTATTTTGCCCAAGCATCTGGTAGAGGAATATGCGGCGTATATGGAGAAGCTGCAGGGCAAGGACAGCGTATATATCATGAGCATCAGACCTTTCGGTTCTCTTTGTATTCATTCTTATTTATAAAAATAAAACCCTCTTCGGTACACTTTGAGGTGACCCCAAAAAGTTAGACTTTTTGGGGTCACCTCAAGGTTCAATGTTGCCGGGGAGGGTTTTCTTGATATAAGAGCCGTTTAGATCCAGGCGCCGTCGATACCGATGATTTGCCCGCTCAGATAAGGGGACTGGCAGGAAAGCATAAAAATCAGTTCCGCCACCTCCTCGGGGCTGCCCATGCGTCCGGCGGCAATGCCCTGCAAAAGAGCGGATTTTTCCTCCTCGCCCAAGAAGGCATTCATATCCGTATCAATCAGCCCGGCGGCAACGGCATTAACGGCGATGCGGCTGGGGGCCAGTTCCTTGGCAAGGGCCTTGGTAAAGGCGTGCAAAGCGCCCTTGGAGCTGCTGTAAGCGACCTCACAGGCTGCACCCGCGCTGCCCCAGACGGAAG
Organism: Lachnospiraceae bacterium; assembly: GCA_041848045.1. Lineage (GTDB taxonomy): Bacteria > Bacillota > Clostridia > Lachnospirales > Lachnospiraceae > CAKAHY01. The sequence continues at coordinate 16,903 of JBGZHY010000147.1, forward strand.
AGATGTTGATGATATGTCCGCCTCCTTGCCGCAAAAACAAAGGAATGGCAAGCCTGGAGGTATAAAAGGCGGAATACAGATTGGTTTTGAGTACCCTGTCCCAGTCTTCCGGCGACATATCCTGCAGCAGGCCGATATAGGAAAGGGCGGCATTATTGACCAGTACGTCCAGTCTGCCGTACTGCCTGTGCAGGCGTAAAAAGAAATCCTCGCAGGCTTTAAAGTCGGACATATCGCACAGGTCGGCAAAGCAGGGAGTACCCAGGGCTTCGATTTCCCGTTGACATTCATGCAATTTTTCTGCATTCTGTAAGGCGGTAAGGGCAAGGCCGTAGCCTTCTTTGGCAAAGCGTATGGCCGTCGCTTTGCCTATGCCCCTGGAGGCGCCGCTGATCATGGCAATTTTCATAAAAACTCTCTTTTTATTGTATGTGTGTATAATATTTGGTATACTATGCTTTAGCGAAAGACCGAAGCATTTTACAACAGTATAGCCAAAGATGCGGGAGGGGTCAATATCCTTGAAAGGAGATACAGACGGAAGATGAAGAAAATATATATGCTTGCCTTGTCCTTTGCAGCCATGCTGGCACTGGCAGGATGTACGGCAAATACAACGCAGACGACAGAACAGACACAGGCGACGCAGACCGGAGCTGTTGCGGCAGGGAATATGGAAGGCTATGTGCGCACGGCTTTGAATGCGGATGTACAAACCCTGGATGTGCACAAAACATCCAAGGATTATATGGTACCTTTAAACATATTTGACAGACTGGTGGAGGTGGAGCTGACAGAGGGCGGAACCAGTAAGCTGGTGCCGTCTTTGGCGGAATCATGGGAGATTTCTCCTGACGGTCTGACTTACACCATTAAGCTGCGGCAGGGTGTGAAGTTCCACAACGGCGAAGATTTTGAGTCGGATGACGTGGTATACTCCTTAAACAGAATTATCAGCGCCCAAGGGGCTGTAAACGGCGACTTTGTGAGCCAGGTGCTGGGAGCGGACAAGCTGATGGAAGGCAGCGCAACGGAGCTGGAGGGCGTTAAGGCGACGGATGCCTATACGGTAGAAATCACCTTAAAGGAGCCTTATGCCGGCTTTATGGCAAGCTTAGCGGCGGCACCGGTGAGTATGCTGGATGCCAAAAGTACGGAAGCTGCCGGAGATAAATTCGGTGTGGATGCGGCGCTGACCGTGGGAACAGGGCCTTTCCGGGCGGAGTCCTGGACCCTGAACGACAGTATTGTGTTGCGCAAAAATGAGAACTACTGGAAGGGAAGCCCGAATATTGAGGGCGTATACATACGCATCATTCCGGATACGGAAACCCAGAATATGATGTTCCGCAACGGGGAGTTGGACATTCTGGATTTGGATTTTATGATTGACTACATACCGACCTACAAGGAGGAGTTTCCGGAGCGCCTTGTGAGTACGCCGAGAGTGGGTATTACTTATTTTACTTTTAATCAGAACATAGCGCCTTTTGACAAGGTGGAGGTGCGGCAGGCGGTATCCATGGCGATTGACAGGCAGGCGATTGTGGATGCCATGTACAACGGGATTGCAGGTCTGGAAAACGGTATTTTTCCGAAAGGTTTGATTGGACACAATGAAAATCTACCGGAGATTACCTATAACCCGGAGTTGGCAAAAGAGATGCTTGCCAAGGCGGGTTATCCGGAGGGCTTTGCCATGGAGATTGCGGCGGACGCGTCTTCTTCCGACACCATTCATGCGGTGCTGGAGATTATTGCGGCGCAGCTGCAGGAAATCGGCATACAGGCGGAGATTAAGACCTACGATGAAGCGACCTGGCTAGCCACCAGAAAATCGGGAGAGCTGGGCTCTTTCCTGGCAACCTGGACGGCGGATTATAACGACCCGGATAATTTTATCTACACCTTTTTCGGCAGTCTGAATAACAGCAAGCTGCGTTCCATGAACTATAAGGATGAGGCGGTTATCGAAAGAGTAAATAAGGCACGCTCCATCATTGACGAAACGGAGCGTATCAAGGAGTACCAGGCGCTGGAAGAAAAAATCATCACCCAGGACAGAGCCTGGACGCCGATGTATGCAAGAGAGCATTACTTTGCCGTCGGAGAGAATATCGAGGGATTTACCCCGAACTGGGCGGGTCTGAGTGATACGCAGTTTTACTCCATCCGCAAAAAATAAGCGAAAGACAATCTGAACAAATCATTGGCGGCAAGCTCGAAACCAGGGTTCGGGCTTGCCGGTTTTTCCAAGCCGGATTTGTCATCGAGGTAAGCATGCTAAGAAAAATTGTTTCGAGAATATTGGTTGCCATTCCGATTTTGGTCGGTGTCGTTCTGCTCATTTTCATTATGTTGCGGGTGGTGCCGGGAGATCCGGTGACCACCATGCTGGGAGAGCATGTGAATGAGCAGACCATAGAAAAAATCAGCCGGGAAATGGGGCTTGATCAGCCTTTATATGTGCAGTTTTTTCAATATGTGGGGAATGCCCTGCGGGGGGATTTCGGCACCAGCTACCGAATGAACCGAAAGGTGGGGGAAGTGATTATGGAAGCCTTTCCCCATACCTTAAAGCTGTCGTTAAGTGCCGCCTTGGTGGCATGGCTTATGGGAATCGGCGCCGGTATCATCAGTGCCGTACATAAAAATAAATGGCCGGATAAGCTCTTTATGACGGGGGCTTTATTCGGCGTATCCATGCCCGTATTCATGCTGGCTTTGGTTTTGCAATATGTCTTTGCTTACCGGCTGCATCTTTTTCCGGTTTCCGGTTATGACAGCGGGGCGGCGATGGTTCTGCCTGCCATTGTACTGGGCTGGAACAGTGCGGGAAGCATTGCCCGCATGACCCGTTCCCAGTTGCTGGAGGTGTTTCGGGAGGACTATATCCGGACGGCAAGGGCAAAGGGACTGCGGGAAGGCAGCATTATGCTGCGTCATGCCCTGCGCAACGCCATGCTGCCGGTGCTGACCATGATGGCGCTGCAAATCAGCTCCATGCTCAGCGGAGCGGTGATTACCGAGAGTATTTTCGGTATACCCGGCATAGGCAGAGTGGCGGTGAACGCCATAGAAACCAGAGATATGCCTTTGCTGCAGGGAACGGTTATATTTACCACCATGTTAATTATATTGGGTAATCTGACGGCGGATATTCTGTATTCCGTGGTGGATCCGAGAATCAGAAAGGAAGCGTAGGCTTTGGAGAAGATGGAATACAGGCGTTTGATTAAAAATAATAAGGCGGCGTTCATTTCTCTGCTGTGCATTGTCCTGATACTGGCGGCGGCAGTTTTTGCGCCTCTTTTGGTACCCTATGATCCTTATGCCCAGAGCCTGAAGGACAGACTGCTGGCTCCCGATGCCGCCCATTGGCTGGGAACGGATGAACTGGGCAGGGATGTATTTTCCCGCCTGATTTACGGAGCCCGCATTTCGCTGGTGGTGGGGCTTGTTCCTACCTTTATTTCCATGAGCATCGGAACTCTGCTGGGCTTGGTGGCCGGATATTATGGCGGGAAGGTGGATTTTGCCATCATGCGTATGGCGGATATTATGTTGGCTTTCCCCTCTCTTTTGTTTGCCATGGTGGTGATGTACACCATGGGGGGCGGGCTTATCAATATCTTTATAGCCCTTTCTCTGATTAACTGGGCTTCCACGGCAAGGGTCGTGCGTTCCGAAACCCTGGCGCTGAAGGAAAAGGATTATGTTCTGGCGGCAAAAAATATCGGGGTGAGCGGCGCGATGATTATGCTGCGGCATATTCTGCCGAACTGTATGGCAAGCCTGATTGTGCTGTTTACCTTAAACATTCCTTCCGCCATTTTGTCGGAGGCATCCTTAAGCTTTCTGGGCGTGGGTGCTCAGCCCCCAAGCGCCAGCTGGGGCTTGATGGTGGTACGCGCCAAAAAATATCTGTTTACGGAGCCTTGGCTTGTGCTGGCGCCCAGCTTTGCCATTATGTTTGTGGTGCTTTTGTTCCATTTTCTGGGGGACGGTCTGCGGGATATTCTGGATCCGCAAATGAAGGACAGGTAGGAGGAAAATATGGCGGAAAATATTTTGCAGATACAAAATCTGCATACCTGTTTTCACACCGACAAAGGGATATTAAGGGCGGTGGACGGTCTTGATCTGACGGTGGAAAAGGGGAAAATCATCGGCATCGTGGGGGAATCCGGTTGCGGAAAATCCATAACGGCAATGAGTATTATGGGGCTTTTGCAGGATAAGAAAAAAGAACTGAAGGGATCCGTGCAGCTGGAAGGGAAAGAGTTGTTGAATCTGCCGGAAAAAAGCCTTGCCGCCATTCGAGGCAAGGATATGTCCATGGTTTTTCAGGAGCCGATGACGAGTTTGAATCCCCTGATGACCGTGGGCAGACAGGTAAGCGAGGTTTTGCTGCGTCATGGAAAAATGACAAAGGCGCAAGCCAGGGAAAAGACCATAGAGATGTTGGTGAAGGTGGGGATTCCGGAAGCAAAAAAACGTTACCATTCCTACCCACATCAGCTTTCGGGAGGTCTGCGTCAGCGGGTTATGATAGCCATGGCAATGATTTGCGAGCCGAAGCTCTTGATAGCCGACGAACCGACGACGGCTCTGGATGTGACTATAGAGGCGCAGATATTGCTTTTGATGCGTAAGCTTTGCGACGAAACAGGCACCAGTATCATCCTCATCAGCCATAATATGGGGGTAGTGGCAAGCGTCTGCGACTATGTATATGTGATGTATGCAGGAAAGGTTATGGAGGAAGCGCCGGTGCTGCAGCTTTTTGAAGAAAGCAGGCACCCTTACACCAGGGGCTTGCTGAAATCCATACCCAATACGGGAGATAATCCGAAACGCCTGCACACCATTAAGGGAAATGTACCGGAGCTTTTGGATTTGCCTAAGGGCTGCGCTTTTTGTACCCGATGTGAAGAAGCGCAGCAGCGTTGCACAGAAGAAGTACCGTCCCTGTACCAAGCGGCAGGAAGCAAAAGGCATAGGGTGCGCTGTTTTTTATATGAAAAAGAGAGCCTGAATATAGAGGAGAAGCAGGAAGAATGAGGGCAGAAAATATTTTGCTGCGGGTGAAGTCCCTGACCAAGGAATATGAGGGTTTCGGAACCGACAAACGAAAAAAATTCAAAGCCGTCAGTGATGTAAGCTTTGATATCTATAAGGGAGAATGTCTGGCACTGGTGGGAGAATCCGGCTGCGGAAAGTCTACTCTTGCCAAGACCTTGCTGTCCCTGCACAGGGCGGATGCAGGGGAATTGTGGTTTGGAGATAAGAATCTGTGTTCTTTGTCACGGGCAGAGGCCAGGGAAATGAAAAAAGGTATACAAATGGTTTTTCAGGATCCCTATGCTTCGCTGAATCCCCGGATGCGGGTTTTCGACATTGTTGCTGAGCCCTTGCTGACGCATCGCATCTGCCAAAATAAGGAAGAATTGCGGGAGAGGATATATGCCCTTTTGGAAGAGGTGGGTATCGGCAGGGAAGCCGCTCTTCGTTATCCCCATCAGTTTTCCGGCGGACAACGGCAAAGAATCGGCATTGCCAGAGCACTGGCGCTGCGCCCCGGGCTGCTGGTCCTTGATGAGCCGGTATCGGCTCTGGACGTATCCATACAGTCCCAGGTACTGAATTTGTTGAAGGACATTCAGGAAGAAAAGGGCTTAAGTTATTTGTTTATCAGTCATGATTTATCGGTTGTAAAATTTATCAGCGACAGAATTATGATTATGTTTTTGGGGAAATTGTGTGAAATCGGAAGAACCGAGGAAATTTTTGCAAGACCGCGGCATCCTTATACCAGGCTCTTGCTGGATTCCATTCCGAAGGCGAATCCGCGGTACAGACTTTCGGGGGATTTGATTTTGAGCGGAGAAATCCCCAGCCCTATGCGACCGCCGGAGGGCTGTCGTTTCCATACCCGCTGCCCCTATGCCCGGGAGCTTTGTCGGGAGAAGGAGCCGGTATTTTTGGCGGATGGAGAGGGGAAGGGTCTTGCCTGCCATTTTCCCCTGTAAGGTGAAGAAGATTGTAAGGAAAAGATGATGAATCATAAATTGTGGAGAAGTTTTGTGCGTTTTTCCTGGCTCTATCCTTTGATGCTTTTGCTTGCCATTTTTATATTGGGCATTTATACGGGCTGGAAAAATGCAGGCAGGGTGGAAGAAACTGCCGCCTATGTGCCGAATGCGGTCGCTTCTTCCGTAGAGCCGGAGAGCGCGGCGGAGAGTACGGCAAGCGTCGGTGATACGGAAAGTGTGCAGGAAACGGCTCAGCTGATTAAGGAAAGTGGCAATTACACTTCCAAGGAAGATGTGGCGCTGTATATTCACACTTACGGGAAGCTGCCGAACAACTATATCACCAAGAAAGAAGCAGTGGCTGCAGGCTGGGACCAGGAGCGGGACAGTCTGGATACGGTTTTGCCGGGCATGAGCATAGGCGGTGATGAATTTGGCAATGCAGAGAATAAACTGCCTGCGGCCGAGGGAAGAAAATATTATGAGGCGGATATCGACTACAGGGGAGGATCCCGTAATGCCAAGCGTATTGTGTATGCCAATGACGGTTTGATTTTTTATACCGAAGACGGCTACCAAAGCTTTGAACAGTTGTATTAGGCCTCGGAAAGAGCAGGATGGAAAAACAGGTCAGTTGGTATATATACACCAAAAAAGCGGATTTTGAAGCCCTGGGGCGGGAGTACGGCATCTCGCCTCTTGTGGCGCGTATTTTAATCAATCGCGACATCAAGGCGGAGGATATGGGAAAGTATCTGCACCCGCAGGAAAGCGATATGCATCACCCCGAGGGGCTTAAGGATGCCGTGAATGCCGCAGCTTTTTTGGCGCAAGCCCTTCGGGAAGGAAAGAAAATCCGTGTAGTGGGGGATTATGATATAGACGGAGTCTGTGCCACCTATATTCTGACAGCTGCCCTGCAGAAGTTGCAGGCAAAGGTCAGCTATGAGATTCCCGACAGGATTCGGGACGGCTACGGCATCAACGAGGATATTATTGCGGAGGCAAAAAAAGAGGAAGTTGATATTTTGCTGACCTGCGACAACGGAATTGCCGCATTTTCCGCCCTTGCCAGGGCAAGAGAGCTGGGGATGCGGACAATAGTGACGGATCATCACGATGTACGCAGGGAAGAGGGGCAGGATGTGTTGCCGGAAGCAGATTTTATCGTCAATCCCAAACGGCAGGACTGTACCTATCCTTTCACGGGAATCTGCGGAGCTTTGCTTGCCTATAAGCTGATGCAGCTTTTATTTGCCCGAATGGGCAGGGAGGCGGATTTTCCGGAGGAGCTCTTTGCCTTTGCGGCGATTGCGACGGTGGGAGATGTGATGCCTTTGCGGGATGAGAATCGCTATATCGTCAAGAGGGGCTTGGAGGAAATTGCGGAAAGCCGGAATATGGGGCTGCGTCTTTTGCTGGCGGAATGTGATTTGGAAAATAAAAGGTTGAGTCCCTTTCATATCGGCTTTATCATAGGCCCTTGTTTGAATGCAGGGGGCAGGCTGCGCTCGGCAAAGCTCGCTCTGCAGCTTTTTTTGGAGCAGGACAGAGAAAAAGCCGGTGTTTTGGCGAAGGAGCTGGTGGTTTTGAACAACGAAAGAAAGGACATGACCGCCAGGGGTGTTTTGCAGGCGACGCAAGAGGTGGAAAGCAAATACAAAGAGGACAAGGTTTTAGTGCTGTACCTGCCGGACTGTCATGAATCTCTGGCGGGTATTATTGCCGGCAGAATCAAAGAAAAGTATTATAGACCCTGCATCGTGCTGACGGATACGCCCCATGGGTTTTTGAAGGGCTCCGCCCGTTCGATTGCCGCCTATAATATGTTTGAAAAGTTATCGGAGGCGGCAGTCTTTTTAGATAAGTACGGAGGGCACCCGATGGCGGCAGGCTTGAGCCTGCAGGTGGAGGTGCTGGAAGAATTTCGTACCTTTTTGAATGTGCATGCGGGGCTTGGACAGGAAGATTTTGTGGAGAAAATCTGGATAGACAGCCTTCTTCCCTTTGCCTATGCGGGGGAAAACCTGATTGCGGAATTATCCGCTCTGGAGCCCTTCGGTCAGGGAAACGAGAAGCCGAATTTTGCCCTGAAGGATGTACGGATATTGGAGTCAAGGCTGTTGGGTAAGGATAAAAATGTGATCAAGCTGCTTTTGCAGGATGCCTATGGCAGCAGGCTGCCCGCCGTTTTGTTTGCAGAGGGAGAGGATTTTCTGGAAAAGACGGGCAGGAGCGATAAAATCGATATTCTGTACTATCCCGAAATCAATGAATATATGGGGGTAAGAAGGGTGCAAATCGTGATAAAGGACTGGAAAATCAGCAGGATTTAGGATATAATGCAAAGGTTGAAATTTGTAGCGAACATGTTGTCCCAAAATAGGGAATGAGAGGAAAGATATGATACATCAAATCATGGATTTTTTAAGCAGCTGCGATCCGGAAGTCGGCGCTGCCATTCAGAAGGAACACAGACGTCAGCAGGAGAATTTGGAACTGATTGCTTCCGAGAATATTGTATCCGAGGCGGTGATGCTTGCCATGGGCACGGTTCTGACCAATAAATATGCCGAAGGCTATCCGGCAAAGCGTTATTACGGCGGTTGCGAAGAGGTGGACGTGGTAGAGAGCATTGCCATTGAAAGGGCAAAGAAGCTTTTCGGCTGTGATTATGCAAATGTGCAGCCTCATTCCGGCGCCCAGGCCAATATGGCAGTTTTTTTTGCCATGCTGGAGCCGGGGGATACGGTGCTCGGTATGAATTTAAACCACGGCGGACATTTAAGCCACGGTTCACCGGTGAATTTTTCCGGTAAGTATTTTCATATCATTCCTTATGGGGTGGATGCACAGGGCTTTATTGATTACGGCGAATTGGAGCGTCTGGCTCTTTTGCACAAGCCGAAGCTCATCATCGCCGGAGCCAGTGCCTATGCCAGAAAGATTGATTTTAAAGAATTTAAGCGTATTGCGGATGCGGCGGGCGCCTATTTGATGGCGGATATAGCCCATATAGCGGGTCTGGTGGCGGCAGGCATACATGAGAGTCCTTTCCCTTATGCGGATGTGGTGACTACCACAACCCATAAGACCTTGAGAGGTCCAAGGGGCGGTCTGATTCTTGCCAATCGGGCGGCGGCGGAGAAGTTCAATTTCAATAAGGCGCTGTTTCCGGGTATTCAGGGCGGTCCTTTGGAGCACGTGATTGCGGCAAAGGCGATTTGCTTCGGCGAGGCTTTAAAGCCGGAATACAGAGCTTATCAGCAGAAGGTGGCGGACAATGCGGCAGCCCTGGCAAAGGCTTTGATTGAAGAGGGCTTTGATATCCTGACGGGAGGAACGGATAACCATTTGATGCTGGTGGATTTGCGCAAACTGGGCATCACCGGCAAGGAGTTGCAAAACCGTTGCGATACGGTGGGCATTACCCTGAATAAAAACGGCGTGCCGGATGACCCGCAGAGTCCTTTCGTCACCAGCGGGGTGCGTATCGGAACACCGGCGGTAAGTACCAGAGGAATGGGTGTTGAGGAGATGAAACAGATTGCCCGTCTGCTGTATTTGACGGTAAAGGAATATGACACCCGGGCGGACTATATCCGTCAGGAGGTGGCAAGACTTTGCGAGAAGTATCCGATTTACGAGAAGGGGGAGTAAGTTTGTGAAAGCGTTGAAGGATTATGTCAGGAGCATACCCGATTTTCCGAAAGAGGGTATTATATTCAGAGATGTGACCAGCATTTTAAGTGATGCGGACGGGTTGGCTTTGGCCATCAACAGCCTGAAAGCTGAACTGGAGAAAGTGGATTTTGATTTGATTGTCGGTCCGGAGTCCAGAGGATTTATTTTCGGTGTGCCGGTGGCATACGCCTGTCATAAGGCTTTCGTGCCGGTGCGCAAGAAAGGGAAGCTGCCCTTGAAAACGGTCAGTATGCAGTATGATTTGGAATACGGCAGTGCCGAGATAGAAATGCATGCGGATGCGGTGAAGAAAGGACAGAAGGTTGTGATTGTGGACGACCTGATTGCTACAGGCGGCACCATCGAAGCAATGATTAAGCTCATAGAAAGCCTCGGGGGAGAGGTGGTCAAGGTCTGTTTTGTCATGGAGCTGGCGGGCTTAAAGGGTAGAGAGAAATTAAAAGGGTATTCCATCAGTTCCCTGATTACTTACGAGGGACATTAAGCGGCAAAGGAGCTATTGCACAAGATGCAGTAACTCCTTTTGTAGGTACGGGGATTTGTAAGCAGGATATCAATAGATGGACATTGCATAATATGCAGTAAAATCGAAAATTTTTATAAAAACATTGCTATTTATAAAAGTTTTGTGTATATTTAATGAAATGTAAAAATGGAGAGTTCAATATGGGTAAGTATGTTTTAAAGAGATTTTTGACTGCCATTGTGACAACCTGGCTGGTGGCAACCCTGACTTTCTTTTTGATGAATATGGTACCGGGCGGTCCTTTTTTATCGGAGAAAGCGATTACACCCCAGGCACAGGCGGCAATGGAGGCGAAATATGGCTTGGATAAGCCTTTAAGTGAGCAGTATACAACATATATGAGCGGTCTGCTCAAGGGAGATATGGGTCCCTCTTTGAAGAAAAGGGGAAGAACCGTGACCCAGGTTATCGGGGAGAAGTTCCCGACTTCTGCCAGAATCGGCGGTCTTGCCATTATCGTGGCGGTGAGCATCGGTGTGCCTTTGGGAGCGATTGCCGCTTACAACAGAGGAAAGCTGGCGGACAATATTCTGATGGTGCTGTCTACGGCGGGTATTGCCGTACCGAGCTTTTTGTCTTCAACCTTGCTGATGTATATTTTGTCCACCAAGCTGGGACTGCTGTCACCGCTGGGCATCAGGGACTGGACGAACTATATCATGCCGGTCATGGCTTTGTCCCTGTACCCGACTTTTTATATGGCAAGACTGATGCGATCTTCCATGCTGGAGGTTATCGGACAGGATTATATGCGTACCGCCAGGGCAAAGGGTGTTTCGCAGTTTAAAGCTATTTTTAAGCATGCCCTCAGAAATGCCATTTTGCCGGTAATTACCTATCTCGGGCCTTTGCTTGCGGCGCTGATGACGGGAAGCTTTATCGTAGAAAAGATTTTTAATATTCCGGGACTCGGTTCGGAATTTGTGGGTGCCATTACCGCAAGAGATTATCCCATGATTATGGGAACAACCATATTTTTGGCAACCTTCGTGATTGTCATGAATGTGCTGGTGGATATTGCCTATGCCCTTGTGGATCCGAGAATTAAGCTAAAGTAAGGAGTATAAAATGAGTGAAAAGAATATTCTAAGCCTGCAGCTTAATGCGGACGATTTCATCCGGGCAGATGCCGAGGAGAAGGAATCCCTCGTGATTATGCGGGAGTCGGTGGGCTTTTTTAAAGATGGTATCAGGCGCTTTAAGAGAAATAAAATCGCCATGTTTTCTTTGTGCATGGTACTTTTAATTGTTTTTTTCTGTTTTGTGGTGCCTGCTTTTTATCCCTATAAATATGAGCAGCAGCTAAAGGGCTCCGAAAGACTGGCGCCGATGCAGTATTCAGCCACGGAGCTTAAGGCCATGGAAAACGGCGAAAAGGTGTTTCCGCACTTTTTGGGAACGGACCAGAACGGAAGAGATTATGCCATCCGTGTGCTGGTGGGCGGCAGAGTATCCATGACTGTCGGCATAGTGGCGTCTTTGCTGATTTTGATGATCGGCTCCACCTACGGAGCCATTGCCGGATATTTCGGCGGAACCTTGGATTTGATTATGATGCGTGTGGTGGACATCATTTATACGGTGCCCGACGTGCTGATTATTATTTTGATTGCCCAAACCTTAAAATATCCTCTGGAAAAGCTGGCAACCGTGCCGGGCTTCGGATTTATTCAGGACCTGGGACCGAATATGGTGTCCATGTTCCTGGTATTTGCCATGCTGTATTGGGTGGGCATGGCGCGTATCGTGCGCTCCCAGATTATGGTGCTGAAACAGAATGAATACGTGACGGCAGCCAAGGCTTTGGGCGCAAAAACCGGAAGAATTTTATTTAAGCATTTGATTACCAACTGCATGGGTACCCTGATTGTGACCACGACCCTGCAGATTCCTTCCGCTATCTTTACGGAGTCCTTCTTAAGCTTTTTGGGACTGGGGGTACAGGCGCCGATGCCGAGCCTCGGTTCTTTGGCTTCTGCGGCTTTGAACGGCTTCCAGACCTATCCGGAAAAACTCTTTGCACCGGCGGTTTTGATTTTTGTCATTATTTTGAACTTTAACCTCTTAGGCGACGGCTTGCGTGATGCCTTTGACCCTAAGTTGAAGAATTAAGGAGGCGTGGAATGAGCGAATTTTTAGTTGATATACAACACGAACAGCTGTCATTCTTTACGCCTGCGGGCGAGGTAAAGGCTCTAAATGACGTCAGCATTCAAATGAAAGCGGGAGAGGTGCTGGGTATCGTAGGAGAATCCGGGAGCGGAAAGAGCGTTACGGCTTATTCGATTATGGGTCTGACCGCCTATAACGGCAAGATTATGGGGGGCAGCGTTGAATTTAACGGACACAGAATAGATAAAATGACGGAAAAGGAGCTTCGCAAAATCAGAGGAAAGGAAGTCAGCATCATCTTCCAGGATCCGATGACGAGCTTGAATCCCGTATATACCATCGGAAATCAGATTGAGGAGAGCATTCACCTGCATACGGATAAAAAGGGTGCGGAGGCCAGGAAAAGAGCCAAGGAGCTTTTGGAGCTGGTAGGCATCAATGAGCCGGAGAAGCGTTTGAAGCAGTATCCGCATGAGCTTTCAGGAGGTATGCGCCAGAGAGTGATGATTGCCATTGCCTTGGCCTGCGAACCGAAGCTTTTAATCGCCGACGAGCCGACGACGGCACTGGACGTGACGATACAGGCGCAGATTTTGGAGCTGATGCAGGATTTGAAAAAGAAATTGGATATGGGCATCATTATGATTACCCATGATTTGGGTGTGGTTGCCTCCATGTGCGATAATATTGCGGTTATGTACGCAGGGGAAATCGTGGAGTACGGTACGACGGATGATATTTTCTACCGCTCCAAGCATGAATATACCAAGGGCTTGATTAACTCCATTCCGAAGATGCATGAGTTGGAATACAGCAAGCTGATTCCCATAGAGGGTCAGCCGGTGGATTTGTTGAATCCGCCGAAGGGCTGTGCTTTTGCTTCCCGCTGTGCTTCCTGTATGAAAATATGTCTGGAAAAGAAACCGCCTCGCAGTGATTATGAAGGAAATCATTACAGCAGATGCTGGCTGGAGCAAAAAAGGCAGTTTGAGGAGCAGGCTGCAAAAGGAGGGGTTTCATGAGCAGGAATTTACTGGAAATCACAAATTTAAAGCAGCATTTCCCAGTGGCGGGCAGCAGAAAGGTTGTTAAGGCGGTGGACGGCGTCAGCTTTTTCATCAGGAAAGGAGAAACCTTAGGTCTGGTGGGAGAGTCCGGCTGCGGCAAGACAACGACGGGACGCTCCATTCTGCGGCTGACGGAGCCGACCTCCGGCAAGATTGTGTACGACGGAAGCACGATTTTTGACAGTGAAACCCATACAAAGGCGGATATGCTGCCTTATCGCAGGAAGATGCAGATCGTGTTTCAGGACCCTTACGCCTCCCTGGATCCCCGTATGACGGTGGGGGATATTGTGGGAGAGGCCTTGGACATTCATAAGCTGTATGACAACAAGGCGCAAAGACAGGATAAAATCATCTCTCTGCTTTCCAAGGTGGGATTAAATTCCGAGCATGCCAACCGCTATGCCCATGAGTTCTCGGGCGGTCAAAGACAGCGTATCGGTATTGCCAGAGCCTTGGCGGTAGATCCGGAATTTATTGTCTGCGACGAGCCGGTATCGGCTTTGGATGTCAGCATACAGGCGCAGGTTGTCAATATGTTTGAAAGCCTGCAGGAGGAAATGGGCCTGACTTATTTGTTCATTGCCCATGATTTGTCGGTGGTTAACCACATTTCCAATCGTATCGGTGTGATGTATCTGGGCAATATGGTGGAGATGGCGGAAGCGGGAGAATTGATTTTCCATTCCCTGCATCCTTATACCAGGTCTTTGATTTCCGCCATTCCGATTGCGGATCCGATTACGGCGAGAAAGGCGCAGCGCATCATCTTAAGCGGAGATGTGCCGAGTCCTTTGAATCCGCCGAGCGGCTGTACCTTCAGAACCCGCTGTGCTTATGCCAGTGAACAGTGTGCGCAGGAGAAGCCGGAATTAAAGGAGGTGGCGTCAGGGCATTACTGTGCCTGCCACAATCTGGACAAGCTGAACTAGATATATACCCGGCAGGGTTTATATAGAACTTTCGGATTTTGGCGGCAGAAGCTGCCCGGTTCGAAAAATCATTCATCATAATAAGGAGGAAAACTATGAAAAAAAGATTTTTATTACCTGCAATCTTAGTGGCGGCTTTGGCGCTTTCCGCCTGCGGCAGCGGCGCGGCTACAACGGCAACGACGGCTGCGGGTGCGTCACAGGCAGCAGGTGAAACGGCGGCAGGCGAAGCAGCGACAGAAGGCGCTGCGGTGAATGAAATTGTGGTGCAGGTAGGACCTTCACCGGAAACCATAGACCCGGCGCTTAACCATGCGGTGGACGGCGCAAATATGATTATCCATGCTTTTGAGGGATTGTTAAAGACGGATAAGGACAATAAAGTTATTTCGGGTCTGGCGGAAAGCTATGAAGTTTCTGCGGATGGCCTGACTTATACCTTTAAGCTGAGAGAGGGCTTGAAGTGGTCTGACGGCTCCGATTTGACGGCAGAGGATTTTGTGTACAGCTGGAAGAGAATGGTAGACCCTGCAACAGCGGCAGCCTATGCCTTTGATACCTTGGGCTCCGTAAAGGGCTTTGAAGAGGCAAATGCAGGCAATTTGGATGCGCTGGCTGTTTCCGCACCGGATGCTACGACTTTTGTGGTGGAGCTTTCCGCACCGGTAGCATATTTCCATAAGATTGTAGCCCATGCGACTTTGGTTCCTGTACAGCAGGCAACCGTAGAAGCAAACGGCGAGGCTTGGACCTTGAACCCTGAAACCTACATTACTTCCGGACCTTACAAGATGACGGAGTTTGTGGACGGCGACAGAATCGTATTCGAGAAGAACGAGCATTACTGGGATGTTGCCAATATCACCTTTGACAAGATTACATACAGGCTGATTGAAGATGCCAATGCGGCTTATACGGCATACAATCAGGGTGAGATTTCCATGATTAAGACGGTTCCTTCCGAGGAAATCCCAAGCTTGAAGGGTAATCCGGAGTTCCATGTGGATCCGAACATGGGAACCTACTATGTAAGCTTCAATACGCAGAAGGCACCGTTTGACAATGCAAAGGTAAGACAGGCTTTGTCCCTGGTTATTGACAGGGAGTATGTGGCAAATACCATTATGCAGGGTACTTATATTCAGGCCAATACCGTTGTGGGTACGGGTATCTCCGATGCAACGGAAGGCTCCAAGTTCCTAGACGTAACCCTGGATAAGTATACCAAGGGTGTTAATTCTGAGGATTATGAGGCGGATGTGGCAAAGGCGCAGGCGCTTTTGGCAGAGGCAGGCTATCCGAACGGAGAAGGCTTCCCTGTATTTGAGTACAGCACCAACGATGCCGGATACCACAAGCCGGTGGCGGAGTATCTCCAGAGCGTATGGGCAGAAAAGCTGGGCATCACTATGAACATCACCATCAAGGAGTGGAAGGTATTCAGCGCGGACAGAAAAGCAGGAAACTTTGACGTAGCCCGTCAGGGTTGGGTACTTGACTGGGATGATCCGTCCAACCTTATGAATCTCTTTACCACAAAGAGCGGAAACAACGACGGTAAAATCAGCATTGTGGCTTACGATGAGCTGATGGATAAGGCGGCAACAGCCACCAATACGGAAGAGCGTTACGCATATCTGCATGAGGCGGAGAAGATACTGATTGATGAGGCGGCACTTGCACCGTTGGCATTCTATACGGACTTCTACCTCTTAAAGAGCAATGTAAAGGGAATCTGGCATTCTCCTTACGGCTACTGGTATTTCATGTACGGCAGCATCGAGTAAAAGGATATACAAAAAAAGAAGGGCACGGCTTAGGCAGAGAGCCATAAGGAAGTATCAACAGAATATGGCTTCTGCCGGGTAGACTGAAAAATGAAAAACGCTGCACAGATAATTGATTTATTTGCGTAGCGTTTTTTCTTTGCTCGTATTTGATTTTCAGCGTTCTTTGAACGCGCAGCCGTGAGTGAAACTCACGCTCTCAGGGGCTTGGGGAAATGTCACCAACAAGCATTTTTGCGAGGGCAGGCCATCGGGCCGCCTCGCAAAATTCGCAAACTTGTACAAGTTTGCATTGCTTGCCAGTCGCCAATCGATGATTAATTATCAGATGTTGCAAAGTTTGATACCAAAAGCTTGACAGTTCCACATACCTCATAAACGCGAGCTACTCAATCACTGTATTATACTGTATTGACCAAGAATAAATATATGATGCCAGATGCATTTTTACTTGAGCAGATGCACGTTAGAGTCTTTTTTTAATATCGAATTTGTAAATATCGTCCCGCTTTTGTGATGCAATATCAATATATTTCCCGATATTATTTATAAACTCATCCCATTCAATCAGTGAGCAATATGAATCGTAATCCCTATCGAATATGCCGGGGGTTGGATTTTTCTTATACTGAGGTTTCACATTCATCATGTTTTTTCTAAACAGATTGTCAACAGTGTTAACGGATACCGTTCCAGAAGATTGAACATTAACAAGCAAGTTTGCAGCCTCAGGTGTATATACTGCCACAAGACCATTTGTACGATTTCCTTCTCTGCTTTCGAGGGAGTATCTGATTTCATCATACATCCAATCGTCGTAATCCCCGCGCCAGTTCTTTTTATGATTAACCGCTGATGGCGTTAATAGAACGATAGTAACGCTGGATCTACGGAGCTTTCCATATAAGTATTGCTTTATTGTAACGTCTGACATACGAGAACGATCCACATCCTCAGAATAATCGATAGTATCACGATACTTATCAAAAAGTCCTGATAAGTATTCCTTATACCTGTTTCCATCGCTAAAACGGAATGAAATAAAAATATTCTTTGCCATGGTCAAGCCCTCACTGTGGTGCCTTGTTACTCAAAGCATCCTCTATTAAATCCTCGATATTGTCTGAAATTTCGTTGTAAACGTATTTGCTTGTCTGGTAATTTGAATCAAAACAAGTTACATACTTAGACAGCCTTTCGCCATCATTGGTATATACAGAATAAAACGGATTTGCGCCCTTGTCTGTTTGGTTCCCACCTTCATCTTTTAGCTTATGGATATAAATCCCCACAATCCCCTTATTAAGCTCATATGCCTTTTCGATTTCGTATTTTACCCATTTGCGTGTAGAAGTGGTTTTGCCAATTAAAACGACAATACAGGACCTCTTAGCCATCTGGTCATCAATCCAAGCCTTAATCTCTTTGTCGCTCTTATTTTTCACTTCTTCCCAATCATTGTCCGAAAAAGTCGATGAGTCACTGACTTTACCCATATTTCTAACTTGAGATGCTCTCCATGCGTCCTTCCCATATTCAAAGCTGAAAAACACTTGCCGTTTTGCCATTGTTCTTTCCTCCTTAGTTTTGCTGTTTTTTTATCACATCCATGACGAGTGTAACAATACTATCAATATCGGTTTCTGTCTCCAATCTTCCAATAACGTTAGAAAGGTAAGGATAGTCTGATATATTGCATTTCACCTCGTCACTAATGACTTTTGAGGCATACCCGGTGCTACCAATTGGGATTACAAGATTACCTTTTGCTTTGGCTATCTCAAATTCCTGAATGCAACCATCAGCTACAACTATGCCCCCAGTAG
Source organism: Lachnospiraceae bacterium (assembly GCA_041848045.1). Classification (GTDB taxonomy): domain Bacteria; phylum Bacillota; class Clostridia; order Lachnospirales; family Lachnospiraceae; genus CAKAHY01. Next base: position 34,893 of record JBGZHY010000147.1, read on the forward strand.
TGGAATCATATTTATTTCCAAACAAGAAAACCGAAATGCCTGTTTCATCCATAATACTTTCACGGTACTCTTTCCATCGCTTTGTCCTATCATCCGGATCGGAAATGTTTTGCGGGAATGGTCGTAGGCATAAATGCTCATCGATATGTCTATACTTTTCACTGTAGATAATATCAAGAGCGCCATTTATAATAGCGGAACCAAAACCACGTCCAAATCCGGATGTTATGCGGCACTCCTCATGTACCAAAGCACCTGCAAGCTTTCTCGCCAATTCTTCTGCACGCTGCTTGTTCCACGGTTCTGTATATTCGTGAGCACTTCCGGAAATAAAAACGTTATGTAGCTTTGATACTCTTTCAATTTCGCGGAGAATATCTGTTATCTCATTATAGGAATCAACAAAAACTGTTTGAATACCATAATTTCGCAGGTTTTCTTCCTGCATATCTTGTCTTGCTTTACAATACCCGTATTCTGCCGGATCGCTGAATTCGTTTTCTTGAACCCGCTTAAAGAAGCAATAGTGATTTGGGACATTCTCTCCAAGAAGTGAGTGAATTTGGCCCAAAATATAATCCAAATTAGGGTCTTCAAAACTGAACCCGATAAATAGGAATACTTTTGAAACCAAATCGCCTTTTAATGCTGTGCGAAACAGGGGGCGGTGGTGCTCGTAAAGCTCGTAGTCCTCTTTAGTTAATACCGCATTTGCGGGGTGATTAACATCTCCATGCATTTTATATACGATTGCATCTCTATCCCGCTTCATATTTGAGAGCTGATCCGATTCCGACTTGACATCAGGATTTCTGTTTGCTTCTCGAATACCTTTTTCCAATAATTCATCATAGTTCGTTGTCCAATATGTGAATATCGGTAATCGAGAAATAATCCGGATATTTTCATTTATTTGGGCATCCACTGAAAAAGCATCAAGGATTGCTTGGTTAATGCTGGAACGTGTCCTCCTTTGGTTTTTATAGAACTGAGCAACAGAAAGCATGTCTGTTTCCTTATCAACATCTAAACCAATATCAGAAGCCAACGGTCGAAGCAAACCTTTCCAATCAACAAAGCCAGAAGGCCGTGATAGTCCGGCACCACCAAAAATAGCGGCATTACCCTCGCGTATAGCTTTCGCATAATTTCGTATTAATTCTTCTTTCTTTACTGCCAAAATGATCACCTCATTTCTCTTATGTATCGTTAGAAAACCTGACTGATCGGTTTCCAGTGATCATCAGCCATATCAATGGCGAATTCCGTATTATTGATATACAGCCGATTATCCTTGTCCCGGACGAAGCCCCAATGGAGGCCGTGCTTGGCGGCATAGCTCTTGAAGGCGTTGAACTTGTTTTCGATCTGCGGATCGATGTTCTTGTCCTTGCCCTTCGATTCGCCGCCCTTGGTCTCGATCACCCAGACCGTTCCGTCCTTTTTCATGACGATATAGTCTGCGTAAAACAACCATTGATGGCGCAAGGCGTCCAGATAAACGATTGAAAAATACTGCTGACCGGTATCGCCATTCTTATAGACCCATTCGATATCGTCCCGGCCTTCACAATACTGCTCAAATAACTGCTCCGACATACTGCGGACAAGCGAGGTGGCGTAGCCGGAGGTGTATTCCTGATAGGCGTTGGAAAGATACTCGATTTCCTCTTTCACGCCGGGATCGTATTTGAAGAAATCCTGTTCCGGGATATGGAAGACGCCTTTCTTCGGCTCAAGCATTAGCCCAAGCTGCTGCGACATCCCAGCTGTGATTTGGCGGAATTCATCGCGGAGCAGGCGCTCGTTGTTGATAACAAACGCATAGAATTCTGCCGTGTTGAGCGTCAGCAGCTTTTTCTTCGGATTGCCGCCTTTACGGAACAGCCGCTCCAGTATAGTCTTGACTTTGCCGGTCGAAAGGCCGATTGCCGTTTTGATCGCATCGGTGCTGTGCAGAAGCTGCATACCGTGTTTATGTGTATCCACGCGCTTGCGGGTACCGTAATAAGACGTGGCCTCGGCCACCATATCCGTGCGGACGAAAACGCCATGCAGTGCCTGACCGAGGATTTCGTCACCGATCACATAACCGTTTCCTTCGAGGATAATTCTGTTGCGCTGCTTATCGCTGCCGAGGTGATATTTCTCCACCAGCGCATCGTAAATGCGATTCAGCACCTCGCGCTCACCGAGGCCGTCAAAATCGAGGTCACGGTATTCCTTTTCCAGTGTGAAGGTCTTGCATTTCGGTTTCAGGAACAGACGCCGGGTTTCATAGGCCTTGTCCATTGTTGCCAGCAGACTGGCCTTGTATTTTTTCGTCAAAGGTGTAGACGTAGCAGAAATCGAGCAGATCGTCATCGTAGTGCTTCGCCTCCGGCATACGGCGGATTCGACCGATGGTCTGAATCTCGAACTGTTCGCTCATGCCCTCGCGCAGTTTCACAAGGATTTTTGCACGGGGACAATCCCAGCCGGTGCTGATAGCCTGTTTCATAAGCAGAAAAACGGGCTGTGCATCGTTCTCGGTGAGATTTTCCGGCAGATCGCGCTTATCTTCGCTCATCCAGATGCTGACCATACCATTATCGTAGGTGTAGCCCATGCTCTCCAGTTTGCGTTCCACGGCGCGGATCGTTTCCGGCTGACCGTTCGGGAACTGAATCAGGACGAGCGGACGGATGACCTTGCCCTCCGGCAGCACTTCCTGATACCGGGCGGCGATTGCCTTGCGCTTGGCATAGGCCAGATCGATGAGATAATCGTAATCGTCCGTAATTTCCATATTGTCCTCGATGCCCTCGTTGACATACAGGGCCTTTGTGATCAGCCCCTCGTCGATAACGTCCAACTCATCAATTTCGTAGAATTCATATCGCTTGTTTTCCACAGCCGTTGCGCTGACACGGATGATACTCTTTGCGGAGAAATGATCGATGATATCCTTGGCCTTCGCCGTATTATTGGAATGTTCCTCGTCGATAATAACAATGAAATCCATACCGCTGCGGTGCGCCTCGGCAATGCGATCATACAGGTTTTTACGCTCACTGTCTTTGATGGCAGTATTATCTTTTTTGGTGATAAGCTCCCAGTTGATGAAGGTGGTGCTCTCAGCCGGGAACCCGTTTCGTAATGCTTCAAATAGATTCTGCGTTGTGCGATGTGGAGCCACCTTGCGCATTTTTTGACGGCTCTGCTCTTCCAAATCGCCCTTGCCGGGGCAGAGCCAGATGACAGCCGTATTTGAATTGACCTTATTCAGGTATTCATCCACAAAGCCGATCAGCATGATGGTCTTGCCGGAGCCGGTAGGCGATTTTACAACGATTGTCTGCTTGCTGCGGCTGTCCGTAGTCAAATCCAGCAGCTTCATGACCGCCTTTTCCTGAAAGTCAAACAGATTGAGTGTAAGGCCCGTTACCATGTTTCGCCCACCTCACGCAGTTCAAAATTGAAGTAGTAGTCCGGGATGATATGGATTTCCACGTCCCGGAACATCATATTCTGCTCCGTGGTGAAAAGTACGTTTTTGGAAACATACAAAGCCTTCACAGCCGAGTATTCATCCCAATGGGTCGCGAGAGCATCGGCCTCGTCATCATCCAAAATCATGATGTAATTCTGACCATCCAGTTTCACTCCGTGCTCCAGCTGAATCATTTCAGCAATATGCTCCATGAGTGCTTCGGAGAGGTATTCCTCATCTTTGGAAACGAAATCGGTACGGTAGTAGTACAGGTTTGCCGGAAGGCCATCGGAATACTTACTTTCATCTTCACGTTTTCCTGAGATTACTGTTTTTATACGAGGATGGGTTACATTCTCACAAATACCATTCTCGTTGTTTGTACACAGTATAAATTTTCGATTGCCGCCATCCTCAGCGTTTAACTCTAAAACAGCTTGTGCTGTTGTTCCACTGCCTGCAAAAAAGTCGAGAACGATAGCATTATTGTTTCGTGTTGTTGCTATACCAATAAGGTGTTTTATCAACCCGACAGGTTTAGGAAAACTGAATATTTTTGTTCCGAACAATTCAGTGATTTCCTTTGTACCGTCTTGTGTCATACCCACACTATCATAAGGAAGATATGTTGTTGCCGCAACTAACCCAAAGTCTGCTCCTGCTTTTTTCACATCATCTTCTTTCCAATAACGTAAAACAGGCTTAGAGATATTAAGAAAATCATAGTCACCTGGGAAAATGATTCTATCTTCATCATAGTATTGCTGAAATGTATCAATAGTAATTGCCCAACATCTCAAACGATTTACAGGAAATTTATCTCCATTTTTAGGATTTACCATTGTGTAATTACTATTTGGACGTTCTTCAACCGTTCTTTGTGTGGTCAAATCATGAAACCTCCACGGTTTACCGAGAAAATCAGGGGTTTCATAGTATTTTCGATCCTTACCTTTAACTGCTGCCCTAAATAAAGGATTTGCATAGCACAAAATACTCTCATAGTCTTGTGATATCCCAAAAGGAACATCTGATTTGGCAGTTCTTTTTCTCCATGGTATATGGGCAACAAATGCTGATTCGCCAAAAATATCATCGCACAACAGTTTCAATTGTGCCTGTTCATTATCATCAATCGAAATAAAAATCACTCCGCTGTCTGACAGCAACCCCCATGCAATATGTAAACGTTCAGCCATAAAAGACAGCCATTTACTATGGCGAAAACCATCATCTGTTTCTATAGTGCAGTCACTATAGACAAAATCTTTATTCTTGGTATTGTAGGGAGGATCTATGTAAATCACATCAATCCGACCCCGGTGCGTCTTTTCCAGCAAGCGGAGACTATGCAGATTATCGCCCTCCAGAAGGAAATTATATGCACCGCCGGGGACGGCGGTTATTTCACGATCCACATCCTCAGTGAACACGGGAATGTGGGTACGCATCTGCACGTCAACGGCCTCTTCGTGCTGTTCCCACACGAGGCCGTATTTTTTCGCGTTTAGTTCGCTTTCGATCTCACCGAGGGCGATCAGGGCGCTGTCATCGTCCTTATGTTCCTCGCGCAGTTTATTCAGAAAATCGAGCATTCGCTGACGCTTTATCTGTGATAGGTTAGGCATTATCGCTACCTCCTGTGGTCTCTTCGATTTCCGGAAAACTTGCCAATTCCTGCAGTTTCTTCCGCAGGATGTTCTTATCGGGCAGTTGCAGCTGATATTGCGCCACCATCATGGGCGAAAGTGTCCGACTCATGGCGTACTCAACCACCTCATCGTCCTTGGATGCGCACAGCAGCAGACCAACGCTCGGATTCTCATCCGGCTTCCTGATCTGTCTGTCAAGTCCCTCCAGATAGAAATCCATTTTGGAAACATATTCCGGTTTGAATTTTCCGACTTTCAATTCCATTGCCACAAGACAGTGCAGACTGCGATGGAAGAACAGAAGATCAATCCGATAATCTTCTCCACCGACTTGTATCGGATAT
>JBGZHY010000148.1:0-16311 GCA_041848045.1 Lachnospiraceae bacterium
AATTATCCCATTCCACTTCGTCTAATTCATTTTAAATTTATCACAACAAGCTTGGACTTATAAAATTAAAGAGGAATTTCCCCCTTGACATTAGTCCTATTTAGGACTATATTTAATTGGTATGATATCGGACTTTTAGGAGGTTTTTATGAATAACATAAAAAAGAAATTTGAACAATTACAAAGATTTTATGCTCTCTGGAAAGAGGGCAATGCAATGTATGAAGACTGGGCAAAGGAACACGGACTGTCTTCTAACAGTATGCTGGTACTTTACTCCCTTTTTGAATCCAACGAAAACTGCACGCAGAAAAGTATTTCTCAGAAATGGTCTATTCCGAAACAGACCGTCAATACGATTTTAAAGGAATTTTCTGCGAAAACTTATATTGAGTTATTGAGGGATAAAGAGGATAAACGCAACAAATTGATTAAGCTCACGCCGGAAGGCAAAGTTTATGCAAGCAAAATCATGGAAACATTGCATAAAAGAGAGCTTTTTGCCATCGACCGGATGGGATTGGACAATGTTCGCAGAATGAATGATGATACCGAACTTTTTATAAGCCTGTTCCGAAACGGAGGTTCGACAGAAAATGAATAATCGAAGCACCTTTTTAAAGTATGTACTGCCTTCTATTATCGCATTTGCCCTGTCAGGTGTCTATGCAATCGTAGATGGTTATTTTGTCGGAAACACCATAGGAGATACCGGACTTTCCGCTATCAATATTTCTTATCCGATCGTTGCCCTGATACAGTCGATAGGAACCGGTATTGGAATGGGAGGCGCTGTTTATTATTCCATCAGCTCTGCGGAAGGAAAGAGTCAAAAAGCTGAACAGTTCATCGCAGCTTCCTGGCGTTTACTTTTTGCTGCAAGTATTATTTTCACTTTAGTGATTTTCTTTTTCGCCCGCCCCGCCTTAACACTCTTAGGTGCAGATGGAATTATTCTGGAGTATGCCACACAGTATACAAAAATCATTGCACTGGGAGCCGGACTGCAGATTTTGGGAACAGGGCTGATTCCTTTTATCAGAAACTTCGGAAATTCCTCTTTTGCAATGATTGCTATGCTTGGAGGCTTTGTTACGAATATTATTCTCGATTATGTACTGGTATGGGTTTACAATCAGGGAATGATTGGAGCTGCTTTTGCTACCATTACAGGACAAGGTGTAACCTTCCTCTTGACCATAATATATTTTATATTGGAAAAGAAATGCCATATTCACGTAAATAAAGATGAACTCCGTTTTCTTTGCAGCTCCGTTTTAAAAGTAGGACTTGCTCCATTTGGACTCGCTCTGACGCCTAACATTTCGCTTATGATCATCAATCGTTTTTCCGCTTCCTATGGCGGGGCAAAAGCGATTGCCACCTATGCCTGTATCTCTTATATTACCAGCATTATTTATTTAATACTGCAGGGTGTAGGCGACGGCAGCCAGCCGCTGATGAGCAAATATTATGGCGAGCAAAAAATAAAGGATTTAACAGAAATAAGACGCATGGCATACATTTTTGCCGTCCTTCTTGCTTTCATCGGATGCGCTGCCATGTATATCGGCAGAGGGCATATAGGAACATTGTTCGGTTCTTCTTCCACAGTAAATACAGAGATTGCCAATATTATACCTATATTTCTGATTACGGTTCCGTTTGAAGCAATCACCAGAATCTCTACAGCCGGATTTTATGCAACAGGGAAAGCCGTATTGTCGTATATTCTGACATTTATCGAGCCTGTCCTCATGCTGATATTTATGCTTATAATCCCTCCGCTCTTTGGCGGACAAATGATGATTTGGTGGAGTGCGGTTCTGGCGAAAATTTTTCCTGCAGTATTAGCGTTAATATTAGTAAGGCTGCATAAGAATACGGCAAGCTCCTCTTTATAGACGAGCCATCATTCCTATCCATTTTATCGCACACAACAGTAAAGGAGGAGCTTCCTTTCGGAACATCCTCCTTTACTGTTATTCTAAACTGCGGAAAGCCTCTTCCAAATCCTCAATAATATCCTCCACATTTTCTACACCTACGGAAAGCCGTATAGTGTTTTCCTTGATATTCTGCTGCCTCAGTTCTTCTGTCGTACACTGGCTATGGGTGGTGGTAGCCGGGTGAATAACCAGCGATTTCACATCCGCTACATTTGCCAAAAGGGAGAACAATTCCAAATTGTCGATGAATTTTGTGGCTGTTTCCCCGCTTCCTTTGATTTCAAAGGTAAAGATGGAGCCTGCACCCTTCGGAAAATACCGTTCATACAAGGCTTTTTGTCCGGCATCTTCACTGTATGCAGGATGATTCACCTTCTCCACCAGCGGATGCTTACGCAAATATTCCGCCACCTTCAGGGCATTTTCCACATGCCGCTCTACCCGTAAAGAAAGGGTTTCCAGGCCCTGCAAAAGAAGAAATACATTTACAGGCGAGATTGCCGCACCGGTGTCCCGAAGGAGGGTCGCTCGAATCTTCACCACAAAGGCCGCCGCTCCCACCGCCTTGGTAAAGCTTACGCCATGATAGCTGGCATTGGCTTCGGTCAGGGACGGAAACTTGCCGGAGGCCTCCCAATCAAAGCGGCCGCCGTCCACAATCACACCTCCTAAGCTGGTGCCGTGACCGCCGATAAACTTTGTGGCGGAATGTACCACGATATCCGCACCGTGGGCAATCGGACGCAGCAGATACGGTGTTGCAAAGGTATTATCCACAATAAGAGGAATCTTATGCTCATGGGCAATTTCCGCAATTCTTGCAATATCCACCACCTCGGAATGAGGATTGCCCAAACTTTCGATAAACAAAGCCTTGGTATTATCCTTAATCGCTCTGCGAATGGCATCCTCATCAAAAATATCCACAAAATCCGTATCAATGCCGTAATCCGGCAGAGTATGGGTCAGGAGGTTAAAGGTTCCGCCGTAAATATTTTTGGCTGAAACAATATGGTCCCCCTGTTTTGCCAGATTTAAAATGCTGTATGTGATGGCAGCCGAACCGCTTGTCAGTGCCAGTGCCGCCACACCGCCCTCCAGCGCCGCCATCCTTTGCTCAAAGACCGCCTGGGTAGGATTGGTCAGCCTGCCGTAAATATTGCCGCCCTCTGCAAGACTGAATCTTGCCTTCGCCTGAGCGCAGTCCTTAAACACATAGGATGTGGTCTGGTAAATCGGCACAGCCCTGGCATCGGTTACCGGATCCGCTCCTTCCTGTCCTACATGCAGCTGTAAGGTTTCAAATTTAAAATTTCTCTCGTTCCTTGCTTTCTTTGCCATATCCCTTCTCCTATATGCTTATTCTGTAAAAAGTGCCGTGGAATAATACCTGTCGCCGGAATCCGGAAGGATCACCACAATGGTCTTGCCCCTGTTTTCCGGGCGCTTCGCCAGATTTATGCCGGCGGCCAAAGCGGCGCCGCTGGAAATACCCGTTAAAATTCCCTCTTTCTTTGCCAAATATCTGGAATAGGCAAAGGCATCTTCATGATCCGCCTTGATGACCTCATCATAAATTTCCGTATTTAGGGTATTCGGAATAAAACCTGCACCGATACCTTGTATCTTATGGGCTCCCGGGGCTTCGCCGGATAATACCGCGGAAGCAAGAGGCTCCACAGCCACCACCTGTATACTCGGCTTTTTATGCTTTAAATATTCGCCGGTTCCGCTTAAGGTTCCTCCGGTTCCTACTCCGGATACCAGAATATCCACGCTTCCCGCACTGTCTTCCCAAATCTCCGGCCCTGTTGTTTCCCGGTGCACTCTGGGATTCGCCGCATTTTCAAATTGCCACGGAATAAAGCTGTCCGGTATTTCGGCTGCCAGCTCCTCAGCTTTGGCAATGGCTCCCTTCATCCCCTTGGCACCCTCCGTCAACACTACTTCAGCTCCATAAAAACGCAGAATATTTCTCCGCTCCACGCTCATGGTATCGGGCATAACCAAAATCACCTTAAATCCCAAGGCTGCCCCGATAAAAGCCAAACCGATACCCGTATTTCCGGAAGTCGCTTCGATAATGGTGGCACCTTCTTTTAAAACACCCTTTTCCATCGCATCTTCTATCATTGCCTTTGCAATACGGTCCTTTACGGAGCCCGCCGGATTCAGATATTCAAGCTTTACCAGAACACGAGCCTCCAGGGCAAGATCCTTTTCTATATTGACGATTTCCAGTAAGGGAGTGTTTCCCACCAGCTCCGGTGCGGAAGTATATATCTTTGCCATCTTCTTTTTATGTCGTATAGGATACGGCATATCCTCCTTTTCTTTTTATCGGGATTATAAACCCTAAAAACATACCTGTCAAGTATGTTTTTAGGGTTTATTTTTTATTCTCCCAATAAAGCGTCCAGAATCAGCTCCACATCTGTCTTTTCAGCTCTTCTTTGCAGCTCCTCCTTCACCGCCGGTACATCATCCGTAATAATACCGTCCACCTCGCTGTTCACAAAACGTTCAATGGACTCCTCCGTATTCACCGTCCAGACCACCGCTTTCTTGCCGGCAGCCTGTATCTCGCTGACTTTTTCAGCGCTTGCTTCACCCTCCTCCATAATCAAAATGTCCCCCTGCATTTTGGAACTCTCTCCTATGGAGAAAAAGTATAAGAAGCCGCTTTCGATTTCCGGATATTTCTCCTCCACATAGCGAATCAAATGATAATCCAAGGCAAGAACGGCTGTTTCTTTCTCCATTCCCTTTTCCTTAATCAGAGCCACCACATCATCCACCATCTTCTCATCTGCCGTACTGCCTTTTAATTCAATGTACAAACCGATTCTTCCCTTGGCGGCATCCATAAACTCCTCCAGGGTGGAAGGGGTTTGAGGAGCTCTGTCCTCATCAAACAAATCCTTGATTTTCAGATTTTTGATTTCGGCAAGACTTAAGTCCGAAGCACTTTTACTCTCCCCCATCAGGCGTTTCAGGCTTTTGTCATGGTGAATGACATAAGCGCCGTCCTTTGTTCTTTGCACATCAATCTCACTCCAGGCGGCTCCTTCCCGAATGGCGGCCTCCAGCCCGGCAAGACTGTTTTCCGCCGCCAGATTTCCGCCGCCCCGGTGGGCGACCACCACCATATCCTTGTGCATCCGAAAGGATTCATGGAAATACGTATTCAAAAACAAAGCCAGCACCAGATTAAAGCTGACAAACAAAAGAAAAATCAAAGCCAGGAGCAGCTTGGTTCCCAGTCTGACCTTTGTAAAAGCTTCTTTGCCGACAGAGTCTGTATTCATATGCAAACAAAACTTACATACCTTGCCGTCCTCTGTATTGTAACGATAAAACAAATCCGTCAGCCTGTAGGAAACATAGGGCACCGTCATAAAGGTCAGCACAGCCGTCAGCTCCGCCACCACCAGGGCGCCGAATAAGGTCCATAAACGCTGCTCCTGTGCCGTTTTGGCCAAAAAATGAACCCCCACATTGCAAAAGAGCATAAAGCCCTGCATAATGAAAAAGGCAAGTATCAACAGTTTGGCACAATGCCAGATAAAATCCTTCAAAAAAGCTTTCCAGTGCCTGCGCATCAGGCGGGAAGCCCTTTTTAATGCCTGACCGACATTCTCTCCCCATAACAAAATATAATGAAAGGTAAATATATAACGCAGACTGATAAAGCCAAGCAGCAGTATCAGCCCTGCATAGGCGGCCGTGTAAGCCGCATTGTTAAAAATAACGTCCGTAATAAAATTCGGTATCTTGAAATTTTCCGTGGGAGAAATACCGAAGCCTATGCCCACCAAAGGCAGTGCAAAGGCTGCATACAGCATAACAAACAGACCGGAGGGACGCAGAAAGGAGCGTAAGGACTTAAGACCCGCGAAGAGCATTGCCGTGGAATTCATACGCATCCTGCCCTCCCGTATCAAGGCGCTCATGATGATAAAGGCATTGATATCCATGCCCGTCATCAGCACCAAAACCGAAAGTCCCAGCACCAGCATGCCCAATCCGTGTATACTGAACAAAAACTCTGCATAGTCCCCGCTGGATATATTCACCCTGCCCGTAGCCCTGATTAAATATCGCAGCAAATGGGAAAATAAGGGTAAAATGACCATAAAAAACAAGCCCTTGGTTAAGAGCTGAAACTTCAGATACAGCCATATGACCCTGCCCCGAAGGGCAAAAATACTCTCTTTTTCCGGCATCTTTCCCTCCGCTTAATACTTGTCCGCAATTTCGGTCTTTGTTTTATAAATACTATTTGCCCGCACGCTGCCCCGCACGGAGGACAGAGGATAGATATTGGTATGCTTACCGATAATGCTGCCTGGATTTAATACCGAACCGCAGCCCACTTCCACAAAATCGCCCAGCATGGCACCCACTTTTTTCCTGCCGCTCTCTATCTCTCCGTCTTCAAAATGCAGACAGACCGGGCTTTTATCGCTTTTGACATTGCTGGTCAGACTGGCAGCCCCCATATGGGCTTTGTAGCCTAAAATGGAATCCCCCACATAGTTGTAATGGGGCGTCTGCACCTCGTCAAAAAGTATGGCATTTTTAAATTCACAGGAATTTCCTGCCACGGCTCTCCTTCCGATGATGACATTTCCCCGAATAAAGCAGCAATGTCTGATTTCCGCTTCTTCACAGATGATAAGGGGACCCGTAATGCAGGCTGTCGCCGGTATTTTTACGCTTTTGTGTATCCATATATCCGGCTCTGTGTATACATATTCTTCTGCACTTAAAGACGCCCCCAAAGTCTTGATAAAATCGCCGATATGAGGCAAGACCTCCCATGGATACCGATACTGCAAAAACAAATCCCTTGCTATGGTCTTATCCGTAGAAAATAAATCCTGTATCCTCGCTTCTTCCTTTTTCATCCTTCATTTACCTCCTGTATCAGGACTTTCGTCCCCTTTTTGGCTTTTTCTTTTTGCTGTCCGCTTCCGTGTAAAATTCCTTCAGCTGTTCGTAGGCCTGACGCAAAAGCCCCTGGTTGTATAGCTGCTTTACATTTTCCGTCCGCAGGCGGACAAAACTCTCCAGCTTCTGCATATATTCCTGACTGCTGATGCTGCCCTCCGCCACATAACTAAGCCCCTTTTCCCAGCTGGCGCTCAAATCCGGATTAAGCAACTGCCGTATGGAAATGAACACCGCCTCATATACCAGCTCTCCAAAAAGGCTGGGGCTGATGATCTGGGTTTTATCGTTCAGCTGCAAATAGGAAATATGCACCAATTTTTTCAAAATCTCTGCTCTGGTGGCACTGGTACCGATACCGGAACCCTTAATCACCCCCCGCAGCTCCTCATCCTCGATCAGCTGACCGGCATTTTCCATCGCCAGAATCATGGAACCGGAAGAATAGCGCTTCGGCGGAGAGCTCTCCCCTTCCCGCAGCACAAAATCTTCTACCGCAAATAAAGCGTTCTTGCGCAAGGACTGCAGCATGGCGATAAATGCGGGATTGTCCACATCCTCCTCTGCGTTCTCCTCCTTTTTTTCTTCCTGCCTGCGGTACAGGTACAGATAGCCTTCCTGCTTGCAGACCTTGAAACCGGCAAAAAAATGTTCTCCCGCCACGCCGATATCCAGACTGTACTTCTGATACTCTGCAGGAGGCAGAAAAATACTGAGAAAGCGCCTGCAAACCAGTTGATATACCGATTGGTGCAGGGCTTTGGCACCGGAAAGAAAGGACAGTCCCTGTCCCGTGGGAATAATGGCATAGTGGTCCGTAATCATCTTATCGTTGACATATTTGCTTTTAAGAATCTTTTTATATTTATCCTCCTGCAGAATATATTCGCATACCTTGGCATAATCCGGCAGCTTCTCCAAGCCTCTGATATTGTTGACTATCTCCTTGGCAACTGCCGTAGACAGTACCCTGGCATCCGTTCTCGGATAGGTCAGCAATTTGGCTTCGTACAAATCCTGCACAATTTTCAGACATTCATCCGGACTGATTTTAAAGATTCTGGAGCAATCGTTTTGCAGCTCCGCCAAATTGTAAAGTAAGGGCGGATGCTTCAGCTCCTTTTTCTTTTCTATGGCGGCAAGCCTTGCCTCGGCTCCCTCCCTGCACGCCCCTTTCAAATCTTCAACAAAGGCAAGGGCTTTTTCCTTATCCCGAAAACCGTTATCCTTGTATAAGCAAGGCGCACCGAAATAGCAGGAGCCCTCCAGCGCCTTGTATTCCGCAGACAGGGAAAAATCTCCCTGCTTTACCTGCAGAATGACCTTATAAAAAGGCGTTTTTACAAAATTCCGTATTTCCCGCTCCCGGCGCACCACCATACCCAGCACGCAGGTCATCACCCTGCCCACGCTCAGCACCGTCTTTTCCTTTTTCAGCACCTGTCCGATGGCTTGTCCGTATTTTAAGGTCAGCAGTCTTGAAAAATTGATGCCCATCAGATAGTCTTCCTTGGCCCGCAGATAAGCGCTGGCAGCCAGATTATCATATTCCGTCCAATCCTTGGCTTCTCTGATTCCCCTTAATATTTCATCTCTGGTCTGGGAATCAATCCAAACCCGCAGGCGTTTCTTATCCCTTACTCCCGCCATTTCATCCACCAGACGGTAAATATACTCTCCTTCCCGTCCGGAGTCCGTACAAATGTAGATGCTTTCCACATCCTGACGCAAAAGCTGGGAGCGCACGATATCATACTGCGCCTTTACCGACTCAATCAGCTCATAGCGAAAAACCGCGGGAAGGAAAGGCAGAGTGTCCAAATCCCAGCGCAAATACCTGCTGTCATAGGCGGCGGGATAGGACATGGTCACAAGATGTCCCACACACCAGGTAAATATGTAATGCTCATCTTCTATAAAACCGTTTCTGCGCTTTGCCGTCACGCCCAGCGCCGAGGCGAACTCTGCCGCCACACTGGGCTTTTCCGCTATAAAAAGCTTTTTCATCCCTACTCCCGTACAGAAAAGCGATAAATCGTTTCGCTTTGATACAAAGTATTCGCCTCCACATAAGGACTTGGAAAGGCAGGAATATTCAGAGCATTGGGCAAATGTCCCGTTTCAAAGCAGAAGGAACTTCTTTTCTCATAAAAATGTCCGTTTTTTCCGGCAAGGGCAAGCTCCAGACTGTTGGCTGTATAAAACTGCACCCCTTCCATATCGGTGTAAACCTCCATCAGAATACCGGAATCCTCCGCAAATGCCTCACAGGCCTTTTTCCTGTTGTGATAAGGCTCCTGCGAACTTTCCCGCAAAATAAAATTCTGGTCATAACCGCCTGCCCAACGCAGAGAATCAAAGTCGGCGTCAATCTCCTTTCCGATTTGCTTTGCCTGCCTGAAGTCCAAAGGCGTGCCCTCCACCTGTCTAATGATTTCCGTAGCCACACTGTCTTCATCCAAAAAGTTGTAACTGTCCGCTTCAATCTGCACCAGATGATCCAAAATGCTGTCGCTGTCCGTTCCGTTCAAGTTAAAATAAGCGTGATTGGTCAAATTCAGCGGCGTTTTTTTGTCTGCCTGAAACTCGTAAACGATAGATAGGGCATTATCTTCACCGAAGCTGTAGCGAATTTTTACCAGAGCCTTCCCCGGAAAGCCCTGGTCCATATCGGGACTTTCCAGGCTGAATACCACATGATCCCCCTGCCCGTCGCTGTAAGAACAAAAATTCCACATCCGCTTATCCCAATACTGCATACCGGAATGCAGATTATGAATGCCCTTGTTCTTTTCCAAATGATAGGTCTGCCCGTCCATGACAAAGCTTGCGCCGGCAATACGGTTGGCATAACGTCCGATAGGGGAACCCAAATGGGGTTTATTGTACTCATATCCCGCCACATCATCAAATCCCTGCACCACGTCCAGGAGCCTGCCTTTTTTGTCCCGAATATACATATTGCTCCAGATAGCGCCGAAATCAATGAAAACCGCCGCATTCCCGCTGCTGTTTTCCAAAATGATTTTATGTACCTTTTCTCCTGCTTTTGTCAGACCGAAGTCCTCCACTCTTATACTCATCTCATTTTTCTCCTTTATTTTTGAAAACCTCCCATAAGGGCTTATCACTTCTTTGCCGGGTAATCTGCGCCAAATCCAGACTGGTAAAGTCCAAGGCTCTCGTCTTTTGCCTGTCCTTGGCAAACACACCGTTTAAGGCTTCCCGTATACGTTGTCGCTGCTCCTCTCCCCGCATATTGATAAAATCAATCAAGATGATGCCGGAAAGATTGCGCAGGCGAATCTGCCTTGCGCTTTCCAAAGCCGCCTCTACATTCGTCGCCAGAACGGTTTCCGCATTTTCTTTTTTACTGACATTCTTTCCCGTATTGACGTCAATCACCGTCAGGGCCTCGGTATATTCGATGACAAGATAAGCCCCCGACGATAACCATACCTTTTTGGAAAGCACCTGCTCCAGCAAGCTCTCCAGCGAATACAGTTTGTAGAGCGCCACTTCCCTATCCCGGTAGTGCCGCAGCAAAAGTCCTTCCCTGTGCTGCAGCTGCCGGATCTGCGAATCCTCCGACAAGCGCTGCAGCAGCTCTTCATCCTCTGCAAGCACTTCCTCCAAATCCTTATAATAACTTTGGATATAGCGTTTGATCAGACTATCCCCCTCCCGCAGCTGTGCAGGAGCCTGCATGTAGGAAGCTTTCTGTAGCAAGGAAAAAAGCTGAGCTGCCAAGGCTTTGATTTCCGCAAAAATCTCTCCAAAATCCGTTTTTCCGTAGGCATTGGTACGCAGGGTAACGACAAGACCGCCACAACTTTCCCTTTCCGCCTCTACAAAGGCGGAATAGGCCTTCGTAAATTTTTCCTTAAACTCCTTATCTTTGATTTTGGAGGAAAATTTTACCTTATCCCCTCCCCTGGACAACACCACATAGCTTCCCGTCAGATGAATATGACTGCTTGCCACGGCTTGCTTGGTTTTGCTGCTTTCCTTGGTAATCTGTACCATAATCTCATCCCCCTCATGCAAAACACTGTCCCTTTTTGCATTTAGAAAAATATGTCTGCGGTTTTCCTGTAAACTGTAATAGACCAAATCCCGCTCTTTATTGCCTGCAATCTCCAAAAAAGCGGCGTCTATATTTTTGACGATATGCTTCACCTTGGCCAGGTGAATAGAGTGCAGCAGCCCCTCTTTTTTTCTGTCCAGGGCAATTTCCACCGCCTTCCCCTTTTCATAGAGCACCAAAAGGCAGCAGTCCGGGGAAAAGCCGCAAAAATCTGCCCGGCTGATGATTAACTTATACGATTTCTTCTCCATAATCTTCCAATCTTAATCCGTTTTCGGCGTAAAGCTCCTGCCTTTGCATACGGGGAAGGGGCAGAGATAAAAGCTGTGGATTTATCTTGCCCAGGGCATGCCATACCGCTTCCGGCTTTACATTCTGACTGCTGCCGCAGGCCAGGCGCATGTACAGACATAGCCCTTCTCCCTCTTGTATACAGAATACCTTTTCTATCATCGGTCGGATATCCACCTCTTTGAGGCCGCCCTTGCTTTCCTTTTCTACCTTGACTTCTTCCGCCGCCAAAAGCTCCGTAATTGCCTTTTCCAAATGCTCCCGTAGAGAAAAGGCAGCCTGTTCCGGTATATACAGGCGGTAATCCGCACTGCTTACCAGGCTCATCCCGTTTTTTGCCTGCTCCGGCAAAGCCAAAAAGCGTAAAACCCTGGCTCCCTCACACATTTGTGCATTCAAAGCCTGCACGGCAGCCTCGGAGGAAATGCTTTTTCCCTCCGCCAGCTCAATATCCATATATTCTCCACAGCCCTCCGCCCCAATACCCAAAGGGGAGGCAAAACTCATAATCTGATGGGGCGAAAAACCTTCGGAATATTTAATAGGAATATTAGCCCGCCGCACTGCCTTTTGAAAATATCGCATAAAATCAAGATGCCCCACAAAGCGCAAGTTACCTGTTTTGGAAAATTTAATTCTTACCTTCAAAACACACCCCTCCTTGATACTTTCTGGCGCCGCAGCCCAGACAGGCCTGTCTGCAGTTCGGTGATTCCTTGCCGGACAGCGCCGTCTTCCATTCTCTGATCAAAAATTCCTTAGTCACGCCGCAGTCTATGAAATCCCAAGGGAAAAGCTCATCCAAATCCCGCTCCCGCAGAGTATAGAAGTCCGGATCTATGCCGCAGGCGGCAAAGGCCTCCTGCCAGATTTCATCCCGGAAATAATCCGTCCACGAATCATACAGGGCGCCCCTGCGATAGGCCTCCAAAATAACGGCGGACACCCTCCTGTCCCCCCGCGCCATTACGCCCTCCAAAACCGTAACATCCGCTTCATGATAACTGTATTTCATGCTTTTTTTATTATGCTGTTCCCGAAAGGCATCCTTGACCGCATAAGCTTTCTGCAGGTATTCCTCCTTCCGAAACATCTGCGCCCATTGGAAGGGGGTAAAGGGCTTGGGGATGAAAAAGGAACTGCTGGCGCTGATTTGCACCTTTCCCTTTCTTTCCTCCTTCGGTATTTCGTAATAGGCTCTTGCTATCTTTTCGCACAATTCCGGTATGGCGCGGATATCCTCCGGGGTTTCCGTCGGCAGCCCCAGCATGAAATACAGCTTTACCTTGTTCCAGCCGCCCAAAAACGCCTGCATGGCGCCATTCAGAATATCCTCTTCCTGCAATCCCTTGTTGATTACATCCCGCAAACGCTGACTGCCCGCCTCCGGTGCAAAGGTCAGGGAGCTTTTTTTTACATCCTGCACCCTTTTCATCATATCCAGAGAAAAGGCGTCGATGCGTAAGGAGGGCAGGGAAATATTGATACCCTTATCCGCGGTATGGGCAATCAAAAATTCCAGTAATTCCTTTAACTTACTGTAATCCGAGGAGCTTAAGGAGCTTAGGCTGATTTCCTCCGCTCCGGTAATCTCCAAAAGCTGTACGGCGTAATGCTTTAAATATTCCAGGCTGTGTTCCCGCTGAGGTCTGTATACATTTCCCGCCTGGCAGAAGCGGCAACCTCTGATGCAGCCCCGCATGATTTCCAGCACCACCCTGTCCTGGGTCACCTTAATGAAGGGCACAACGGGTTTGGACATAAAGCTTACGCTGTCCATATGGCTGACCACCTGTCTGCCGACACAGGCAGGCACATCCGCATATAAGGGCTTGAAATCGCAAAGTCTGCCGTCTTCATGATAAGAAGCCTCGTATAAGGAAGGAACATAAATTCCCTCTATTCCGGCAGCTCCTCGCAAAAAATCCGCCCTGCTCTTCCCCTCTTTTTTATATTGCTTGTAAAGATCCAAAAGACGATAATACATTACCTCGCCTTCACCGATATAAAACATATCAAAAAATGCCGCCAAGGGCTCCGGATTGTAGGTGCAGGGTCCGCCTCCGATCACAATCGGATCCTCCTCCCCTCTGTCCTTGGCTTCCGGTGCTATGCCCGATAAATCCAGAATCTGCAAAACATTGGTATAGCACATTTCATATTGCAAAGTAATGCCGAGAAAGTCCGCATTCTTTACCGGCAGCTGGCTTTCCAAAGAAAAAAGAGGAATTTTTTCCTTTCGCAAAACAGCGTCCAGATCCAGCCAAGGGGAAAAAAGCCGCTCGCAGAAGGTATCCTCTCTGGCATTTAAGTAATCATAAAGAATTTGCATGCCGATATGGCTCATTCCGATTTCGTAGACGTCCGGAAAGCACATCACGAAGCGGATATCTACCTCTCCTACATCTTTGTTCCTGCTGTTTAGCTCCCCGCCGATGTATCTGGCGGGCTTTTCGATTTGCAGCAGTATATCTTCGCGCAATGCGAGTTCTCTCATTTTATTTCCTCTCTCTTATCTTCTTAGTATGTCCTCTCCCAGCTGTTCCAGGTAATGCAGAAAAACTTCTTTTTTCGGCTCTATTTTCAAACTCTTATCCAGCTCCGTATAGGTAAAGCTCTTGCGTCCTCCCGCCTTTCTGCGTTCCCAATAAAACTGCAGCAGGCGAAAGGGCAGATAATAAATCTCATTCTTCCTGGTAAAAGCGATGATGAAAAAGGCTATGCCCCCCTGGGCTTCAAACTCTTCCATAAAGGCATATTGATGCTCGTGAATATTGTTCAGGGCGAAGCTTTCCGCCTGACATTCCTTGGCATCAAAACAAATGGGCAATCCCTGTACCACCCCGATATAGTCCACCGTGGACTTCTGGTTGAAATATGCCAGGGTAATGCGCTTTGTCCCTTTCTCGATTTCAATCGGGGTAATGGGCGTCGGTATTTTCTGTACCAGCGCCAGCTTTTTTTCCCTGTATATCTCGTTGCTTGCATTGATGAGTTCTTCTAGGACAGAGCCGCGAAGTCCTCTTGATTTCCAAGTTCCCATTGATACCCTTTCATGATTTGCATATATCTTTCCGGTACCTTCGCCTGACAGAGGCGCCCGCTTAGCTCCCCAAGCTCTTCCCGAAGCGGAAAATGCAGGGCATAGGAATGTAGCAGCTGTCCGCGGATGCCGCTTTTTTTGCCCTGCTCATACTTGACATCCCCCACAATCGGGTGACCCAAAAAGGCAAGGTGTGCCCGTATTTGGTGGCTTTTCCCGCTGATTAAGCGCACCAGCAAAAGACTTTTTCCCTGTGCACTGTATAAAGGGCGGTATGCGGTTTCAATAGGCTGTGCTTCCGGAAAGCAGAACTCCCGCACCAGAACCTTATTCTGTCTTTCATCTTTGTGCAGCCACGCTTTTTTATATCCCTGCTCCTTTACTTCTCCCCACACAATACAAAGATAATACTTTTTTAATCCTCTCTCCCGGATCAAGCGGTTCATTTGCCGCAAGCCCCGTATGGATTTCCCCAGAATCAGCAGACCGGAAGTATTCCTGTCCAGACGGTTACATATGGAGGGCCGGAAGCTTTGCAGCTGCACCGCATCAATCTTGCCCTCCTTCAGCAAATAATCCACAAACAGCTCGTTCAGGGACAGATCCTTTGCCTCCGCCTTTTGTGAAAGCAGACCTGCCGGCTTATCATATAGGAGCACATCCTCATCCTCGTATACAATGCGCTCTTTTTTAAAGAGATAAGCTCCCTCCGGGGGAGAATCCGGCAAAAGCTGCCGCCCGGCTTCTGCGCCAAACTTTGCAAGGGTTTCCTCCGAAAACCAAAGTTTTATCTCGTCACCCCATTCCAGGCGTTCCTTACCCTCCGCTTTTTTGTCGTTAAGAGTAATATTCTTTTTTCGCAGCATTTTATGAATAAAGGAGGCAGGCGCCTCGGATAAATATTTTTGCACCACCCTGTCCAGGCGCTGACCCGTTTCGTTCTTTCCTACCCTGATGCTTTTCATAGTTTTATATAATCATATACCTGCATAAAATCTTCAATGTAATAATCCGCCAAGCGCCGCTTTTCCTCCCGCAGAGGGGCGGAAAAATCGTCCTCTACGGCAAAGGTGCGGATTCCCGCCCGCTTTCCTGCCAAAATACCCGCCGGAATATCTTCAAACACCAGACATTCCTCCGGCTTTAAAGAAAAGAAAGCTGCCAGCTCCAGGTAAATATCCGGCGCCGGTTTGCCCTTTTTCACCTCACAAGCGGTTATAATTTTATCAATATAGGCGTCCAAACCCAAGGCTCGTACTACCGCCTCCACCATGGCCCTGCCATTGCTGGTTCCGATACCCGTTTTAATACCCTTGGCACGCAGGCTCTTTAAAAATTCCAGCGCCCCTTTCTTCAATCCCACTTCATTTGCGTATTTATACACGCTCATTTCTTCCCAGTCCGCCTTGATTTTCTCAATGCTGTCCGGCAGGGAAAAACGCGTCTTAAAATATTTTGCCGTTTCCGTAAAACTCATACCGGCAATATCCTTGTCAATATCATCCCGATAAGCTATCTGAAACCTTTCCAGATACTCCTTGTCAATGGCGGGCCACATCCACATGGAATCCACGAGGGTGCCGTCCAAATCAAACAAACATGCTTTTATTTCCATTTTTAAAACGCCTGCAAACGGGCGATTTCCTCCTCTGTCAGTCTTCTGTACTCTCCCGGCGCCAAATCAAACTCATCCAATATAAGACCGGCAAAAGCAATTCTTTTTAAATAACGCACCTCACAGGATAAGGCGTGAAACATACGCTTTACCTGATGGAAACGCCCCTCCGATATCTCCAGCTCTATTTCGGAAAAATTCTCTCCCTTTTTCAAAATCCGCAACTTCGCTTCCTTGCAGGGTCCCTCCGACAGTACGATGCCTCTGCGAAACTGCTCGACGGCGTCCTCCGGCAGCCTGCCCGTAATCTCGGCATAATAAAGCTTAGGTACATGCTTGCCCGGTGCCAGCAGCCTATGGTTTAAGGCTCCGT
>JBGZHY010000149.1:0-2638 GCA_041848045.1 Lachnospiraceae bacterium
CCGGCGGGCAAAAACAGCGCCTGAACATAGCCAGAGGTTTGCTGAAAAAACCGGATATTTTGATTTTGGATGATGCAAGCTCGGCGCTGGATTATATGACGGATGCGAAACTGCGCCAAAATATACAAAAACGCAGGGATACCCTGCTTATCGTCAGCCAGCGGATTGTCAGCGTACAGGCTGCGGATTGCATCATGGTTCTGGAGGATGGCAAGATTGCCGGATTGGGTAAGCATAAGGACTTGCTGAAAAACTGTCCGGTCTATCAGGAAATCTGTTTGTCGCAATTTGGCGCCAAGGAGGTGTATGGAAATGTATAAAAAAACTGCCTTTAGGGTATTGCGTTTGTTGGCGGTATATCGTTACAGGCTTTTGCTCAGTTTGCTTTTAGCCCTGCTTTTGGTTGCCTCCACCTTATTTGTACCGATTTTAATCGGTAGAGCCATTGATACCTTTATCGCGGTCGGAAAGGTTGACTTCGCTTCTTTGCTTCCCATTCTGCAAAAGATTATACTGACGGTTTTGGTGACCGCAGCCGCACAATGGTGTATGAATGTCTTGAACAATCAGGTAGTATATGCACTGGTTAAGGACTTGCGCGAAAAAGCCTTTGCCAAAATTCACCGTCTGAACATGCGCTACCTGGATGAAAAGCAGCACGGAGATATTCTCAACCGTATCATCAATGACGTGGATCAGTTTTCCGAGGGGCTGTTGCTTGGTCTGTCGCAGTTTTTTACCGGTGTTTTGACCATTGTCACCACTTTGGTTTTTATGTTTATGATGAGTCCCATGATTACCTTGGTGGTATTCACCCTGACGCCTCTTTCTATGCTGGCTGCCGCCTATATTGCCAAAAACTCCTATCAGTATTTTCGTGCCCAGTCCGTCAACAGGGCTTTGCTGAGTGCCCTGAGTAATGAAATGATAGAGGGGCTGCCCACCATTAAAAATTTCGGGACGGAGGAGGATATTGCCCGGCGCTTTGCAAAGATTGACAAGGATTTGGAGGCTTCATCCGTGCAGGCTTTGTTTTATTCAGCAGCCGCCATGCCCTCCACTCGTTTTGTCAATGCCGTTATTTATATGGCGGTAGGAGTGCTCGGCGCCGTTTTGGTGGTAAAAGGCAGCATCAGCGTAGGAAGGCTGAGCAGCTTTTTAAGCTATGCCGGCACCTATACCAAGCCCTTTAACGAAATATCCGGCGTCGTCACGGAACTGCAAAATTCTCTTGCCTGCGCCTCCCGGATTTTTGCTTTTTTGGATGAGGAGGAGCTTCCGAAAGATGCCGAGAAAGCTTCCGCTTTGGAAAAAGTGGGAGGGGAACTTTCCTTGCAAAATTTATGCTTTTCCTATACAAAGGGGCAAAGCTTTATTGAAAATCTTTCTTTGGATATTCGCAAGGGACAAAAAATCGCCATTGTAGGACCTACGGGCTGCGGGAAAACCACCCTGATGAATCTTTTGCTTCGCTTTTATGAGGCGGACAGCGGGGATATTCGTATTGACGGACACAGCATTTACGGGCTGCAAAGAAAAAGTCTGCACAGAGCTTACGGCGTGGTGTTCCAGGATACCTGGCTGAAAAATGCCACAATACGGGATAATATTGCCATGGCAAAACCGGACGCAGGCATAGAAGAAATTACGGCTGCCGCCAAACTTGCGGGGGCGGACGGTTTTATCAGACGTTTACCGGCAGGCTATGATACCATGATTACTGCCGGAGGCGAAAACATCAGCGCCGGAGAAAGGCAGCTGATCTGCATCGCAAGAATTATGCTCTTATTGCCGCCGATGCTGATTCTGGACGAAGCCACCTCCTCCATAGATACCCGCACGGAGTTAAAAATCAGTGCAGCCTTTGACAAATTGATGGAAAACCGAACAGCCTTTATCGTTGCCCACAGACTCAGCACCATTCGGGAAGCGGACCTTATTCTGGTGATGAAGGAGGGCAAAATCATCGAGCGGGGGACTCATGAAAGTCTGCTGGCAGCGGGAGGATTTTACAAGGATTTATACAGCAGTCAGTTTGCCTTGTATTCATAAATACCTTGACTTTTCAGCTTAAAATGCATACAATTTTTATTTAGATGTCTGCGAAGGAGAGAATGTATGAGGGACGAATTACAGAAGATAAAAGAGGAGGCTCTGAGGGCCATAGAGAATGCACAGAACATGGATGTGCTGAACGAACTGCGTGTGGCATATTTGGGGAAAAAGGGCGCCTTGACCAACCTGTTGAAGAGTTTAAAGGATATTCCGAACGAGGAAAAGCCGAAATTCGGACAAATGGTCAATGAAGCCCGTGAGCGGATAGAATCCGGCTTACATGAGGCAATGGAAAGCGTGCTGAGCAAGGCAAGAGCGGAAAAGCTGAAAAGAGAAAGCATTGACGTCAGCCTTCCGGCAAAGCGCCGTGTCGGCGGGCATAAACATCCGAACCAAAT
Organism: Lachnospiraceae bacterium; assembly: GCA_041848045.1. GTDB lineage: Bacteria > Bacillota > Clostridia > Lachnospirales > Lachnospiraceae > CAKAHY01. Next base: position 2,454 of record JBGZHY010000149.1, read on the forward strand.
TGCACTGGAGGAAGTGGAAAAAATATTCATCGGCATGGGCTACGAGGTTGTAGAAGGTCCTGAAATTGAATACGATGAGTATAATTTTACCAAACTGAATATCCCGGCAAACCACCCTGCCAAGGATGAGCAGGATACGTTCTACATCAACAAGGATATTGTGCTGCGTACCCAGACCTCTCCCG
>JBGZHY010000150.1:0-8052 GCA_041848045.1 Lachnospiraceae bacterium
AAAAAAGGCAAAATATACAAAAATATCTTGCCTTTTTTGTTGCATTGTTTTATGATAGAAAGAAATGAAACGTTTATATTATCAAATAAAGGAGTGAGAGTATGATATCGAACCAGATTTTACAAAGCACCATAGATGGACTGAGAAGTATTGCAAGAACCGAATTGTGCGTTTGCGATACGGAAGGAAAGGTATTGGCGACTACCTTTCACGAGTCCACACAATATGAAAACGCGGTTGTATCTTTTGTAAATTCACCTGCGGAATCACAGGTCATCGGCGGTTTTCAGTTCTTTAAAGTCTTTGACGAACATCAGCTGGAGTACATACTGATTGCACTTGGAAATACGGATGATACTTATATGATTGGAAAGTTGGCGGCATACCAGATTGAGAATCTGTTGGTTGCCTACAAGGAAAGGTTTGATAAGGACAACTTTATTAAGAACCTGCTCCTTGATAACCTGCTTTTGGTGGATATATACAACCGTGCCAAGAAATTAAATATCGATACGACGGTCAGACGTGTGGTGTACATCATTGAAACCATGAATGAGCGGGATACCGGTTCTTTAGAGATTATCCGAGAGCTCTTTGCGGATATGCCGGGAGATTTTGTAACCGCCGTGGATGAGCGGGATATCATCTTGGTTAAGGAGCTGGATGATATTTATACCTACAAGGAGCTGGATGCTACCGCAGAGCTGATCATTAAAAGACTGGAAGAGGCGGATGTGTTCGGTGTCAATGTTGCTTACGGTACCGTGGTAGGTGAGATTAAGGAAGTATCCCGTTCCTACAAGGAAGCAAAGATGGCTCTGGATGTGGGACGCATCTTTTACAGTACGGAAAACATCGTGGCTTATGCAAGACTGGGCATCGGAAGGTTGATTTACCAGCTGCCGATTCCTTTGTGTAAGATGTTTATCAAAGAGATTTTTGAAGGAAGGAATCCGGATGATTTTGATGAGGAAACCATTGTGACCATCAATCGCTTCTTTGAAAACAGTCTGAATGTATCCGAAACATCCAGACAGCTTTACATCCACAGAAATACGCTGGTATATCGTCTGGATAAGCTGCAGAAGACAACGGGACTGGATTTGCGGGTATTTGAGGATGCCATCACCTTCAAAATTGCGCTGATGGTTGTAAAATATATGAAGTATATGGAAAATCATGAATAGTAAAATGGAGCCGAATTTGGCTCTATTTTACTATCTTTGCAGGTTGAAAGAATGGAGAAAAAAATGGAAATGGGTTTTAATAAGGATGTGATTGATGAAACCGTCAGGGAAGCTTATGCGGAGGAGGAGCTGCGCCGCAGAATGGTAAGAAAAAAGAGCTCTTCATCCACCGGCTTTATGGTGGGGCTGATTTTCGGTATTGCCCTGAGCTTTAGCTTCAGCATCATTGCCAATGCTTCCGCACTGGAAAATCTGTGGAATTGGGGCATCAATACCTTTATGCCCGGCTGGCACGACAATGCAGGCTCCGATGATACGGAGGATACGAGTGCCCAGAGTGATGTGGCAAAGCTGAATATGAAGACGGTGGAGAACAAGTTAAAAACCCTGCAGAGCATCGTAAGCAAAAACTATTTGTTTGAAGCGGATGCCGCCGCTTTGGAGAACGGTATCTATAAGGGTTATATCGACGGTTTGGGGGATATCTATTCCGTATATTACACGGAAGAAGAATTTACGGCTCTGATGGAGGATACGGAGGGTGTATATTTCGGTATCGGCGCTCGTGTGCAAAAGGACCCCAACACCGGCATTATCAGCTTGGTGACGGTATTTCCCGGCTCTCCTGCAGAAGAGGCAGGATTGCAGGCAAATGATATTTTGTATAAGGTGGACGGCATAGAGGTTGCCGGAATGGATTTGGATATCCTGATCCAGCAGCATATTAAGGGGGCGGAGTTTACCAAGGTAAAAATCACGGTGCTGCGGGGAGATGCCATGGAGGAACTGGAATTTGAAGTGGAGCGTCGTTCCATAGAGGTGCCTACCGTAGACCATAAGATGCTGGACGGGCAGGTGGGCTATGTCATGGTGAATCAGTTTGACAGCATAACCTCCGCTCAATTTCAGACTGCCATTGAGGATTTGCAGGCTCAGGGAATGGAGAAGCTGGTCATTGATTTGCGGAACAATCCGGGCGGGGTATTGGACGGTACCATAGAAATGCTGGATTATCTGCTTCCGGACGGGCTTCTTGCCTATACGGCGGATAAAAACGGCAAGGGAGAACGTTTTTATTCCGAAGACGGTCATGAGGTGGATGTGCCGATGTCCGTTTTAATCAACGGCAATTCTGCCAGTGCCTCCGAGCTGTTTGCGGGAGCCGTAAAGGATTTTGAATGGGGAAGCGTTGTAGGAACCACCAGCTTCGGAAAGGGTATTGTACAGAATCTGATTCCGCTGATAGACGGCAGTGCGATTCGTCTGACTACGCAGCATTACTATACGCAGTCCGGTCAGGAAATACACGGAAACGGAATAGAGCCGGATGTGGTGGTGGAATTGAATGAGGGAGCAACCTTAGGTGGAGAAGACGACAATCAGCTGCAGGAAGCCATTCGTCTTGCCAAGTAATGCGAAAAAAATAACGAAAAAATCTCTTGATATTGGGATAAATTTGTTTGACTTTACAAAAAAACAGGCATATAATGCGGATAAGCAAGCTGTTTTGTAAGGCCTTGTCGGGAGATAGAGTAAATAACTGCTTACAAAACGGTAGGCAGTTATTTTTGTATAGCAAAGTAAGGAGGGAATATGGAAACGAGAGTTGCAGTCATCAGTATCGTTGTATCGGATACTTCGGCGGCAGATGTCATCAATGCCTTGCTGCATGAGTACCGGGATTATGTTATCGGAAGGATGGGCATACCTTACAGGGCACGCAATATCCATCTGATCAGTCTTGCGGTGGATGCGCCCTTGAATGTGATTTCCACACTGGCGGGGAAATTAGGCAGGCTGGAGGGCGTAGGGGTAAAAACGGCGATTGCCGACGCCGGACAGGATGAATAGGGCCATACAAGACCTGATTTTTCGCTTGCATGAGCAGCACAGTCTGACGCTTTCCGAATATGAAAGGCTGATTGAGGAGCGGGATGAGCAGTCGGCGGCTCTGTTAAGGGAGCTGGCAGGGCGCACCAAACAGGAGATATACGAAAATCATGTATATCTGCGGGGCTTGATCGAGTGCAGCAATATCTGTCGCAATGACTGCTTTTACTGCGGTATTCGTCGCTCCAACAAAAAAGTGGAGCGTTACCGTCTGACGGAGGAGGATATTCTGGAATGTTGCAAAGAGGGTTATGCCCTCGGCTTCAGAACCTTTGTGCTGCAGGGCGGAGAAGATGCGTATTACACGGATGCCGTTTTGGAGAGCATTATCCGCAGCATCAAAGCCGGGTATCCGGACTGTGCCCTTACCTTGTCTTTGGGAGAGCGGACGTATGAAAGCTACCGGCGCCTGTACAGTGCCGGAGCGGACAGGTATCTGCTGCGGCATGAAACGGCAACAAGGGAGCATTACGAGCGTCTGCACCCGAAGCAGATGAGCTTTGCAAACAGAATGTCCTGTCTGAGGGCATTGAAGGAAATCGGGTTTCAGGTGGGCTGCGGTTTTATGGTGGGTTCTCCCTATCAGACCAATGCGCATCTGGCAAGAGATTTGAAGTTTATTGAGGAGTTTCAGCCGGATATGTGCGGCATAGGGCCTTTTATCCCGCATGGAGAAACGCCTTTCGGGAAAGAAAAGGCGGGTACTTTGGAACTGACTACCTATCTTTTATCTATTTTACGGTTGATTAAGCCGAATCTGCTTTTACCTTCCACAACTGCGCTGGGAACCATTGACAGGCAGGGCAGGGAGCTGGGTATACTAGCCGGAGCGAATGTGGTGATGCCTAACCTCTCTCCGATTACTGTACGGAAAAAGTATGAACTCTATGACAATAAAATATGTACGGGTGATGAGGCGGCACAGTGCCGCGCCTGTCTGGAAAGGCGTATACAGGGCATAGGGCATGTCATCCGAAATGTGCGCGGAGATGTGAAGAAGGCGCCGGAACCGAAATCTGAAAGGGAAGTGTACTGACCTTAAGAAAGGAGCATATCGTGAAAAATTATAATCCATTATCCGACAGGGCGGAAGAATTTATCTGCCATGAGGAAATCTTAGAAACCCTACAGTATGCAGATGCCCATAAGGACGATCTGCAACTGATCGAAGACTTGCTGGAACAGGCAAGACCCCAAAAAAAAGACAAAAAAATAAACTGCCGGGGGCTAAGCTACAGAGAGGCTTCCGTTTTACTGGCCTGCGAGGATGAAAGCATCAATGCCAAGATATTTGCGGTGGCAAAGGAAATCAAGCAGACCTTTTACGGTAATCGCATTGTGATGTTTGCGCCCCTGTACCTGTCCAATTATTGTGTGAACGGCTGCGTGTACTGCCCGTATCACCTGAAAAACAAGAATATTCGGAGAAAAAAGCTCAGTCAGGAAGAAATCAAGGCAGAGGTGATTGCCCTGCAGGACATGGGACATAAGCGCCTGGCGCTGGAGCTGGGAGAGGATCCGGTGCACAATACCATGGACTATATTTTGGAATCCATCCAGACCATATACGGCATTCATCATAAAAACGGAGCCATTCGGCGGGTAAACATCAATATTGCGGCAACCGGCGTGGAAAATTATCGTAAGCTTGCCGAGGCGGGGATAGGAACCTATATCCTGTTCCAGGAAACCTATCACAAGGAAAGCTATGAAAGTCTGCATCCTTACGGACCGAAGCATAACTATGCTTATCATACGGAGGCTATGGACAGGGCTATGCAGGGAGGTATAGATGATGTGGGCATCGGAGTGCTGTTCGGATTGGAGGGTTACCGCTATGAATTTGCAGGTTTGCTGATGCATGCGGAGCACTTGGAAAAGCGTTACGGTGTAGGTCCCCATACCATTTCCGTACCCCGCATCAAAAAGGCGGATGATATAGATCCGGATGCCTTTGACAATGCCATTTCTGATGATATTTTTGCCAAAATTACGGCGCTGATTCGTATAGCCGTGCCTTATACGGGCATCATTATTTCCACAAGAGAATCGGAGGCCGTGCGGGAAAGGCTGTTAAACTGCGGGGTGTCCCAAATCAGCGGTGCCAGCAGAACCAGTGTGGGAGGATATACCGAGGAAGAGCGGCCGACGGATTCCGAGCAGTTTGACGTATCGGATACAAGAAGCCTGGATGAAGTGGTGGCATGGCTGATGAAAAACGGGCACATTCCCTCTTTTTGCACCGCCTGTTATCGCGAGGGCAGAACGGGGGATCGCTTTATGGCACTGTGCAAAAGCGGACAGATTGTCAACTGCTGTCAGCCCAACGCCCTGATGACCTTGGCGGAATATATGATGGACTATGCCAGTGAGGAAACCAAGGCAAAGGGTATGGCGCTCATCGACGCCCAGATACAGGAGGTGCCGAATGAAAGAACCAAGGCTCTGGCCATACGGAATATTGCGGAAATCAAAAGCTCAAACCGCAGGGATTTTCGTTTTTGATTAAAGGGGTTAAGAGGAAAGAATATGAACACGGGAACAATCAGCAGAGGGGAACGTCTGCATATCGGTTTTTTCGGTCTGCGCAATGCGGGTAAATCGAGTCTGGTCAATGCCGTATCGGCGCAGCAGATGTCCATTGTCAGCGATACGGCGGGTACCACAACGGATCCAGTGAAAAAAAGCATGGAGCTTCTCCCCTTGGGGGCGGTGGTTTTGGTGGATACGCCGGGGCTGGATGATGAGGGGGCACTGGGTGCGCTTCGTGTGCAAAAGGCCTATGAGCAGCTGGAGCTGGTGGATATTGCGGTGGCGGTTTTGGAATGCGGCAGGGACTTGCGCCGGGAAGAAAGGGATTTGCTGCAGAGGCTGAAAAAAAGCGGAAAGAGCTGCATCATTGTCTGGAATAAAAGTGATTTGGGGCGGGAATGCATCGCCGAGGAGTGGACAAAGGAGTTTAAAAGTCTTGCTCTCAGCGCCCTGACCCTGCATAATATCGAATTGTTTAAGGAAAGTCTGGCAGAGCTGATAAAGGAAAAAAATCAGAACAGACACATCATTGCCGATCTGCTGGCTCCCCACTCCGGCGTTGTTTTGGTGATTCCGATTGACGAGTCCGCTCCGAAGGGCAGGATTATTCTGCCCCAGCAGCTGGTTTTGCGGGAGCTGCTGGAGCATTCCTGTTCGATTATGGTGTGCAGGGAAACAGAGCTGAAAGAAAGCTTGGAACGCCTGCAGTACAAGGTGGATGCGGTAATTACGGATTCTCAGGTTTTTTCGGCGGTGGCCGATATTGTGCCGCAAAATATTCAGCTCAGCTCCTTTTCGCTTTTGTTTGCCAGATATAAGGGAGAGCTGGAGCACTTTTTGCAGGGGCTGGAAAGCCTGGAAAAGCTCAAAGACGGTGATAAGGTTTTGATTGCGGAGGCCTGTACCCATCGCAGACAGTGCAAGGATATCGGTACGGTAAAAATGCCCGCCTGGATAGAAGCCTACAGCAAGGCAAAGCCTTGCTACATGTTTTGTTCCGGCAATGATTTTCCGGCAGATTTACAGGATGTGCGGCTGGTAGTGCATTGCGGCGCCTGTATGATTACGGAGCAGGCGATGAAGGTGAGGCTTGACAGGCTGCGGGAAGCGGGAGTGCCCGTTGTCAACTACGGCATGGCGATTGCGAAAATGCAGGGGATTTTGGACAGGGCTTTGACCATTTTTAACAGAATATAAAAAGGCGGCAGATTCGCCGCCTTTTCCAATGTTAATAATTTTCTTCCTCTTCTTCTTCCAATACCTCTTTCGGCTCCACCAGTCCCTCAATGGTGATGTTGTTTTTCTGTGCATAATCCCAGAGAGCCGCATGAATCGCCTCCTCAGCCAGCAGGGAGCAGTGTACCTTTACCGGAGGCAGGCCGTCTAAAGCTTCCATAACCGCCTTGTTGGTTACCTGCATGGCCTCCTGTACGGTTTTGCCCTTTACCAGCTCCGTTGCCATGGAAGAAGTGGCAACCGCGGCGCCGCAACCGAAGGTCTTGAATTTCACATCGCGGATGACCTGATTCTCATCCACATCCAAAAAGATTCTCATAATATCGCCGCATTTCGGGTTTCCTACGGTACCCACGCCGCTGGCGTTCTCAATTTCTCCGACATTTCTCGGATGCTCAAAATGGTCGATGACCTTATCCGTGTATTTCATATTGTATTATCCTCTCTTATATCAACAGGGTTTAAACTTGTCTTATTTGCCGTGTTTTTTAATATAATCCTCATATAAAGGTGATAAATCTCTCAGCCTGGAAACAATGCGCTTTAATTCCTCCACCAGAATGTCAATCTCTTCCCTGGTATTTTCCGCACTTAAGGAGATGCGGAGAGAACCGTGGGCTTTCTCATGAGGCAGACCGATGGCAAGGAGTACATGACTCGGATCCAAAGAACCGGAGGTGCAGGCGGAGCCGCTGGAAGCACAGATACCTGCGTTGTCAAGCATCAGGAGCATGGACTCGCCCTCGATAAATTCAAAGGCCATATTGACGTTGTTTGGAAGTCTGTCCTTTAAGCTGCCGTTGATTCGGGAAAAAGGAATCTCTTTAGTCACCCGTTCAATCAGATAATCCCGCAGTGCAATTTCATGGGCGCTGATCTTATCCATCTCCAAATGGGCAAGCTCCGCCGCCTTTGCCATACCGATAATGGCGGGCACATTTTCCGTTCCGGCACGGCGCTTGCGCTCCTGGCTGCCGCCGTGGATGAGGGAACGAATTTTCACACCGCTGCGGATGTACAAAAAGCCGATACCCTTCGGACCGTGGAATTTATGACCGCTGGCGCTGAGCATATCAATACCCAGCTCGTCCACCTGAATCGGAATGTGGGCATAAGCCTGTACGGCGTCCGTATGGAACAAAATTTTATGCTTCTTGGCAATTTTGCCGATTTCTGCGATGGGCTCAATCGTACCGATTTCATTATT
>JBGZHY010000151.1:0-3626 GCA_041848045.1 Lachnospiraceae bacterium
ATGTACAGAAGTAAATTATATTTTTTTCTCCATTTTTACAGAAATAAACAAAGATAACCCGATAAGTTATTCCTCAAAAAACATGAGAAATTCAAAATTAGAATCAAAAAAGAAAACAACTATATCTCTCCCGATATATAAAGCCTCATAAAAGTCATAATTACGACGTTTATGAGGCTTGTACTCTTTTAAGGTGTCAAATTCGGAGCATATATTATATATTTCCTACAGATCCACATTTTACAACATATCAAAAATGGAAATCTGATTGCTCTTGGGCAGCCTATCCAAAAGCCCCAGCTTATCCAGAAGCTCGCAGGTAGACTTACCCACCTTGGCTCTGGACATAAAATCTTCCTTGGACATAAACCTTCCCTGCTTTGCCGCTTCTGCAATGGATGCCGCCGCAATTTCTCCCAAGCCGTCGATGCTGGCAAGACTGGGCATAATTTTTCTGTCCTCCGTGATGGTGAAAACACTTGCCTTAGCCCTGTAAATATCAATAGCTTCAAAATCAAAGCCCCTGGCATACATCTCCTGCACAATCCGCATATCCCGCATACTGTCGGCATCCTTGGCGCTTAAGCTGTTCTCCGCCTTTCTTTGCTGCAACTGACGATAATGGTACTCCAGCCTGTCCTTTCCGAAACACATCAATTCATAAGAAAATGCGGACGCACGAATGGTGAAAAAGGCAGTATAGTATTCCAGCGGATAATTCAGCTTACAATAAGCGATGCGCCATGCCATCATCACATAAGCGGCAGCATGAGCCTTCGGGAACATATACTTAATCTTCTGACAGGACCAGATATACCAGTCCGGCACTCCCGCGGCTTCCATATCCTTGATATTGTCCGCATTTAAGCCCTTTCCCTTTCGCACGGACTCCATAATGCTGAAAGCCTTGCCTTCCTCCAGACCTTTATCAATCAGATAAATCATAATATCATCTCTTGTACAAATGGCGGTTCGTATGCTGGCCTTGCCTTCCTGAATCAAGGTCTGGGCATTGCCAAGCCACACATCAGTTCCGTGGGATAGACCGGAAATCCGAACCAAATCCGACAAACCTTCGGGTTTTGCATCTATTAACATCTGCATGGCAAAATCCGTGCCGAACTCCGGAATACCCAAGGCTCCCAAAGGACAGCCCATCAAATCCTCCGGCTTAAGCCCCAGAGCCTTGGTGCTTTGAAAAAGGCTCATGGTTTCCCGGCAATCCAGAGGAATATCCTTTACCGGATCAATACCTGTCAAATCCGAAAGCATACGTATCATCGTAGGATCCATGTGTCCCAAAATATCCAGCTTCAAAAGATTATGATCAATGGCATGGTAATCAAAATGGGTGGTAATAATATCCGTGTCCATATCATTGGCAGGCCTTTGCACCGGTGTAAAGCTGTAAATCTCCTCGCCGTGAGGCAGTACGATAATTCCTCCCGGATGCTGACCGGTTGTACGCCGCACGCCGACACAGCCCTTGGTGATGCGTTCAATTTCACAGCGCCTTTTTCGCTGTCCGTGCTCTTCATAATACTTTTTCACAAAACCGAAGGCGGTTTTATCCGCCAGGGTTCCCACCGTACCCGCACGGAAGGTATGTCCTTCTCCAAAAATATGCTCCGTATACGCATGAGCCTTAGCCTGGTATTCTCCCGAAAAGTTCAGGTCTATATCCGGCTCCTTGTCCCCCTTAAAGCCCAGAAAGGTTTCAAAAGGAATATCGAATCCGTCTTTTTTCAGCAAGGCACCACAGACCGGACAATGCTTATCCGGCATATCGCAACCTGCCATACCGGAAAAGGCACGCACCTCCTTGGACTCAAAATCCACATATTTGCAGCTGCAGTAATAATGAGGCGGCAAAGGATTTACCTCCGTAATGCCGGAAGTGTAGGCGGCAAAGCTGGATCCCACCGAACCTCTGGAGCCCACCAGATAACCGTCCTCCATACTCTTTTCCACCAGCTTCTTGGCAATAATATACATTACCGCAAAACCGTTGGAAATAATGGAATGCAGCTCCTTTTCCAGCCGTGCCTCCACCAAAGGCGGCAGATTCTCCCCGTACTGCTCATGGGCTTTTCTGTAACAGGACTGCCGCAGCTCCTCGTCACTGTCGGCAATCACCGGTGGACACTTATCCGGGCGCACAGGCTTGATAAACTCAATACTGTCCGCAATTTTGCGGGTATTGCTTACCACAACTTCAAAAGCCTTTTCTTCTCCCAAATAGGAAAACTCCTCCAGCATCTCTTCCGTTGTCTTCAGATATAAAGGAGGCTGCTTATCCGCATCGTTATAGCCTTTTCCGTGCATGATGATTCGCCTGTATACCTCGTCCTCCGGGTTCAGGAAATGCACATCTCCCGTTGCGCAAACCGGCTTATCAAACTTTTCTCCCAGCTCCACAATTTTGCGGTTAATATTCTGCAAATCTTCTTTACTTTGTATGCCGTACCTGTCAGACTCCAGCATGAAGAAATTGTTGGCAATGGGCTGTATTTCCAGATAGTCATAGAAAGGAACCAATTTTTCAAGCTCTTCTTCAGATTTCCCCTCTATGATAGCTTCATATAAGGCTCCGGCTTCACAGGCCGAACCCACGATCAGCCCTTCCCTGTATTTTTGCAGCAGGGATTTCGGAATACGGGGTACCTTATGAAAATACTGTATGTGGGATAAGGACACCAGACGATATAAATGTATACGTCCAATGTCATTTTTCGCCAGTAAAATCACATGATTCGCCCTGGACTTCTTGATGATGCTTTCCGAAGCATGACCAAGAGCAGATACCTCTGCCAGAGTGTGCAGTCCCCTTTCCTTTAGCATACGGATAAAGGCCAGCCATATCTGCGCAGTGGCAGCCGCATCATCCACCGCTCTGTGGTGATTTTCCAGCTTAATGTTTAATGCTTTTGATACCGTATCCAGCTTAAAACGGTTTAAATGGGGCAGCAAAAGCCTTGCCATTTCCACCGTATCGATAACGCCGGGATAATAATCCAAGCCCTGCTCCTTTGCCTTTGCCTTAATAAATCCCGTGTCGAAAGCGGCATTATGCGCCACGGCCACACTGCCGGCACAAAAATCCAAAAAGCGGGGTAAAACCGCTTCTATGGTATCCGCTTTTGCAACCATGGCATCGTTAATACCTGTCAGTTCTTCTATCTTGTAAGGAATAGGCATTTTAGGGTTTACAAAGCTGGAAAAACGCTCCGTAATCTCTCCATTTACAATTTTTACCGCGCCAAATTCAATAATCTTGTCCCTTTGCGGAGATAAACCGGTTGTTTCCAGGTCAAAAACCACAAAACTGTCGTCCAAAGTATATGTTCCGGGTCTGGTGACCAGCTCTTTTAAATCATCCACCAGATAAGCCTCCATACCGTAAAGGATTTTAAAGGGACGTTCAAATTTATCCAAAACATGGGCTGCCGTGGTAAACGCCTGCACATTACCGTGATCGGTGATGGCAAGGGCATCCCAGCCCCAGCGGTATGCCTGCTTAATGAGCTCCGCCTCCGAGCTGACTCCGTCATATTCACTCATTTTGGTATGACAGTGCAGCTCCACTCTTTTTTCCGCCGCCTTATCCATACGAGCATACAGCCCGA
>JBGZHY010000152.1:0-4125 GCA_041848045.1 Lachnospiraceae bacterium
AAATGTTCTTTTTTGCAAGATTGATGTTTGAAATTGCAAACATCTCGGAATACTCCCTATAGTAAAATATCCCTAAGGGTGTTTTAAAAACACATAAAATGTATACAAAACAAACAATAGGGAGGTATTTGTGATGAGAAAAAAGATTCTGATATTAAGCAGTATGGCAGTCCTGGCTTTGGCATTGAGCGCCTGCGGAAGCTCTACGGCAACGACACAGCAGACACAGGCGGCGGCAGGGACACAGGTAGCGGCGGAGGGAGGCGGCGAAGAGCTGACCGTATGGTGCTGGGATCCGAATTTTAATATTTATGCGATGGAGGAGGCGGCAAAGGTTTATGCCAAGGAGCATCCGAACTTCAAGCTTAATGTGGTGGAAACCCCTTGGGCGGATGTGCAGACCAAGCTTTCCACGGCGGCAACATCCGGAGATTTGAGCACCCTGCCGGACATTTTATTGATGCAGGATAATGCTTTCCAGAAGAATGTACTGACTTATCCGGAGGCGTTTGCGGATTTGGAAGCTTCCGGCATCAATTTTGGGGATTTTGCCCAGGCGAAGACGGCGTATTCCGTGGTGGAGAGCAAGCATTACGGTGTACCTTTTGATAACGGAACCACCATTGCGGCTTACAGGACGGATGTCCTTGCGGAAGCAGGCTTTACACTGGCGGACTTTGAGAACATTACCTGGGATGAATACATTGAAAAGGGCAAGATTGTGCTGGAGAAAACAGGCAAGCCTTTGCTGTCCTGCCTCTCCGGTGAAACCGATGTGATTATGATTATGCTACAGTCCGCAGGAGGCTCTTTGTTTGATGCGGAGGGCAAGCCGAATATGGTGGACAACGAGATATTGAAAAATGTAATGACGACCTATGCAAAGATGAAGCAGGAGGGCGTTTTGATTGAGGTAAATGACTGGGATCAGTATGTAAGCAGTATGAATACGGGTACGGTGGCAGGAACGGTGAACGGCTGCTGGATTTTGGGAAGTATTCAGGTTGCGGAGGATCAGTCAGGCAAGTGGGGGATAACCAATATTCCGAAGCTGAGCGGTATCGACAGTGCCACCAACTATTCCAATAACGGCGGTTCCAGCTGGGCGGTGATGGCAAGCAGCAAGAATAAGGAGCTGGCGCAGGATTTCTTAAAGTCTACCTTCGGCTCCAGCGTGGAATTTTACGAAACCATTCTGCCGAAGTCCGGCGCGCTGGCAACCTATATACCGGCAGGAAGCAGCACGGTCTACGGCGAGCCGCAGGAGTTCTTTGGCGGACAGACGATCTACAAGTCCATTACCGAGTATGCGGCAAAGGTACCGAGCAATAACACGGGCGTGTACTACTACGAGGCAAGGGATGCGGTAGCGACGGCGATACAAAATGTCATGGCAGGCGGCGATTTGGACGCGGAGCTTAAGACGGCACAGGAAACGGTACAATTTGCGATGGAATAAGGATAAGGGGGCGCCAAAGCTCCCTTATTTTATAGGAGGAATGTATGACTTTACAGAAAAAGCAGAATTTGGCGGGCTGGCTGTTTTTGAGCCCGGCAGTCATTCTGATTGCCTTGATGAGTTTTTACCCCATGCTGCATGCCTTTTTGCTGTCCTTGAAAAAGGGAAAGGGCAACCAGCTGACCTGGGCGGGGCTGTACAATTATGGGAGAATGTTTCAGGATACGGTATTTATCCAGTCTTTGCTCAACTGTTTAATCTATTTGCTGATTCAGGTGCCGATTATGCTGATTTTGGCGCTGATTCTGGCTTCTTTGTTAAACAACAGGAATTTAAAATATAAGGGGCTTTTCAGAACGGCGATTTTCTTGCCCTGCGCCAGTTCTCTGGTTTCCTATGCGACCATTTTCCGCTCCCTCTTTGCGGTGGACGGTCTGGTCAATGCCATTTTGATCAAACTGGGCATTCTAAGCGTGGGCTATAATTTCTTGGCAAATGCAGGCAGCGCCCGCTTTGTTCTGATTCTGGCGCTGATCTGGCGGTGGACGGGCTACAACATGGTATTTTATCTGGCGGGTCTGCAAAATATCGAATATTCCATATATGAGGCGGCAAAGATAGACGGTGCTTCTCCGCTGCAGTCTTTTTTTCGGATTACGGTGCCTTTGTTAAAGCCCACCATTTTGCTCACCGCCATTATGTCTACCAACGGAACCCTGCAGCTCTTTGACGAGTCCGTGAATCTGACAGGGGGAGGCCCTGCCAATGCGACGATTACCATGTCCCATTATATTTACAATATGTCCTTTAAGTATGTGCCCAATTTCGGCTATGCGGCAGCCATGTCCTATTTCATACTGGTTTTGGTGCTGATTCTCGCCCTGGTGCAAATGAAAGTAGGTGATAAGCGTGACTAGAGGGAAAAAAATACTGGCCTATCTGTTTTTGAGCGTGGTTTCTTTTTTGTCGGTTTTTCCGCTGTACTGGATGTTTGCGGCGGCAACCAATACGAGTCTTGCGGTCAGCCGAGGCAAGCTGACGCCGGGAGCGGAGCTGCTTAACAACTTCAAGAGCCTGACTGCCCAGTATAATTTGGCGGGAGCAATGTTTAATTCCGTTCGTTATGCTGCGATATTGACCCTTTTATCGCTGCTGGTCTGCTCTTTGGCAGGCTATGGCTTTGAAATTTATCATGACAGGGCGAAGGACAGGCTGATGGGTATTATCCTGATGTCCATGATGGTGCCCTTTGTGGCGATTATGATACCGCTGTATCAGATGTTTGCCAAGCAGGGACTTTTGAACTCCCTGTGGGGCTTCGTGCTGCCGGGCATCTCCACCCCGCTTTTGATTATGATGTTCAGGCAAAGCGCCCGCGCCTTTCCGCATGATATTATCGAGGCGGCGAGAGTGGACGGTTTGAGCGAAATCGAGATTTTCTTTAAAATGTTCATCCCGACCATGCGCTCCACTTATGCGGCGGCGATGACCATTACCTTTATGGGAGCCTGGAACAGCTATTTATGGCCGAAGGTGATTATGACGCAGCAAAGCAGCATTACCATGCCCATGCTGGTGGCGAACCTGAAAGAGGGTTATGTGACGGACTACGGCATGCTGATGCTGGCGGTATTTTTATGTACGATACCGACGGCGATTGTATTCTTCCTGTTGCAAAGAAACTTTACGGAAGGCATTACCGGCGCAGTAAAATAGAAGAGGAGAGAGGAAAATAATGCGAGAATTTCATCAGGAAAAAGTGAAGGACCCGAAGTATTTTAAGGAAAACTGCTTAGAGGCCCGTTCCGACCACATCCATTATCGGAATGCGGAGGAGTGGGAGCAGGGAAACAGCAGCTTTTATTACAGTCTGAACGGTATTTGGAAGTTTCATTATGCCGGGAATTATGGATGCACCGTGGCAGGCTTTGAAAAGGACGAATATTCGGCAAAGAGCTGGGAGGATATCCGGGTGCCTGCCCATATACAGCTGGAGGGTTATGACAGACCCCAGTACGCCAATGTGCAGTATCCTTGGGAGGGACACGAAGCTATTCGCCCCGGACAGATACCCGAGGAGGTTAATCCGGTGGGCAGCTATGTGAAGTATTTCGTTTTGCCGCCTGCTCTGCAGGGACAGCCTGTGGTGCTGGCTTTTGAAGGGGTGGAAAGTGCTATGGCGCTGTGGCTGAACGGAAGCTTTGTGGGCTATCACGAGGATTCCTTTACGAGGGCGGAATTTGACATCAGCGGTTATGTGCGGGAGGGAGAGAATAAGCTGGCGGTGCAGGTCTTTAAATTTTCCGCCTCCAGCTGGTGCGAGGACCAGGACTTCTTCCGCTTTTCCGGCATATACAGGGATGTATATCTGTACACTTATCCGAAGCTGCATATTCGGGACCTGGAACTGCAGACGGATTTGGAGGAGGACTATGCCGGAGCAAGGATACAGCTTTCTCTGGACTTGTGTGCGAAGGAGGATGCGGCGGGCAGTCTGCGGCTTGTTCTGGAAAAGGAGGGGGAGGAAAAGGCTGTCCTTGAGCAGCCCCTGGTGTATGAACAAGAGAGCCGGCGCATAAAATGCAGCCTGTATATCGGGCAGCCTCTTTTGTGGAGTGCGGAACAACCCCATTTATACCGTTTAAAGATTGCGGTGTACGGACAGG
>JBGZHY010000153.1:0-3178 GCA_041848045.1 Lachnospiraceae bacterium
GCTGCCGTGGCGACGGAGCCTATGGCAAAGGTGGAGGGCTTTAGAGAGTGGTATCTGGCGGGTATTTTACGGGATACCGCCGGTTATGCGGGTACGGAGCTGCACAGGAGAACCGTGGGGATGGCCAAGGTTAAGGACTTAACTTCTATTGCGGATGAGAAAAAGAGGGCTTATGCGGAGCGAATCAACATTCTGTGCGGTAAAGAGTATATGCTGCGCAGCGATACATTTGTAAAGGGCAAGGATTTTGCGGGCGCATTGTTAAGAGCGCAGGAAGCCGCAAAAGCATAACAGGACAGAAGGAGGATAAGAATGGACGCGTTGCTGCTTGATACCGTCAAATTATCGGCGGATAAAAGCTACCTGGAAATTTTGGATCAGACCCTGCTGCCGGGAACCATTCGGGTTTTGCATATCGGCAAGCTGGAGGACGTTTGGGAGGCGATTAAGGTTTTGCGGGTAAGAGGAGCTCCTGCCATCGGCGTGGCGGCGGCTTACGGCATTGCTTTGGGAGCTTCGCAGATACAGGCAGGGGACAAGGAAGCCTTTGTCAAGGAATTTGGCAGACAAAAGGACTATCTGGCAAGCTCCAGACCCACGGCTGTCAATCTGTTCTGGGCACTGAACAGAATGGAAAAGACCCTGCAGGAGAATATAGATAAATCCATTCCGGAAATCAAGGAAATTCTTTTTGCGGAAGCGGATAGAATACGAGATGAGGATATTGCCATCAGTCGAAGCATCGGAAAAATCGGTTTTGATCTCCTGCATGAGGGGGACGGCATCTTGACCCACTGCAATGCGGGAACCCTGGCAACCGCAAAGTACGGTACGGCTACGGCTCCTATGTATATTGCTCTGGAGCAGGGTATGAAGAATCTGCGGGTATATTGTGATGAAACCAGACCTTTGTTGCAGGGCGCCAGACTGACGGCTTTTGAGATGCATAATGCAGGTCTGGATACCACCTTGATTTGCGATAATATGGCATCCATTGTTATGCAAAAAGGTTTGGTAAACATTATCTTCGTGGGCTGCGACAGAGTGGCAAGAAACGGTGATGCCGCCAATAAAATCGGAACTTCCGGAGTGGCGATTCTGGCCAAGCATTACGGCATTCCGTTTTATGTCTGTGCACCAAGCTCCACCATTGATATGTCCACGCTGACAGGAGCGGATATTCCGATTGAGGAAAGGGACAAGGCGGAAGTGACGGAAATGTGGTATAAGGAAAGAATGGCGCCGGAGGGTGTAGGGGTATTTAATCCTGCCTTTGACGTAACGCCTCATTCCCTGATTACCGGCATCATTACGGAAAAGGGGCTTTGTACGGCGCCTTTCGATAAGGCTTTTGAGCGATTGGGAATAGGCAAATAGTAGAAACAAAAAAGGAGGCTGTCTGCTATGAAAAAGATAATCAATGATGCGAAAAATTACACGGATGATATGCTTAAGGGTATTTACAAAGCCTATCCTGAGCAGGTAAAGTACGTGGCGGAAGATTTGCGCTGTTACTGCAAGGCAAAGAAAACGGAAGGCAAGGTGGCGATTATCACCGGCGGCGGTACGGGACATTTGCCTTTGTTCTTGGGCTATGTGGGCGACGGTCTGCTGGACGGCTGTGCGGTAGGCAGTGTATTCCAGTCCCCGACGCCGGAGCAGATTTACGAGATTTCCAAGGAAGTGCAGGCGGGAGCAGGCGTGCTGTATCTGTACGGAAATTATACGGGAGATATTATGACCTTTGATATGGCGGCGCAGATGTGCGATATGGATGATATCCGAACGGCTTCCATCGTGGGCGCCGATGATGTAAATTCCGGTGCGCCGGAGGTAAGGCGAGGTGTTGCGGGCATTTATTTTATGTATAAGGCGGCAGGCGCCAAGGCGGCGCAAATGGGAAGTCTGGAGGAAGTTTTGCAGGCGGCGCAAAAGGCGAAGGACAATACCAGAACCGTAGGCTTTGCGTTGACACCTTGCATCATTCCGGAAGTAGGCAAGGCAAACTTCAGTTTGGGTGAAAATGAGATGGCAATGGGCATGGGTATACACGGAGAGCCGGGTATCTGGAACGGTCCTTTAAAGACCTCTTATGAAATTGCCAAAGAATCCGTGGAAACCCTTTTGCAGGATATGCCTGTACAGGCAGGAGAGGAAGCGGCGCTTTTGATTAACGGGCTGGGGGCAAGCTCTTTGGAGGAATTATATATTCTTTCTTCCGACGTGCACAGCCTGCTGGAGGAGAAAGGCATTAAAATCTATAAAACCCTTGTAGGCGAGTACGCTACTTCGATGGAAATGGCGGGAGCCTCCATCAGTATCTGCAGATTGGATGAGGAGTTGAAGGAGTGGATGGATTATCCGGTATCCACCCCCTTTGTCAAGGGATAGGCGGTGCAATGATGGAAATACTTAGGAGAGAAAAGCTGCAGGATTTGTTTCAGGAAATAGCGGATATGATGGCAGACAGGCAGGAGGAGTTGTGCGAGATGGATGCCATGATGGGCGACGGTGACCTGGGGCTGACCATGAAGAAGGGTTTTGGGGAACTGCCCGCTTTTATTGCCGGTTTGCAGGAAGAGAGCCTTGGAAAACTTATCTCCAAATGCGGCATGCGCCTTTCTTCCGTAATTCCCTCTACGATGGGTTTTTTGATGGGCAGCGGACTGATGAGCGGCGGAAAGGCGATAGGGGATGTAAAGGATCTTGATGCTGCGGCTTATGTGCGCTTTTTAAGAGGCTATGCGGAAGGCATTGTACTTCGGGGAAAATGTGCACCGGGGGACAGAACGGTGCTGGACAGCATAGATAAAGGGGCGGCTTTTGCGGAGGCGGCGCTGCAGGAAAATCCGGAGCTTTCTTTTGCCGAAGCGGCATTGAAGGCTTACGAAGGAGCGCAGGCAGGCTTAGAGGCAACGAAGCATATGGAACCGAAATTCGGTAAGGCGGCGGTGCACAAAGCTAAGGCAAAGGGTGTGGAAGACCAGGGCGCCAAGGCGGGAATGTATGTGCTGAAAGCGATTTATGTCTATACGACAAAGTAGGATGAAGAGAGGGTTGCTGCGGGAAGGCGGCAGCCCTTTGATTTGTTATACGGTGATTTGGACAGACAGAAGTAAAAGCATATATTCCGGCTCTTCCTTGCTTCTGAAAAAGTGCACAAAAACACAGCTGTAAA
>JBGZHY010000154.1:0-4142 GCA_041848045.1 Lachnospiraceae bacterium
GGCGGGTGGGCATCTGGGCTTTAGCTTGGAGGAGCTGTCTTACTATGGAGCGATGGAGGGGCAGAGCTACCGTCGAGATTTGTTTGATGCGGAAATCAAGGAGATTCTTCATACTTTGCAGGAATATGAGGAAAAATTCGGCAAGCGGATTCCTTTGATTGTGGCAGGCGGTATTTATACCAGAGAGGATTTCCTGCACGTGCTTGATTTGGGGGCGCAGGGCGTACAGATGGGAACCCGCTTTGTCACTTGCGTGGAATGTGATGCGCCGGATTATTATAAGGAGGCCTACATACAGGCAAGGCAGGAGGATATTAAGATTACCAAATCGCCTGTGGGTCTGCCCGGCAGGGCGATTGACAATACATTTTTGATGGAGGTAAAGAGGAAAAGACCGGAAATCAAGAAGTGTTATCAGTGCCTAAACAAATGCGACATCAAGACGATTCCCTATTGTATCACGGATGCCTTAATCAAAGCGGCAAAAGGGGATACGGACAATGCCCTGCTTTTTGCGGGCGCAAATGCTTACAGAGCCAAGGGGCTGGAACGGGTGCAGGATGTGATGGCGGAAATCTGCCCTTTGGAGGATTAGGATAGCGTAAACGGTGTGTAAGGCGACGGCTCAGGCTGCCGCCTTTTTATTTATCCGTCTTTTGGTAAAAGGCGCGGATGCAGGTAAGGAAGCGGCATAAAATCTTTCTGCTTGGAGGTGTTCGGATTGAGTAAATGACAAAATCCGGCAAAAGTGATACAATTGAGCCACGATAGCGGTGAACATTAACTTCCTGATTATCCTACAAGGTAATAGAGGGACTTTTTGGAGCGTTGTATGGAAGTAAAACAAATGGGATGATTTATGCAATGGAAACAAATTTTTATGGCAGAGGCGTTTTCAAGCTTAATGAAACAGCCGGAAGCCGTTTGCTAAACGGAAAAAATACCTTGATGGTGGCGCAAAATGAGAGAACAACTGATTCTGCATATTGATATGGATGCCTTTTATGCGGCGGTGGAGATGCGGGATGACCCTAGGCTTAAGGACAAAGCACTGGTTATCGGCGCCCTGCCAAGTGAGCGGGGGGTGGTAGCGACCTGCAACTACAAAGCGCGGAAGTACGGCATACGTTCCGCCATGAATATCAAAGAAGCCTATAATCGCTGTCCCGGAGCCGTCTATATGCATCCGAATTTTACAAAATATCGCAAGGTATCCGCCGAGCTGTATCGGATATGGAGCGATTACAGCGACTGTATAGAAAGAATCTCTTTGGATGAGGCATACTTGGATGTGAGCGAAAAACTTGCGGATTTTGGCGAGGCTATGGAATTGGCAAGACAGATTCAGAGCAGAACCCTGCGGGAGCTGCGTCTGGGCTGCTCGGTGGGGGTAGGTTACTCACTGATGAGTGCAAAATTATCCAGTGAGGAGAAAAAGCCCTTGGGTTTATTCGGTATTCGCAATCGACAGGAATTACAGGAACTGATTATAGACAGGCCGGTGTCCGTGCTCCACGGTGTGGGCAGACGAACAGAGGCAAAACTGCACAGCCTGGGGATTCATACCGTCAGAGATATCTATACTTTTGAAGCGAACCTGCTGCAAATCTTTAAAAAACAAGGAGAGTACATTGTCAGGATGGCAAAGGGCTTGGATGAGCGTCAGGTGCTTCCTTATGATGAAAACGGTGCCAAATCGATAGGCAGAGAGCATACTTTTCAGGAGGATGTCATTGATATTGACTATTTGAAAGACAGCCTTTTGCTTTTGTCCCATGAGGTGGCGCAGAAGTTGCAAAAGAAACAAAAACGGGCAAAGACGGTCAGCTTGAAAGTTTCCTATGCCAATATGCATACCATTACACGTGCCAAAAGCGGCAGAGCCTGTGAGAGGACAAGTGAGATTTATAAAATCGCCTCCAAGCTCCTGGATAATATTGAGCATGGCGCCATACGTCTGATCGGTGTCAGTGTTTCCAATTTTGATGAGGAGGGCTTTGTGCAGTTGAGCTTATCGGATCTACAGGAGAAAAGAGAAGAAGAGAGCGAAGATGCCGCCATTGAGAAAAGGCTGGAGGATTTACTGATCAAAAACAGCCATACGCTTCCGAAGAAGGTATAGCTGCGGATATTTATCTGCTTTTTTTGGCTTTATTTTTTTCACGGCGTTTTTTTCTGGCTTCATCCCGTTTGCTGCCAAGAGATTTGGCGGCTTCGGCATCCACCAGTTTAATGGTCTTGATGGCAAAATACTGTTTGTCACAGGTACTTTTGATGCGGATTTTGGCTTGTAAAAATCCGTGCTCCGGACAGAGAGAAAGAGCGTAATAGGTCTTTTGATTGGAAGAAAACCATGAGATTTTCTTGCGCAGCATACGCTTACAGCGGTAGCAGATGACATCCGATACCGTTTTGTTTTTCAGGATATCCTCCTTTTGGGAAAAGGTGGAGGATACGTATTTGGAATAGTCCGGAAACACCAGATAGATTTCTTCTTCCTTGCTGCGGGGAGGGTCAAAGTAGTCCAAGGACAGATAGGCACTGACGCTCTTAAAATCAATGCTTTGCATAACCAGCGCGGTATAGTGTGCATCGTCCGGAGCGTGGTGAAAGGGTCTGGAACTTTGAATACCCAGATCTTTACATACCTTATCCAAAGGAAGCTTATTGACGCCGCTGCCGCCGCTTTTGTGTATAATGTTATAAAGCTTTTGAATATCATAGTATAAAAGCGGGCTGGGAAAAGGATTCGGAATGTTATAATACTGCATATTTCTCTGCAGCTCAGTCAAATCCATATTTCCCCAGGAACAAAAAATCGGTGTTTCGCCTGAAGAGAAGCACCAGGCTAAAAAAGCCTCGGCGGCACTTCGAAAGGGTTCGCCCTGTTTTCGTAAATCCTCAATACCGGTTTGGATAACCTCATGCACCTTGAAGTGCATTTTTTTATAGACCTTCGGCTTGATGATTTTGTGAAAGCTGTCGATGATCTGCAAATCTTCATTCAATTTGCAGGCGCCGATTTCAATAATTTCAAAGGGAATTTCAGGAACGGTTCCGGATTTTCCTTCCGGTGCCTGATTCCATTCCAAATCCAGTACAATGTAGGTTTTCATGGTGTATGCCTTTCAACGCTTTCTTTTGCGGCTGCGCATATCCCGAACATAATCGGCAGGCGTCTTGGGAAAATCAATAGACAGCTCATCCTTGACAGGCTGTTCCAAAGAGTTTTCACCTCTTCTGCGGCTGCGTATTTTTTCCAGATAGCGGGCGCTTTTTCTTCGTGAGTGCAGGCGCAAAATCCAAAGGATCAGGAAGATGAGCGCAAGCAAAGCCGCGACAAGTAACAGGGCCAAAAGCAGGATATTTTGCCGGAGCTTTTGTATGCTGCGGGACAGGCTATCCATAAAGGAAGGGCTTGTGTCACTGGCCGTTGCCGATATGGCTTCCTCTTGCGAGGCGCTGGCGAGGGGCAAATTTCCGGAGGCGAGCCTATCGCTGCACAGATAGGTTTTGCCGATGGAGCGATCGCCCAGGGTGTAGTGAATGACCGCCAAGGCAGTGGCAGGTGCTCCCGCATCCAGTTCATAGGACAACTGAGGGCTTGCTTCTTCCAGACCGGCGGTTTTTGGCAGGGTAAGGTAGCGCGTCTTATCTAAATAGATGAGATCCTTTAAGGTGGAATCGCTCCCTACCAGCTGCATATCCGTAATCAACTTCTGATAATCCAAGGCGGTATTGCGTAAAGAAATACTTTTAAAATGCTGAAAGCCGAATTCCATAAGAGTACGGGTATCGGGATAATGGGTCTGCTGGCTGCCCAGCACCACGGTAATCAGGTGCATATCTCCTTGCACGGCATAGGTTACCAGGGTGTTACCGGCGCTGCTGGTGTAACCGGTCTTGCCCGCCTTGGCATATTCATAAAAGTTGCTGCTGTTTTTGCGCAGCATGGCATGGTGTACATATACCGTAAGCCCCTCGGGATTATGTCGGGAGGGCGGCAGCTGATAGTAACGTTTGCCGGCGATTTCGGTTAAAGTGGGGTTCTTGAAGGCTTCTGCGGAAATCAAAGCAAAGTCATAGGCGCTGGTGTAGTGATTTTCATCATTTAAGCCGCTGGGATTGACAAAGTTGGAAGA
>JBGZHY010000155.1:0-8552 GCA_041848045.1 Lachnospiraceae bacterium
ATGACACAGGTAAAGAAGAAGCATTTTCCATTGTGGAGGAAACACAGTTTCAGGGAAAACATTATATTTTGGTAGAAAACGCAAAACAGGAAGTGCTGATTTTACGGGATGAGTCCGAGCCTACGGATGATTATGCAAATTATGCCTTGTTGAAGGATGAAAGAGAGGAAGAGGCATTGCTGCAAATATTTGAAGAACTGATGAATACGGAAGAATAAAAGAGAGGAGTTTAATTTGTTTAACAAAAAAGAGAATCCTTTAAGCAGGATTAAAAATTTAGGAAAGCAGTCACAGAATCTGGAAAACAAAGAGGAGGCTGTGCAGGTAAAGAAACAGAGCAGGAAGGAAAGCAAGAAGGAAGCCAATAAGAAAGAGGAGCCCCGCACAGAGGCGCTGCCGGAAGCGGCTGCGGAGATAAAAGCGACGGAGGGTCGTAAGACAGTCATAAGACAGACCAGAAACAGAAAGCAGCAGGAGCCGAAAAGCCAGCCGGAGCAGAAGCAGGAGAGTAAAAAGTCCAAAAAGAATGCCAAAAAAGAAGAGGGCTTTTCGATTCCTTTCCTGCCTTCTTTGGAGGAACAGGTTATCAGCATTTTAAAAGAAACGGAAGGCAGGGTGAAGAAGTCCCGTTCCAAAGGAAAGAATGCCAAGAAGGTTAAGGTGATCCCTCTTGGCGGTCTGGAACAAATCGGTATGAATATTACCGCTTTTGAATACGATGAAAGCATTATCGTAGTGGACTGCGGTCTGGCATTCCCCAGCGAGGATATGCTGGGCATAGATCTGGTGATACCGGATATCAGCTATCTGAAGGATAATTTTTCCAAGGTAAAGGGCTTTGTCATTACCCACGGTCACGAGGATCATATCGGCGCCCTTCCTTACGTATTAAAGCAGCTGAATGTGCCGGTATACGGTACAAAGCTGACTTTGGCGTTAATTGAGAGAAAATTAAAGGAGCACGGCTTGGAAAAAACGGCGAAGCTGATGCTGGTCAAGCATGGAGATACCGTCAGCTTAGGGGACTTTAAGGTGGAGTTTATCCGGACGAATCACTCCATACAGGATGCTTCCTCTTTGGCCATCTTTACGCCGGTGGGAACGATTTTCCACACGGGGGATTTTAAGATTGACTATACGCCGATTTACGGAGAGCCGGCAGATTTACAACGTATGGCGGAAATCGGAAAGCAGGGCTGTCTGGCGCTGATCTGCGAATCCACCAATGCAACCAAACCGGGGCTTACCTTATCGGAGCGGACCGTGGGTCGTACCTTTGACCTGACTTTTTCGGAATATCGCAATCGCCGCATCATCGTGGCAACCTTTGCCTCCAATGTGGACAGGGTGCAGCAGATTATCGACACGGCATACCGTTATGACAGAAAGGTTGTGATTGAGGGCAGGAGCATGGTCAATGTCATCGGTGTGGCGAATGAATTGGGTTATATTAAGGTACCGGAGGGAACCTTGATTGACATCGACCACTTAAAGGATTATCCGCCGGAAAAAACGGTTCTCATTACGACGGGAAGTCAGGGAGAGTCCATGGCGGCGCTTTCCCGTATGGCAAATTCCACCCACAGAAAAGTCAGCATTATGCCGGGAGATACGGTTATCATGAGCTCTACGCCGATACCGGGAAATGAAAAGGCGGTGTATAAGGTAATCAATGAGCTTTCCATCAGGGGAGCAAAGGTTATTTTTGAGGATGCCCATGTGTCGGGCCATGCCTGCCAGGAAGAGATTAAGCTGATGTATGCCCTTTTGCATCCGAAGTTTTCCCTGCCGATTCACGGGGAATTTAGGCACCGTATGGCGCAATCCGATTTGGCTGTTGCCATGGGGATGAAGCGGGATAACGTCATCATCATGCAGTCCGGTGATGTGGTGGAATTGTCCCAGGATGAGTGTAAGACCAACGGTCGTGTAGAGGCTGGCGGCATTTTTGTGGACGGACTTGGTGTAGGAGATGTCGGAAACATTGTGTTGAGAGATAGACAAAGTCTGGCACAAAATGGTATTATAATAGTGGCTTTATCTTTGGAGAAAGGAAGCAATCAGCTTTTATCCGGACCGGACATTGTTTCTCGGGGCTTTGTATATGTGCGGGAGTCGGAGGACCTGATGGAGGAGGCAGCCGCAGTGGTGAGAGAAACAACCCGTGCCCTGCTCAATGCCAGAGTTTCAGACTGGTCGAAGATGAAGAATGAAATCAGGGAGGTTTTAAGCAGCTTCCTTTGGAAGAGAATGAAGAGGAATCCGGTAATATTGCCAATTATTATGGAAGTATAAGGATGGAGTATGAGCAAACTTGCGAGCGCAGTCAATAAACTGACGACAACGGTGATATTCGTTTCTTTTAGGTTGATGGTATATGCTCTGATTGTGCTGCTTTTGGTCAGAGGAACCTTTATGGCATATCATTTCGGCTATCATATTTTTTATCAGGAGGCAGGGACGGGAAACGGCAATGTCATCCCCCTTGTCATATCCGAAACCATGTCCGTTTATGACATATCGGAGCTTTTGTATGAGAAGGCCCTGATTGATGATAAGCTGATCTTTGTCATACAGGCGGGATTTTTTGATTATGATTTACAGTCGGGATCCTATCAGATAGAGCAAGGATACAATACCAGAGAAATTTTAAAGATTCTGGCGGCGGGTCCGGAAAGCGGGAAAGAACAGGAATGATCATCAGCAACAGACTGAACGAGTATATCGAGCTTTTGTCGGGGGAAAACAGCCCCTATACGGAAAAGATTCGTCAGGAGGCTTTACGGGATGGAGTACCGATTATCAAGCGCAGCAGCGAAGCCTTTTTAAAGGCCTTGCTGGCTGTGCGGGATTTTCGACACATTCTGGAAGTCGGAACGGCGGTGGGGTATTCCACCCTTGTGATGGCGGAGGCGGGCAGCGCCCGGATTACCACCATTGAAAAGTTTCCTAGCCGTATTACAGAGGCAAAACGCAATTTTGCAAACAGTATATATCGGGACAGAATCGTTCTGCTGGAAGGAGAGGCGAGTGAACATCTGCAAGCCCTCGCAGAAAGCGGACAAAGCTTTGATTTTATTTTAATGGATGCTGCCAAGGCACAGTATATTAAGTGGCTCCCTCTGATAAAATCCTTAATGGAGGAGGGAGCTGTTCTTTTTTCGGATAATATTTTACAAGAGGGCAGCATCATAGAAAGCCGCTTCGTCATCGAAAGGCGTGACAGAACCATACATCAGCGCCTACGGGAGTATCTGCACAGCTTAAGTCACGATGCGGAGCTTCGCACCGGCATTTTACCGACGGGGGACGGGGTGGCTTTTAGCGTATTGAGGAGAAAGCATGAAGAGGAAAACAGAACTTTTGATACCTGCCGGCAGCTTGGAGGTATTGAAAACAGCCGTTGATTATGGTGCAGATGCGGTGTATATCGGCGGAGAAACCTTCAGCCTGCGGGCAAAAGCCAAAAATTTCGGCAGCACCGAAATGGAGCAGGGAATCGCTTATGCCCATGAAAGGGGAAAGAAGGTTTATGTGACCGCCAATATCTTGGCGCACAACGATGATTTGGATAAAGCAAAGCTGTATTTTGCGGAGCTGGCAGCCCTTCGTCCGGATGCGGTCATTGTATCCGACCCGGGGCTTTTTGCCATTGCCAAAGAACTTATGCCGGAGATGGAACTGCATATTTCCACCCAGGCCAATAATACCAACTATGCGACCTATCGCTTCTGGTGGAGTTTGGGCGCCAAGAGGGTGGTGACAGCCAGAGAGCTGTCCCTGGAGGAGATTCGCCATATTCGGGCACAGATACCGGAGGAAATGGAAATAGAAAGCTTTGTGCACGGCGCCATGTGTATGGCGTATTCGGGACGTTGCCTGTTAAGCAATTATATGGCAAGCCGGGACGCCAATCGGGGAGCCTGCACCCACCCTTGCCGCTGGAAGTACAGCATTGTAGAAGAGAGCCGCCCGGGACAGTATATGCCGGTGTATGAAAATGAGCGGGGTACCTATATTTTCAACTCCAAAGATTTGTGTATGATAGAACATATACCCGCCCTGATAGAAGCAGGTATAGACAGCTTTAAAATTGAAGGACGGATGAAAACGGCTCTGTATGTGGCTACGGTTGCACGCACGTACAGAAAGGCCATAGACGATTATTTGCAGGATCCGCAGGTATATGCCCGAAATATGGAATGGTACAAGGAAGAAATCGGAAAATGTACCTACCGGGAGTTTACCACCGGATTTTTCTTCGGAAAAGCGGATGAGGATACCCAGATTTATGACAACAACACCTATGTGAGAAATTATATTTACCTGGGAACCGTGGAATCCTGTGCCCTCCTCGGAGAAGGCAGGCAGCGTTTGTTTTTGGAGCAGAAGAATAAATTCAGTCGGGGAGATATCATCGAACTGATGAAAAAAAACGGTGAAAATATTGCCGTAGAGGTAGAAGCGATTTTGGATGAAAAGGGCGATGCGCAAGAAAGCGCGCCACATCCGAAACAGAGGCTTATGGTGGACATAGAGGGTGGAGAAGCGGAGCCGGGAGATATATTGAGAGTGGAGAGCAAAGAATAAAAAGGAGGGAAAGGGAGATGTTGGCGGTACTGATTATGGCGGCGGCGGCCTTTATATATTGGTTCATGCTTTTGTTTGTCGGCACGGCAGACGGGTTCAAGCATATATGGCTCCTTCTTTCCCTTGCTCTTTTTTTGCTATACCTTCTGACAAAACAATATCTTAAATATCCGAAAAGAATTCCTTTAAGCCTGATTGTTTCTTTGCATGTCTGTCTGGCGCTGGGGATTCTTGTTTTTGTTATTACCGGAGCTTTGATTTTTATGCATGTGAACAAACAGGTGGAGCCGCATTTGGATTATGTATTGGTACTGGGCTCCAAGCTGGATAAGAAAGAGCTGGCGGGGAAAACCCTGATTGCCAGGCTGGATAAGGCAAAGGAGTATCTGGATGCCAATGAAAGCGCGGTTTTGGTTCTGTCCGGCGGCGTATCGGCGGGACAGAGTATTTCGGAAGCGGAGGTCATGGCAGCCTATCTGATGAACATCGGTGTTCCGGCAGAGCGGCTTTTATTGGAAATACAATCTCGGAACACAAGAGAAAATATCCTGTATTCACAGGCGCTGATTATGAAAGAAACAAGGGACAGACGCAGAGAAAATCCCTTGAAAAAAAATATAATACAGGGCAGGGTCCTTTACGCAGAGGAAAGACCCCAGAGAATCGGCATCATTACCAGCGATTTTCATACCTACCGCAGTATGCTCCTGGCGCAAAAAGCCGATTTGGGTGAGTTTTATATGCTGAGCGCCGATTCGGATCCCCGAAATATGTTGAATATGTATTTGCGGGAATGCCTTGCCATATTAAAAGAGAAATTTATGGGGTACATATCATGAACACAAACAAGCAAGAAAAACAATTACAGAAGCTCAAGGAACTGCAGTCTTACCGCTTTGTCGGCGAAAGCTATATAGAGGAGCTGGAGCTTTGGGCAGTGCAGCTGGAGCATAAAAAGAATAAAGCACGTATTCTGTTGCTGCCCTGCGAAGATGAGAATAAGGTGTTTACCATAGGCTTTCGCACGCCCAGTATAGATTCCACCGGTGTGGCGCATATATTGGAGCATTCGGTTTTGTGCGGTTCCAGAAAGTTTCCGCTGAAGGATCCTTTTGTGGAACTGGTGAAGGGTTCTTTGAATACCTTTTTGAATGCCATGACCTATATGGACAAAACCTTATATCCGGTAGCATCCTGCAACGACAAGGATTTTAGAAATTTGATGGACGTCTATCTGGATGCGGTGCTGTACCCGAGGGTGCATCAGGAAGAAAAGATATTTTTGCAGGAAGGCTGGCATTATGAGCTGTACAAGGCGGAAGATGAGTTAAAAATCAACGGGGTTGTCTACAACGAGATGAAAGGAGCTTTTTCTTCGGCAGACGCTGTTTTGGAAAGAGCCGTCAGCAAGGGTCTGTTTTCGGGGCATGCCTACGGAGAGGAATCCGGCGGTGACCCGGACTGTATTCCTTCCTTGAGCTATGAAAGCTTTCTGGATTTTCATACACGTTACTACCATCCGTCCAATTCCTTTATTTATTTATACGGGAATATGGATATGGCGGAAACCTTGGATTTTATCGATAAGGAATATCTGCAGGATTTCGAGTATAAGGATGTGGATTCCGCCATTCGACCGGTGCAGGTCTTTAAAGCGCCTCAAAGCATGACCATGCATTATCCGGTTTTGGAGGAAGAAAGCCTGGAAAATGCCAGCTACCTCTCCCTGCATACTGTGGTGGGCGGAGAGCTTGAGCCTCTTAAGGCGGCGGCCTTAAAGATTTTATCGTACCTGCTCTTGGATGCGCCGGGAGCCGTTTTGCGAGAGGCGCTACAGGAGGCGGGCATCGGACAGGATTGTATGGGAGGCTATGAGCACGGTATTGCATATCCTTATTTTTCCGTGATTGCCAAGAATGCCGAGGAAAAGCAAAGGGAAGAGTTTAAAGAATTGGTCTACCGAACCCTGCGCAGACAGGTTGAGGAGGGAATGGATAAGGAGGCTCTGCTGGCAGCCATCAATATATCGGAGTTCAGGGCGAGAGAAGCGGATTTCGGACATTATCCGAGAGGACTGATTTACGGCTTGGAAACCTTTGATTCATGGCTTTATGATGCGGATCCTTGTATGCATCTGCGTTACAACCGTATTTTTTCCGGTCTGCGGCAAGCGGTGGAAGAGGGGTATTTTGAACAGCTGATACAGGAGTTGCTCCTTGACAATCCTTTTACTCTGGACTTGGCGCTTTATCCGCAGAAAGGCTTGGCAGCGCAGAAAGACGCGGACTTAAAGGAGGAGCTGGCAAAGAAAAAAGCAGCCATGACGACGGAAGAGATTCAGGAAATCATGGATAAAACCCTGGCTTTAAAGGCTTATCAGCAGGAGGAAAATACAAAGGAAGATCTTGCGGTTTTGCCGGTTTTAAAGCGGGAGGAAATCAAGCAGGAGGCGGAGAAAATCTTCTATACAGAGGACAGACTTTGCGTGGGAGAGCGGGAAGTTCCGGTGATTTATGTACAAGAGCATACTTCCGGTATTTCCTATATCAAATTTTTGTTCCATACCGATTTCTTACAGCCGGAAGAGCTGCCTTATCTGGCCTTGTTGAAGGAAATTTTGGCTTATGTGGATACCGACCGGTACAGCTATACCGAATTAAACACCTGTATCAATCTGCATACGGGAGGTTTGGGCTTCGGGGCGGAAAGCTATGGCGACGCCCTGGAGCCGGAAAAAGCGAAGTTTGCCTTTACCCTGAATACCAAGGTGCTTTCGGCGCATATAGACCGGGCAATGGAAATAGGCATTCATGTTTTGCTGGATTCGGATATTCGCAATACCAAACGCTTGAAGGATATTATACTGGAGCTGAAGACGGAGCACAAATCCAAGCTGCTGAGTGCAGGTCATATCAGTGCGGTGACCAGAGCGGCTTCCTATCTTTCCAAGGACAGCCTGTTTGCCGAATGGACGCGGGGAATTTCCTATTATCGTTTCCTGGAGGAGCTTTCTCTTGATGTTGAGGCAAAGGCGGAGGATTTGCAAAGGATGCTGGGCAGTCTGATAGAACGCTGTTTTACCTTGGACAATTTAAGTCTGCATTTTACGGGAAGCAAAGAAGATTACGAGAGCTTCCGAAGCAGTGTCGGAAAGCGGTTGCAGATTTTGCCTGTTACGGCAGACAGAGGAGAGGGCTTTGTCTTTGTGCCGGGACGGGCAAAGGAAGCCTATACCAGCGCTTCCATGGTTAACTATGTGGCTCGATGCGGAAATTACCGGAAAAGCGGAGGGACTTACAGCGGAGCCTTTAAGATCCTGAAGGTTCTGCTCAGCTATGACTATCTGTGGAACCGGATTCGTGTGCAGGGAGGCGCTTACGGGGCAATGTCTTCCTTTGGACGTGCAGGCAGTGTGAGCCTCAGCTCTTACAGAGATCCTCATGTGGGGCAGACCTGTCGGGTTTATGAGGGACTGCCGGACTTTGTACGAAGCTTCGATACGGATGAACTGGGTATGCGCAAATTGGTTATCGGTGCCATCAGCGAGCTGGATACGCCGCTTACACCGTCGGCAAAGGGACTGCGAGCTCTGTCCGCTTATATGTCCGGCATAGACAATGATATGCTGGCAAAAGAAAGGGCGGAAATCTTGGGGGCGCAGCCGGAGGATATTCGTGCTTTGGCGAAACTTCTGGAAGAGGCTTTACAAAATGCTTCCGACGTCAGCATCGGAAACGAGGAAAAAATCAGACAGAACAAGGAATATTATGAAAGCATAGAAGCTTTATATAAGGATTAGGGGAAAATGGAAAATAAAAAATCAGGTTTTGTGGCCTTAATCGGCAGACCGAATGTGGGGAAATCAACCTTGATGAATCATCTCATCGGCCAGAAGATTGCCATTACCAGTCATAAGCCCCAGACAACCAGAAACAGAATACAGACCGTTTATACCGATGAGC
>JBGZHY010000156.1:0-2983 GCA_041848045.1 Lachnospiraceae bacterium
GTACCGGCTTCCCATCTCGGAAGGATAAACCCAAATCGCCCCGCAGCACTGCCAAAAGCCAGTCCCCGTACTGCGCCGGGAAAGAACGATGCAGTCCCATTTCCTCCCGCAAACCGGCAATGACCTCCTGCTCCACGGCAATACCCTGAGAAAGCAAAAGCTTGGACGCCGCATCACCCGGTGCCAAATATATCGTCAGAAACACGATAAGGCTAAGTCCCCACATAATCGGTATCAAGCCCAATAAACGCTTTAAAATATAAGAGCCCATTCTTATTGTATGTCCGTATCAGCCTGCAAAGCGTAAAAATCAAAAGGCAGATCCTCCGCATAATGGCTGACGCCCTTTCTCACCACCGTTATTTTGTTAAACAGCAACAAATAATGGAAGGCGTTATCGTCAATGGCAAGCTGTACAATCGCATTGGCAAGCTCCGCCCTTTTTGTCGCGTCTTTTTCCACCCGCAGCTTTTCGATTAAAGCCTCCGCTTCCGCAGAATCAAAACCGCCCACATCAAAATAAGCGCCTTCTTTTAGGGTGGAGTGAATAAAGTAATAAGGATCCCCCAGCTTATCCGCAATCATGCTGTACAGGGCAATGTCAAAATCACCGCTTGCAATATAGGTGGAATCCGGATCCTCATAGACCTTCAGTTCAGAATCAATGCCTACCGCCAAAAGCTGTTCATGCAGCAGAGTAGCTATGGTATCCAATCCTCTTGCATGGTAATAGGCAATCTGCAGGCGAAGAGCCTTCCCGTCTTTTTCATAAATCCCCTCGGCATTCTTTACATAATTTGCCTCTTCCAAAAGCTTCTGCGCCTGCGCGGGGTCAAATGCCGCCGCCTTAGCCTTTCCATAGGCAGCCGTGTCGGAAAACGGTCCCTCTGTCGGACGCATACCGGAGCCCAAAAAGCTTTGCAGGGCCTGCTTATCTACCGCCATATTCACCGCCCGGCGCACATCGGCATCCAAGGTATTTTCGTTTAAAATATAAAAATTCAGTCTGGTAGACGCCGTACTGTGGATTTCATAAGTATCCGGCTCCAGGGCAAAAATCTCCAGTGCCGCCGCATTGGCGCCCACATAAACGTCCACTTCTTTGTTTTGCATAGCTAAAAGCCTTGCATCCTCATCCTTTAAATAGATAAATTTTGCGCTGTCTAAGCGAACTTCTCCCTCCCAGTAGTTTGCATTTTTTACTACCGTCACATCCGAATCCGGTATAAACTCCCCTACCACAAAAGGGCCCGTTCCAATCGGTGCGGCATCGAAATCCTTTGTCCCGTCCAGATCCAAAATCCCCAGTTCCGGGCTTGCCAAATCATTCAGCAAGGTCGGATAAACATCCGGCGTATCAATGCGCAGGCTCTTTTCGTCCAAGGCCTCCATCGTAAAATCTCCCAAATAGGCAAAGCGGCTGTTCACCTGTGCCGCTCTCTGCAGATTGCGCACCACCATATCTGCCGTCAAAGGATTGCCGTTGGAGAATACCACATCATCCCGCAGGTAAATGGTGGTACTCTGCCCCTCCGTCTTGGCCTCCTTTGCCAAAAGGGGCTGCAGCTGCATGTTCTCGTCTATACGAAACAGGGTCTGGCTCACCCCGTAAATATTGGTGTACCAGCCATAATATTCCTTATGCGTATCCAGACTCGGATAGGCAAAGCTGCTGGCAATATTCAAATGCTTAACAGTGCTTCCCTTTGCCTCTCCTGAGGCTGCCTCCTCTGTCGCAGACTGCAGCGCCGCACTTTCACCTGTGTTTTTTGTCGTTTCCGTATTGCTGCCTGCGCAGGCCGACAAGGCCAAAGCCAGCACAAGTGCCATACTCATTTTTATCCATTTTTTCATCCTATCCTCCATATATTTATAAATTGCAAACACATTGCAATTCTAAGTCCTTAGCGAAACTTTGTCAAGAAAATTTGCAATTCGCTTGCATTTTATACTTTTTTTATGCCCCCTTTCCCCGGCTATGTCATTGATGTTTTTAGCATATGGTGCTATAATTCTAAGTAATTATTCATTTTTAAGTTTCAAAATAAAATAGAGGGAGCAAAAACTATGGCAAAGAAATTTTTTGGAAAACTCATCACACTTGCGGTTCTTGCCGGTGCAGCGGCTGCGGCGATTACCTACATCAGGCAGTATACAAAATTCAATGAGAATCTTGATGATGATTTTCATGATTTTGAAGACGAGGAAGGCGAAGCTTCCACCTCCGCTGAAAACGGACGCAAGTATACCAGCCTGAAAGCCAATTCCGACGAGCTGGTGAATGCCGCAAAGGAAACGGCACAGGTAGCCAAAGGTATGGCGGCTCCTGCCAAAGGTATCTTCAATGAAGTGTCCGGCATGGTTGTGGATAAGGTTAAGGAGGTTGCGGGCAAGGTCAATTTAAAAGGCTCTTCCAAGGCGCCGGAATATGCGGAAGACGATATCGCAGAACAGATGGAAAATGCAGCGGAAGCGGTGGAGGATTCCGTGGAATCCGCAGGAGAAAAGCTTGAAGAACAGGTCGAAGAGATTGCCGAGGCGGCTGCGGACCTACAAAAAGAAAAAACGGAATAGTCGAATGAAGGGAGCCCTTACTGCGGCTCTCTTTTTGCTGTTATACACCGAAAGGATAAGCAAAGCTCGGCTCTTTCTCATGTATTGACATTCCAAATTACCTGAAATATACTTGGCTTAGAAGACACAGTTTACTGTTTTGCAGTGCAAAATGCGGGGACTGCTTTTACCGGTGCTTCCCGCAGTACGGGAGGTTTGTATGGAAAAATTAGAGCAGCGCTATCTGGAAACACTTTCACGGCTATATCCCACCATCGCCGATGTATCGACGGAAATGATCAATCTGCAGGCTATCTTAAACCTGCCCAAGGGAACGGAGCACTTTCTTACCGACATCCACGGAGAATACGAGGCTTTTTCACACGTAATGCGAAACGGCTCCGGTGCGGTGCGCCGTAAAATCGAAGAC
>JBGZHY010000157.1:0-8911 GCA_041848045.1 Lachnospiraceae bacterium
AAAATCTTCGGCAAACATTCATACAAAATCTGATGAACGATATTGGAGCCTCCTACCTGCTCTCTTAGCTTGCTGCTGGAAAATATGTACTTTTGTATCCCGCTGATATCATATAATGTCAATATCACCTTTTTCCCCCTCCTATTCCTTTCTTTTTCATTTATTTTTTCTTTATTTTTATTTAATCACAAAAATATATTTTTTACAATCCTGCATTTTGTATTATTTTCCTATATTTTCGCTTCTTTTATGCATCTTTTTAACATATCCTCTCTCTTCCCCACTTTTGCCCTTTCCATACCTTGCTTTTTCAAGCTTTCTACTCTATAATGAGCGGGTAAAACAGACACATTGCAATGAAATATTGAGGAAAATACATATGGGAATCAACTATTTACAAGAACTGCCTACGCCGATGGAAATCAAGCGGCTTTTTCCCTTAAGCAAGGAACTGGCACAGGCAAAAGAAGCTTTTGACAAAGAGGTGGCGGATATCTTCACCGGTAAAAGCGATAAATTTTTGGTACTGATCGGCCCCTGCTCTGCCGACAGCGAAGACTCCGTACTGGAATATGTCCACAGACTGGCAAAGGTACAGGAAAACATCAAAGACAAAATGCTCTTGATACCGCGCATTTATACCGGAAAACCCCGTACCAACGGCGACGGATACAAAGGGCTTTTGCATCAGCCGGATCCGGAAAGAGGACCGAATATGCATGAGGGTATTATCGCCATTCGCAAGATGCATCTGCGGGTGATACAGGAAACCGGCTTCTTTACCGCCGATGAAATGCTGTATGTGGATAATCTGACTTACCTGGACGATTTGCTCAGCTATATCGCCGTAGGCGCCAGATCCGTCGAAAACCAGGAGCATCGCCTGACCTCCAGCGTCTGCGATGTGCCGGTAGGGATGAAAAATCCGACCTCCGGAGATTTTTCGGTTATGCTCAACGCCGTTTACACGGCACAGCAACAGCATCAGTTCATACACAGGGGCATGGAGGTCATCAGCGACGGCAATCCTCTCAGTCATGCCATTTTAAGGGGCGCCGTTGATCAGTACGGCACCAATATTCCGAATTACCATTATGAGGACATGCATCGGGTGATCGAAATGTATAAGGAGAGGGCTTTGGCAAATCCTGCCATTATTGTAGATGCCAATCATGCCAACTCCAACAAGCAATATAAGCAGCAAACCCGCATCGTCAAAGAGGTTCTTCATTCACGCAACCACTCCGAGGACATCCATAAATTTCTGAAAGGAGTCATGATCGAAAGCTACCTGGTGGAAGGAACACGCAAAATTGACGAGTATTGCTATGGAAAATCCATCACGGATCCTTGTCTGGGATGGGAGGACAGCGAGAAGCTGCTGTACGATATATATCGCCTGCTGTAAAATCAGTCAAAAAGCCTCAACACTCAGGGCAACACCTGTGTGTTGAGGCTTTTTGCTTCATAAAAACCTAATCCTCTCCCCGCTCCGGATAACAATATTTTGCATTTCCGAAGGCAAGCACCAGCATAAAGGCTTCCTCAAAAAAGAACAAACCGATGGAATAGCTGTAATCCTTCCCGAAAGAACGGGCAAGACAGTGCAGACTCATGTATCGGCAAACAATCAACAGCAGTCCGAAGACAAGAACGGCAATATTTATCGCAAGCGATAAGAGCTCTTCATTTAAAGCGACAGAAAGAACAAACACCACAATAATAAACAATAAAACAATAAGGAGTCTTAAAAAAAACCATTGCAGCCCGCGGCTGATTTTGGCAAATATGTAAGAACTGTATATGGGGATCAGTATTTTCCACCAGGGCTCTCCCGCCTTGACAAGCAACTTTCCCCGGGAAACATAATAAAGCCCGACGCTCAACAGCAGCACAAACAGACCGAAGAGAAGCATGAATACCACCAAAAGCATACTTGCATATTCAATTCCCACTTTTATTCCTCCTTGCCGTATTCCTGTAATTTTCCATATAATTCGCAGGGCACATAAGCTTTGACCGCTATTCCCTGCTCCGTGTATTCTTCGCTGATCAGCTCTCCGTATTTTCGGATATCCTGTATTCTTCCGGCATTTTGATAAGAAAAGACCTTCTCCAGATATATTTTTCGGCTGCGGATGATTCTTTCAATCATCTCCTTCAGCTCTGCAAGCCCCCTTCCGGATTTGGCGGAAATCTTCATACTGTCCAGAGCATGGAAATCCCTGGGCAGGCAGATTTGATCGGAGCATATATCCACCTTATTATATACCGTAATAATATCCTTATCCATCGCCGAAAGCTTCTTTAAGGTTTCGTATACCACCAGCATATGGGCGTCGGCATCCGGATTGCTCAAATCCACAACATGCAGTATCAAATCCGCATACTTCGCTTCCTCCAGAGTGGACTGAAAAGCGTCGATCAAATGATGGGGCAACTTCCGAATAAAGCCTACCGTGTCCGTCAACAGCACCTCCTGCCCGCTTTCCAAAACCAGCTTACGGGTAGTGGGATCTAAGGTGGCAAAGAGCTTATCCTCCGCAAGCACCTTAGCCTCCGTCAAGGTATTAAGCAGAGTGGATTTTCCTGCATTGGTATAGCCCACAATGGAAATGATAAAGCTTCCGGCATTTTCCCTTGCCTTTCTGGTCTGCTCCCTGTGTCTTTGCACTTCCCGCAGCTGCTCCTTCAGCAGACTGATTCTGTCGTGTATCACGCGCCTGTCCATCTCCAGCTTCTTTTCGCCGGGACCTCTGGTACCGATACCGCCTCCCAGTCGGGAAAGCGAGGAACGCAGACCCACCAACCTTGCCGCCGCATATTTCAGCTGTGCCAGCTCCACCTGTATTTTCCCCTCACTGCTGCCGGCACGCTTCGCAAAAATATCCAAAATCAGCATGGTTCTGTCAATCACCTTGGTATCCAGAATGCTCTCCATATTCCGCAGTTGGGCAGGGCTTAATTCATCATCCGTTACAATGCCGTCCGCCCCGAGCTCGGCAATCAATTCCTTTAGTTCCTCCAGCTTCCCTTTTCCGAGGTAGGTGGCATTGTGAGGTTTTTCTCTGTTCTGTATCAGTCTGCCCACACTGCGCCCGCCGGCAGTATACAAAAGCTCCTCTAATTCATCCAAAGAAGAAACGGCCGTCTGCTCATCTCCCGTTGCAGCCAGAACGAGAATCAGACGTTCCTCTTTTTCTTCCGTACTATATAAATCTGACATATTCTCTTCTTTCTATTGTGTATGCAGGCGGGAGCGCAAAAAAAGGATCTCATGCTTTACCCTTTCATCCTCCCCATACAGACTGACATAAGTATCAAATAATTCCAAAGCCTTTTCCGGCTCTCGCAGATGCTCGTAACAGGCAGCCTGATTGAATAAAACGGCCTTCTTCAAAAATTCCTCATCCGTCAGCATGGAAGAGGCCTCTTCAAAATAAGTCAGCCCCTTGGCATAATCTCCGGATAAACAGGCAAAAACGCCCATCCGATTGGCTGCCGCCGCTGTTTTTTCCTTTTGATATTCTTCCTTGCTCCACTCCTCCAAAAACTGCAAATCGGACTCCGGCAAGCTGCCTCCTCCTTCAGCGGCGGATAAAAGAGCCATCAGCAATTCATCCAAGGCCTCCTCATATGCCGATCCCCTTTCCGAAGCCCCATGTAATTCCTTCAGCAGGGATAAAGCCTTATCCAACTCCTCTCCCTGCCTTGCCAGGGCAATGATGTACAAAGCTTTAGCCTCATTATCCAAAGCCGCTTCCGACTCCGCCTTTTGCAAATTTTGTATACAGCCCGCATAATTCTCCAGGGCAAAATGGCACAAGGCACCGGCACACAGGGCTTTAGTCCTCTGCTTTTGGGTATTGATATCCAGCGTCAAAAATGCTTCCCATTTCTCCAAAGCTTCCGCATAAGCGCCCGCTTCCATCAGCTCCACCGCTTCCTTACTGCAATTAAGCTGCTCCTTCTTTTCGGCAAAACAGCCGCAGAGCAGGCATAATAAAAGCAGACACAGTGCCAAATAAGGATGTATACTCTTCCTTTTTCCCACAGCCCTATACCTCCTTTAGCGCTTTCCAGTGCTTCCAAATCCTCCTCTGTCCTTTTCCGACAGGCTGTTCACCTCCACAAAATCAAAGGCAGGCTGATGCTCCATAATGCGGAACTGGCAAATCCGGTCATTGATACGAATGCTGGTATCCCGCAACGCATACACCGGGAACTTCCATTCATCGTGATCCCCGCAGTAGCTTTCATCAATGACCCCCATAGAATTGGTCTGTATAATGCCGAAGTTCTTAAAGGTGGAGCTGCGGGGCACCACATGCGCCTCATAGCCTTTCGGCAGCTCCATACCGATGCCCAGAGGAATCAGGGCATACTCTCCCGCCCGTAAATCAAAATCGGCAGCCGCCCGCAAATCTATCCAGTCGCTTTTCCCCGCAATAAAACACAGCTTTTCTATTTTTTCCGAAAAATATTTGATTTTTATCTTTAATTTATCCATGCCTCTCCTCCACCGTAAAACCGAAGCTATCCTTCAGCTCTTCTTCCACTTCCTTTTCGATTTCCGCCTCCGTAACCGGATTGACGCAGGGCAGACTCTGTCTGCTGTCCAAACCGAAGCGGCGCAAAAACTCTTC
The DNA here is from genome assembly GCA_041848045.1 of Lachnospiraceae bacterium. GTDB lineage: Bacteria > Bacillota > Clostridia > Lachnospirales > Lachnospiraceae > CAKAHY01. Next base: position 4,647 of record JBGZHY010000157.1, read on the forward strand.
CGTTGTGGCAAACAAAGCGGGTCTGCCCGGAGCGTCCAGTCTGCCTGCTTCGTAAACCAGTCCGTATTCCAGCAGCTTGTTGACGCTGTATTCGCTGGATACTCCTCGAATTTTCTCGATTTCCGCTTTGGTAATCGGCTGTTTGTAGGCAATGATGGACAAGGTTTCCAGCACCGCCTCCGTCAGTATCTGCTTCTTCGGCGTTTTTGCGGCTCGCACCAGCACGTCGAAATATGCCGCCTTTGTGCACAACTGATAGCTGTCCTCCAACTGCCGCAGCTGGAGAGCGCTGTGTTTCTCATATCGCTCTCTTAAAAGCCCCAGAGCCTGCTTAACCTCTTTCTCCTCCGCTTCCAGGGCAAGGCAAAGCTGGCGAAGCTCCACGGATTTTCCCATGGTAAACAAAATAGCCTCCAGCTCCAGCTCCAGCCTCTCCAAAGCGGTATTTTCCGCATATATTTCCATCATTTATCCTCCAAAGCCGACAGATCCGGCATTTCATTTTCTGCCCCTTCCACGGCCTCAATTTCCATATCGGCAAAGGATTTCTCCTGCTTCAGGCTGATGCAGCCCACCCGCATCAGCTCCAGAACAGCCAAAAATGTCACCACAAGCTCCGTCTTGGAGCGGCTGTTCTCCAAAAGCTTACGAAAAGAAAATCGCCTGTGTTTTCGTGCATAATGTAAGAGAGAGTGCAGGGTTTGCTCCAAGCTGACCCTCTCTTTCCGAATGGTTCCGAACTTGGAGCGCTCCGTATCCACCCGCTCCTCTTTCCGTGCCAGAACCTCTGCGTAAATGCGTTGTAAAAGCCCTCTGTCCACATCTTTGAGCAAATCATCCAAATCCACCGGCTTGCGATACTGCAAAACCTCCTTGGGGATGTCCGGCTCTTTATACATCAAAAACTGCGCCGCATCCTCCAGCTTCGTCAGTTCGGCGGCAAGCTGCTTATAACGCTTATATTCCAAGAGCCGCTCCACCAGCTCCGCCCGCGGATCGATTTCCTCTCCCGTTTCTTCATCCACCTCTCCGGGCAGAAGCAGCCTTGCTTTCATATCGATCAAGGTGGCTGCCATCACCAAAAATTCGGAGCATGATTCCAGGTCTTCTTTTTCCAACTGCTCCATGTATTCCATATACTGCTTCGTAATATGGGCAATCGGAATATCATAAATATTGATTTTATCCCGCTCAATCAAGTGCAGCAAAAGATCCAGAGGACCCTCAAACTTTTCCAATTTGTATGAGATTTCCATACTCTCTCCTAAACTCTCGGGCTTAAGCGCAAGCTGACAAGCTGCGGATAATTGCCGATACGAAGATTGACGCTGTGGGTACCTAAGCCGGCGCTCACAATCATTTTAGCCTCTCCCCGACTTTTGATGCCGGAAACATTTCGATTGAAAAACTGCAGCTGGGGCGTCATCAGCCCCACATCCCCCGGCAGGCGAATGGTTCCGCCGTGAAAATGCCCCGCCAAACTCAAATTTGCCCCCCAGCCTTGATAAGCCTCAAAAAAATTGGGCGAATGGGCAAGCAGAATGTTATAACTCGCCGAATCCGGCTCACCCAAACGCTCCCTGATGTATGCCGCATCCATCCTGTCAAAACGCAGCTTTTGATAAAAACGTTCTTCAATATCCAGACCGTAAAGAGCGATATCCTCCGAAAAACGCTCTCCTCTGTCCGAGAGATAATGTACTCCCAGGTCTTCCAAAGCCCTTTGGAAACGGGCAAAAGTCCTTCCGTACCTGGCTTTTTGCATGCGCAGCTCATGGTTCCCGTTGGCATAATACACAGGAAAAAAATGACAAAGAGCCTCGCACAGCCTCAGTGTGGCTTCAAGAGAAACACTGTCCTTGGTACAAGGCATATCCCCTCCGATTAAAACCGCATCCGGCTGTACTTTCTTTATCATTTCCACCATTACATGATTATTTTGTCCGAACTCCTTATCATGCATATCGCTGAGAAACACGAAGTTCCTTGTCTTTTGAATACGCCTGTCACTGATTTGATATGAAACAAGGCGCAGATTATTCTTCTCATATTCCGACAAGAATAAAGCTGCACCGCCCAAAAGCAAGGTATTGACTAAGATTTTACCGAAAAATCTTCTCATTCCTGTATCCACACTCCGTCGCTGTTTACCTTATAGCCGTCCGGCGTTGTTGTAGACTGCAGCATGGCGCCGTCCGTCCCTACATAATACCATAAATCCTTGTACAATATCCACTGTGATTTTCGCATTTCTCCGCTGTCCCGCATACAGTACCACAAGCCCCTCGCATCCTTTCTCCAGGAGCTTGCCATGTAGGTATCGGCATCAAACCAGTAGGTATATCCGTTGATATCCAGACGTTCGTTTACCGCAAAGCTTTTGTTCTCCTTTACATAACGCCAGCCCTTTGCATCTTCTACCCAGCCGCTTTGCAAACTACCGGAAGACAAAGCCATCCCCGGTCCTGCCGTACTGAAGCTGTCCGCCGCTCCTTGACTGCCCGGCGCATCGGTACTGACCGCGCTTTGGGAAGGAGCCGTCGTCTTTAGCGCCTGAGCTCCCGGTCCCGCCTCCGACACAGGCGCCGCAGTCTGCACCGCCGTTTCGCTCTGTGATGACGTTTGGGAAGATAAACTGCTCTTAGCGGAAATCCCCGCCGCCGCAAAGCCGTAATCCAGCAGCGCCTTGGTATCCGCATAATGGGTTCCCGTACTCTTTAAGACCACAACAATCAGCCTCACACCCTCTCTTTCCACAACGGTTACCAGCGTATTGCCGGAGCTTTTGGTGTATCCGGTTTTTCCTCCCAATATCCCCGCATAGTAGCGGCTGTCCGCCTTATGCATCATCTTATGACCCATACTGATGACCGCCGCAGGCTTTGTCCCCAGCGCCGGCAAGGTATAATTGGTGGTGCCTGCAATTTCCAGAAAGTCTTCATGTTCAAAAGCGGCCTTGGTAATCAAGGCCATATCATAGGCCGTGGTGTAATGCGCGGCATTGCTTAGCCCGTGGGCATTGACGAAATTGCTGTCCTTTGCCCCCAAAGCCTTTGCCTTGGCCGTCATTTGTCTGGCAAATTCCGCCTCCGAACCCGCGGTATACTCCGCCAGCCCGTTTGCCACCTCATTGGCGGATTTTAACATCAGGGCATACAAAGCCGCACGTACAGACATCTTGTCCCCTGCCGCCGCGCCGATGGTAACAGCCCCTGTATCCAAATTGCTCACTGCCGACTGCGAAAAGGTAAAGCTTCCCTCCATATCCGCCTTTTCCAGCACCAGCAGAGCCGTTAGAATCTTGGTGATGGAAGCCGGATAATAACGCTTGTTCTCATTTTTCCCGAACAAAACCTCTCCCTTGTCCGCCCGCAGCACAATACCCGCCTCCGAACTGATGACGGGCTTCTCCGGTGCCGCTGCGCTTTCCATATGAATATAAGGCAAATAAAGCCCTCCCGGGCTGCCCACTTCTATACTGCATACCAAAAGACTGAGTAGAGCCAGCCTTGCGATGATTTTTTTCAATGTTTTTTCTTCCTTTTCCTAAGCTGTTTCTCCCTATCATAACATAAAGGAGAGTGAATTTCATTACACTCTCCTTACAATTTATAAAAATTTACCTTTACACCGGATACGCCTTGTTTACCGTATCCGCCTTACTCATGTCCATACGGGTCTGCTGTGCCTGTCTGTATGCAAAAAATTCCTGTGCCACCTTCGGGAAAAGAGCGTAGCTTAATACGTCCTCATCCTGCTGCTTCCAAGGAGCACATTCCCGTTCAAACTGCGGCAGCTGCGGCGCAATCAAATCCGCCGGTCTGCAGGTAATCGGACTTTCCTCGCCGATAATCAGCTTCTGCACCTTTTCTTCAAAAGGCTTTACAGACTGCCCAAATTCTCCCAACATAATCTTCTTGGATTCCTTCGGTACAATCTTATAGCGCTCTCCCGACAAAACATTCATCACCGCCTGGGTTCCCACAATCTGGGAAGACGGCGTTACCAAAGGCGGCTCCCCAAAGTCCTTGCGAACCCTCGGAATTTCCTCCAAAACCTCCAGATACTTATCCTCCTTGCCCGCCTCTTTCAGCTGGCTGATTAAGTTGGAAAGCATGCCTCCCGGCACCTGATAGCGCAAGGTGTTGATATCCACCCCCAAAACCTTCGGGTTCAAAACACCGTTTTTCAAATATTTTTCGCGAATCGGCTGGAAATATGCCGCTATCTCCGACAAAAGCGCCAAATCCAAGCCCGTATCAAAC
>JBGZHY010000158.1:0-4743 GCA_041848045.1 Lachnospiraceae bacterium
GATGCGCTCCGGGGATTTGCAGCTGGCGGAAAATGCGAAGAATAAGCTGGCGGAATCCAATCTGCGGCTGGTGGTCAGCATTGCCAAGCGCTATATGGGCAGGGGTATGCACCTGTTGGATTTGATTCAGGAGGGAAATATCGGTCTGCTGAAGGCGGTGGATAAGTTTGATTACACCAGAGGCTTTAAATTTTCTACCTATGCCACATGGTGGATACGCCAGAGCATTACCAGAGCGATAGCCGACCAGTCCCGTACAATACGGATACCGGTACATATGGTGGAAACCATGAACCGGGTGATACGGATGCAAAGGCAGCTGGTGCAGGAGTTCGGCAGAGAGCCTTCCATCGTGGAGGTGGCAAGCCGGGTGGAAATGCCGGAGCATAAGGTCAGGGATATTTTGCGCCTGTCCCAGGAGCCGGTTTCCATGGAAGCGCCCATCGGGGAGGAGGAAGACTCTCATTTGGGGGATTTTTTACAGGACGCTCAGGCGAAAGACCCGGAGGATCTGGTGGTGGGAACTTTGCTGCATGACCAGCTTTTGGAGGCTTTGAAGGTGTTGGGAGAGAGGGAGCAGCAGGTATTGCAACTGCGCTTCGGGCTGTTGGACGGCAAGGCAAGGACTTTGGAGGAAGTAGGCAGCATTTTCGGCGTCACCAGGGAGCGCATCCGCCAGATTGAGGCGAAGTCCCTGCGTAAGCTGCGCAACCCCGGCAAATCCCGCAAACTGAAGGATTTTTTGGAGGAATAATCTTGAAATTATCAAAGCGCCTGCGGGCGATTAAAGATTTTGTAACGCCGGGGAACCGCCTGGCGGACATCGGAACAGACCATGCCTTCATTCCGATACAGCTTTTGCTGGAGGGAAAGATACCTTCCGCTATTGCCATGGATCTGCGTAAGGGGCCTTTGTCCAAGGCGCAGAAAAACATACGGGAGCAGGGGCTGGAGGATAAAATACAGCTGCGTCTTTCGGACGGCATGCAAAAGCTTTGTGCGGGAGAAGCGGACAGCATATTGATTGCCGGCATGGGAGCGGATTTGATGGTGGATATTTTGAAGCGAGGTGCCGCTTTGCGGGGCAGCGTACGGGAATATATCTTAAGTCCCCATTCCGAATGGGAGAAGCTGCGGCGCTATTTGCGGGAAAAGGCGTATTATATCGCCAGAGAGGATATGCTGCAGGAAGAGGGGAAGTTTTATCTTTTATTGCAGGTTCTTCCCGGCAGGCCGGCTTCCTTTGTTAAGGAAGAGCTGACTGCGGAAAAAGAAGAAATCTATGATTTATACGGGAAATATTTGATTGAGCATAAGCATCCCGTTCTGCGGCAGTATTTAGAAAAAGAAAGAAGAGATATTTTGCAGATAGAAGAAAGCCTGGTTTCGGCAGAAGAAAGCGAACGCCTGTTGGCAAGAAAGGCATTTTTACGCAGGCAGAGGGAAAGAATCGAGGGGATACTGAATGAAATGTAAGGAAATATTGGAGGCTTTGGAGGAGCAGATGCCTGCGGAACTTGCCATGGACTGGGACAATGTGGGGCTTTTGGCGGGCAGAAGCACCAAGGAGGTAAAGAGTATCATACTGGGTCTGGATTTGAGTCCCGCCCTGCTTAAGACGGCGGAAAAAGAGGCGGCAGATTTGATCATTACCCATCATCCTTTGATTTTTACGCCCCTTAGGCGGGTGACGGATGAGGATGAGAGAGGCAGGAAGCTTTTGACGCTTTTGCAGCGGGATATATCCTATATTGCCATGCATACCAATTACGATGTGGTACCGGAGGGTATGGCGGAGGTGGCTTTGCGGCGTATGGGTTTAGCCTCCGAGAGCTTTTTGGAGGAAACGGGACTGTGGCGGGAGCAGCCGGTGGGCATAGGCAAAATTTAAAGCCTCTGGTGTAATCGAACTTATCCACCGCCTTCAGCAGACCGATATTTCCCTCCTGGATCAAATCCAACAGGTGCATACCCCTGCCCATATAGCGCTTGGCAATGCTGACCACCAGCCGCAGATTGGATTCCGCCAGCTTATTCTTCGCATTTTCCGCCAGCTGCAAATCCCCGGAGCGCATCAAAAGTGCAATCCTGCACTCATCCTCCGTACTCAGCAGCGGTATCTCCCCGATTTCCTTCAAATACATACGCACAGGATCATCCAAAAACAGCGTATCGGGAATGGACAAATCAAGCTCTTCCTTTTCGATGCTCTCCAGCTCTTCTATCAGAAAGTCCTCATCCAGAAGACTTTCATCCTCCGGCATAATACCCTCCGCCAAAAGCCGCTCATCCGGTTCTTCCACTTCCTCAGACAGCTCCTCCTCGGTACCATTCTCCTCCGGAAATACGTCCTCCCTCGCCAAATCCCTTGTCATTTCATCCGGCGCTTGTTTTTCTCTACCTTTGCTCGTCATAGTTCTTCCCCCTAATCTAAGCGAATCTGCAGCTTCTTCAAATCCTGTTTCTCCTGGACAATGCGCATCAGTTCCTTGGCATCCGTCACCGTAAGACTTTCTTGCTCCAGGGCGGCATCCTTTATTTTTAAAATACTCTCCTGTATAGCAAGCTTTTTCTCCTCTGCCGACACCTCCATCTGTAGATTGCTGTTGAATACAGCCGCCACCAGCTTGCATTTCTCCTCATCCTCTATATAAGCACCGATGATTCTTGCCGCCTCCAGCTTTCCCTCATCATAGGCGCTGTAAATCTTTTCCAGCAATTCCTTGTATAAATCGTTTTGTAAATCCTCCGGCTTTATGTAAGTCCGAATCTTCTCTATCAAGGAAGGATTTTCTATCATCCATGTCAGCAAAAGACTCTGGCTTTTCATCAGAGGATCTTCCTTTTTGAATTTTCTTCTGTCTTCCCTGGCTTTCTCCGTTTCTCTGCGAATGCTCACGCCCCCTGCCACAGACTGCACCAGCTGTTTCAAGTCTTCATAAGGAATCATCAATTCCCTGGCCAAAGCCAAGGTATAATTGTCACGCTCCAGGTTCTGAGAAAAATCTGCCAGCCTTTCCGCAATCCCCCGATGAAAGGCGGTCTGCTGCTCCGGATCCTTTAAATCATATTGCTTTTGCAGCTGCTCCATTTCCCAGATAAAGGAATTTTTTGCCTCTTCTATCCGCTTCTCCAAGGCCTCGGCTCCGCAGTTTTTCAAAAACTCATCCGGATCCTTATAAGGCAAAAGATTCAAAATCCGTACGCCAAGACCCGCTTCCTTTAAAATGGGCAGAGCACGTTTCGCCGCACTTACGCCGGCCCCATCACTGTCAAAGCTGATGATCAGCTTTTGTACATAACGTTTGATTAACAGCGCATGCTCCGGTGTAAAGGCGGTGCCCAGGGCAGCCACGGCATTGGTATATCCCGCCTGGTGCAGGGCAATCACATCCATGTAGCCCTCACAAAGGATGAAATAATCCCTTTGCGATTGTCTGGCAAAATTCAAGGCATACAAGCTTTTGCTTTTGTCAAACAGCTTTGTTTCCGGCGAATTTAAATACTTGGGCATTCCCTCTCCCAAAACGCGGCCGCCAAAGGCAATAACCCGATTATTGGTATCCAAAATCGGAAACATGGCACGATTCCAAAACTTATCCCGCGCCCCCCTTTCCTCGATGCTGACCAAACCGCTTTCCTTCAACATACCGTCGTCATAGCCCTTGGACTTTAAATAACGATACAAATCGCTGCCGCTTTTGCCGGCATAGCCGAGACCGAAGCGGGTCAGGGTCTGCTCGCTCAGTCCCTTTCCCAGGAAATAATCCTTAGCTCTTTTTCCCTGTTCGGCGTGCAGCTGATAATAAAAATATGTGGCAGCCGCTTTGTGTATTTCCCGTAGCCTTTCCTTAATATTCGCTTCCTTTTTCTGCCTTTCGTCCGGCTCCTCCTCCGGCAAAGCAATCCCCGCCCGCTCCGCCAAATGACGCAGGGTTTCCTGAAAACCGAAATTCTCATAGTCCATCACAAATTTAATCACATTGCCGCCCCGATGACAGCCGAAGCAATAATAAATCTGCTTGCTCGGTGAAACGGAAAAAGAGGGCGTTTTTTCGTTATGAAAAGGACACAGGCCGATGTAATTGCCGCCCCTTTTTTGCATTTTCACATAGGAGGAAACGACATCCACAATATCATTCCTCGTTCTGATTTCCTCTATAATATCATCCGAAAAATACATGCCACCTACACTTTCCACTGCGTCGGTATGAACAGACCGGCAAAATGCCGGATGGCATAGCTGTCCGTCATGCCCGCAATATAATCGCAGACCACCCTTTCTCTTGCTTCTCCCCGATTTTCCATAAAATACCGATACTCCGGCGGCAGCCTGTCGGGGTACTGCATATAGTATTCATACAGGCGCTTTAACATATTCTGCGCCTTTCCCTCCTGGGATTTCGCCGTTTCATTCAAGTAGACATTTTGAAACATCCATTTGCGCAGACCCATCATCGCCTTGTAAATATCCTCCGACATCCCGATCTGCGCCTGGTCCAAGGACTGCAAAATAACATCCCGAATCAGCGTATTTAAGCGTTCCCGAACACTGTGTCCCAACACCTGTGTATATTCCTCCGGCAGATCCGCCTCCACAAATATCTTCGCCCGAATGGAATCGTCAATGTCATGATTGATATAGGCTATTTTATCCGACAGCCTGACTACGGCTCCCTCCAAGGTCTTGGGCTTGCCGCTGGTTCTATGATTTAAAATGCCGTCCCTTACCTCTTTGGTTAA
>JBGZHY010000159.1:0-30070 GCA_041848045.1 Lachnospiraceae bacterium
AAAAGACCTCTGTGTTTCCAGAACCAGCTTCAGCTGGGGCATTCCGGTCAGCTTTGCGCCGAAGCACGTCACTTATGTATGGCTGGACGCTCTGACCAACTACATTACGGGACTGGGCTATGATGCCGAGGGCAATAACGGCGAGCTCTATGAGCGCTTCTGGCCCGCCGACCTGCATTTAATCGGAAAGGACATCATTCGCTTTCATACCATTTACTGGCCTATCTTTTTGATGGCGCTGGATATCCCGCTTCCGAAGCAGGTTTTCGGACATCCCTGGCTTTTGCAGGGCGACGGGAAAATGAGCAAATCCAAGGGAAATGTGCTGTATGCGGATACCTTGGCGGACTTTTTCGGCGTGGATGCGGTCAGGTATTTTGTGCTGCATGAGATGCCTTTTGACAATGACGGCGTGATTACCTGGGAAATTATGGCAGAGCGCTATAATTCCGACCTCGCCAATGTATTGGGCAATCTGGTCAGCCGTACCCTTTCCATGAACAACAAATATTTCAACGGCGTACTCTCCAATCCGAATATTGCTCTTTCTGCGGAGGATGCCGCCTTTGACCAGGATTTAAAATACTCCATCGTCAACAGTTTTACCAATGCCCGCAAAAAAATGGAAGAACTGCGGGTTGCGGATGCCATAACGGAAATCTGGGCTATTTTCAAGCGTTCCAACAAGTATATTGACGAAACCTGCCCTTGGGTGCTTGCCAAGGATGAGAGCAAAACCGAAAGGCTGAAGACCGTCCTGTATAACCTGACGGAAGCTTTGCATATCGGCGCCTCTCTCCTGGAAAGCTTTATGCCGGAAAGCTCTGCAAGGATACTGAAACAGCTGCAGCTTGACAAGCGAAGCTTCCAGGACATGACCAGCTTCGGGCTGATTCCGGAGGGCAGCAGGGTTGCCGCCGAGGGGGAAATGCTCTTTGCAAGGCTGGATAAGGAAGCTCTTTTGGCAAAAGTAGAGGCTTTATATCCTTCTGTGCAGGAGGATGCACCGAATGCGGAAGAAAAACCTATGGATATCCCGGTTAAGGATTTGATTTCCTATGAGGATTTTTCCAGGTTACAAATTCAAATCGGCGAGGTATTGTCCTGCGAAGAAGTGAAGAAATCCAAAAAGCTGCTTTGTTCTCAAGTGAGAATCGGCTCCCAAACCAGACAGATTGTCAGCGGCATCAAACAATGGTATGCTCCGGAAGATATGATAGGCAAAAAGGTGGCCGTACTGGTGAATCTGGAACCCAAGCAGATTGCGGGGCTGATGTCCGAAGGTATGATTTTGTGCGCCGAGGATGACACGGGGAACCTTGCTTTGATGGTCGGGGAAAAGGATATGAAGTCCGGCTCCGAGGTTCGCTGATATGAGCGGCAATCAGTTAAAGCTTATTGCCCTCATCAGCATGCTGCTTGACCACATCGGAGCCGTGCTCATCGGTCAGGTTCCTTCTTTGACCTATGCTTACGGCTCCTGGTACATGCCGCTGCGCATCATCGGCAGAATCTCCTTTCCGATTTTTGCTTTTTTGCTGGCGGAGGGCTTTATCCATACCCGGAATATACGGAAATATTTTTCCCGCCTCTTTATCTTTGCCCTGCTTTCGGAAATCCCCTTTGATCTTGCCGTATACGGGACTGCATTTTCCCCGGAGGGACAAAATATTTTATTCAGCTTTTGTATTGCCGTTCTTATGCTTTACCTGATTGCGCAGGAAGCCTTTCCTTTATGGGCGAGAGCTTTGTCCGTGCTTGCGGCAGCCCTGCTTGCCCACTTTATTCGCAGCGACTACAGCTTTTGGGCTGTTTTGCTGGTTTTGATTTTTTATCTGTTACGTCGGCAAAAGCTGTGGCGAACAGCGGCAAGCGCTTTATTGCTTCTCGGTTTGCAAAGCCCTGCCCCCCTTGCCCTGATTCCGATTCATTTTTACAACGGGCAGCCGGGGCGCCTGCGGATGAAATATTGCTTTTATCTTTTTTATCCTGCCCATTTATTACTGCTGTATTCGATAAAAAGTCTTATATTGGGATATTAACATGATGATTGATACACATATACACTTGGATGATTCCGCCTTCGACGAGGACAGGCAGCAGCTTCTTCGGGATTTTAAAGATGCCGGTATTGACAAAATCGTCAACATCGGCGCCAATCTCCGGACAAGCGAGCGCTCCCTTGCCCTTGCCAAAACCCATGCGGATGTTTATGCTGTGGTGGGCGTGCATCCCTCCGACAGCGATGAATTGGATGAAGAACATTTAGAGAAAATCAAAGAAATGGCGCAGGATGAAAAGGTGCTTGCCATCGGCGAAATCGGTCTGGATTATTATTGGGATAATGTGGACAGAAAAGTACAGAAACATTGGTTTTACAGACAGCTGGAGCTTGCCCATACTTTGGCGCTGCCCATTGTCATCCACTCCCGTGATGCCGCACAGGACACCTACTCCATATTGAAGGAAATGCACGCCGAAAAGCTGGGCGGTGTCGTACACTGCTACTCCTACAGTTTGGAAATGGCAAAGGAATTTGAAAAGCTGGGACTGTTTTTCGGCATCGGCGGCGTACTGACCTTTCAAAATGCCAAAAAACTGAAAGAGGTGGTCGCCTATCTTTCCATGGATCAAATCGTCCTGGAAACGGACGCTCCTTATCTTGCGCCGGTTCCCTTCCGCGGCAAGCGCAATTCCTCCCTCTATCTTCCTTATGTGGTAGAGGAAATTGCCCGAATCAAGGGGCTGGACAGGGAGGAGGTTATGCGCCGCAGTACGGAAAATGCCATGAAACTCTACCCTAAACTGAATTGTGCGAAAGGATAGTATGGAAAATCTTGCAAACCCGCAAAACACTATTGCGCTTATACAAAAATACGGCTTTCACTTTCAAAAACGTTTCGGCCAGAATTTTTTAATCGATACGCACGTTTTGCATAAAATCATAGAAGGCGCCGATATCGGAAAAGAGGACTGCGTGGTGGAAATCGGTCCCGGAATCGGCACCATGACCGAAGCTCTTGCCCGGGCTGCCGGCAAGGTTATTGCGGTGGAAATCGACAAGAATCTGATACCTATTTTGCAGGAAACCCTGGCAGGCTTTGACAATGTCGAAATCATCAACGAGGATATTCTAAAGCTGGATCTGCAGACGCTTGCCAGGGTACAGGGGGAGGGCAGAACCCTGAAGGTAGTTGCCAACCTGCCTTACTACATTACAACGCCGATTATCATGTCTTTGTTTGAAAGCGATGTGCCTTTGCACAGCCTCACGGTAATGGTGCAAAAGGAAGTGGCCCTGAGAATGCAGACCGGCCCCGGCTCCAAGGACTACGGCGCCCTGTCTTTGGCTGTGCAGTATTATGCCAAGCCGAAGCTCCTTGCCAATGTTCCTCCCAACTGTTTTATTCCAAGACCCAAGGTGGGCTCCGCCGTTATTCGTTTGGACAAGCATAGCCGCTGTCCGGTTTCCGTGCAGGATAGGGCTCTGCTTTTTAAGCTGATTCGTGCCGCCTTTATGCAAAGAAGAAAGACCTTGCAAAACGCCCTGCAAAACTCTTCGGAGCTGTCGTTTACCAAGGAGCAGATTTGCACTGCTTTAGCTAAACTCGGTTTAGATCCTTCCATACGGGGAGAGGTTTTAAATCTGGAACAGTTTGCCGCTTTGGCAGATTCTTTATACTTTTTTAATTAGACAAAACTTGGCTTTGATGCTATTTTAATACAGCAGATATATTACAAAAGTTTTACGATTCAAACAACAACTTGTTGCATATATACATCAGTAAGGGAGCTTTTATTGGATATGAGCCGAAATTTTTTGAACAGGACTTTTTTACGTGACAAAAGAATACAATGGGCTGCCCTTGGTATCGGTACCTTGGTGCTTGTGGGGGTTATGGCAACAGCCGCTATGCTCGCGAGAGGCAAAACTGCGGGACTTGCCAGCGCAAGTGACTCTATTTTGATTGAAAACGAAGCGGCAGATGTTATTCCGCTGAACATAGATGGCGCTTTATTTCCTGCCGTTGACGTAGAAGTACCGACCAAGGAGCCTGCTCCGGAATATATACGGGACGGCGTACAGCATGATATTGTTGCCGATTTGCAGGAAAGGCTGATGGAGCTGGGCTTTATGGAGGAGGATGAACCTACCGTCTTTTACGGCCCCGTTACCCAGTCTGCCGTTAAAGTATTCCAAAGGCAGGTAGGGCTGCCCCAGGACGGCATCGTAGGCAAGCAGACCCTGGAAGCCATTATGGATGAAAATGCCAAGCCTTATGCCGCAAAGCTGAATGATGTGGGTGAGGATATTACGCGCATCCAGCAAAGATTATACGATTTGGGCTATCTGGCGGACAGCTCCATGATTAGCGGCAACTTCGGGGAAAAAACCGAAGAAGCGGTTCGCCGTTTTCAGGAACGCAATGCCCTGCCGGTAGACGGCACCGTGGGTATACAGACCCTCAATACCTTTTACAGCGAAGAGGTCAAGGCGAATATGTCCGCCTTCGGAGAAAAAAGTGACATTGTGCTGGCTCTGCAAAACCGTCTGTTCAGTTTGGGGTATATGACCTCCACGCCGGACGGCACTTACGGTACGGATACCCTGAATGCGGTAAAGCGCTTCCAGTCTAAGAATAATATTGTCGTAGACGGTTATCTGGGACCGGAAACCCGTATTGCCCTCAATGCCGACACCGCCCTGCCAAACAGCTTGGATATCGGCGACAGCGGCGACCAGGTGAAGAATGTACAGGATTTATTGGTAAAATGGGGCTACCTGACAGCCTCCAAAGCGGACGGCTATTATGGCGAAAGCACCAAGGCGGCAGTCAGTGCTTTCCAGTCCAGAAACAGCTTAGGCTCCGACGGACAGGTTGGCGCCATCACCATTGCCAAGCTGACCTCCGATAATGTACTCAGACCTTTGCCGCCTGCCAGAAGCAATAACAGCAGCTCCCGAAACAATAACACGAGCAGTACAAGGGGCGGCAGTACCCCTGCGGCTCCGGCAGCTCCGGCGGCTCCCAGCCCTGCACCGGCTTCCAATACCGGCGGCGTCAGCTCTTTGATTTCCATCGCCTCCTCCAAGGTCGGTACTCCTTATGTTTGGGGGGCGAAAGGACCAAGCGCCTTTGACTGCTCCGGCTTTGTATACTGGTGCCTGAATAATGCCGGCGTAAGCCAGTCTTATCTGACCAGCTCCGGCTGGAGAAGCGCCCGCTATACCCGCGTCAGCAATTTTTCCGATATTCAGGCGGGAGATATTGTGGTGGTCAGCGGTCATGTAGGCATTGCCGCAGGCGGCGGCGAGGTCATCGACGCTTCCTCCTCAAACGGCCGTGTGGTGCGTCGTTCCTTAAGCGGCTGGTGGGAAAGAAAGTTTATCGTTGCATGGAGGATTTTTTAAGGAGTTTTTGAAAATCATATAGTATCAGCAAACAGCACAGGTCTGCCTGCCCGATGGGGGGAGCCTGTGCTGTTTAAAAAATTGAACTTTCTCCGTTTATGCCTTATAATAAACAAAAGACAAGGAGGCCGAAAAAATGCTGGACAGCTATGGACGTAAGATTGACTACATGCGCATTTCCGTTACCGACCGCTGTAATCTGCGCTGCAAATATTGCATGCCCCATGACATAGACGCCTTATCCCATGAGGACATTCTTCGCTTTGAAGAAATTCTCACCCTCTGTCGCTATGCCTTGGAGCTTGGCATCAGCAAGTTCAAGGTAACCGGCGGTGAGCCCTTTGCCAGAAAAGGACTCATGCCCTTTTTGCACAAATTAAAGGCTTTGCCGGGTGTAGAGCAGCTTACTCTGACCAGCAACGGCGTTTTGCTTGCCCCCTATTTGCAGGAGCTGCGGGATATCGGCATAGACGGCATCAATATCAGCCTGGACACCCTGCGCCCGGAGCGTTTTAAACAAATGACAGGCTCCGATGATTTTATTCAATTAAAGGAAAACATCTGCAAAGCACAAAGTCTTTCCCTTAGAACAAAAATCAATGCAGTGCTGATTAAAGGCTTCAATGAAGATGAGTTTTTCGACTTACTGCAGCTTGCCAAGGATTATCCCCTGGATGTACGCTTTATCGAACTGATGCCCTTAGGCTACGGCAAGAATTACGAGGGACTTTCCAAAGACCGGCTTTTACAGAAGCTGCAGCTCATGTATCCGGTGCACACACCGGTTCAGGAAAAACGGGGAAACGGCCCTGCCTCTTATATACGGATTCCGGGCTTTCAAGGCTGTATCGGCTTTATTGATGCCATCCACGGCAAATTCTGCCATGCCTGCAACCGGATTCGCCTGACCTCGGACGGTCTGTTAAAGTCTTGTCTGTACTACGAAAGCTCTGTTGATTTAAAAAAGCTTTTACGTGCCCGAGCATCGAAGCAGGATATTTTGGCGCAAATGCGCAAAAGCATTATCGGCAAGCCATCGGAGCATCTATTCTGCGAAACTGTTGCCGACCCGCAAAAAGAAGAACGAAAAATGTCACAAATCGGAGGATAAGTATGGGAATCATAAAGGCAATCTGCATCAGTCAAAAGAAGGGAACCCAAAAAACAGAGATACCGGAAGCCCTATTGACAGAGGACTTCGGTATCATGGGGGATGCACACGCCGGAAAATGGCACCGTCAGGTCAGTCTGCTTTCTTGGGATAAGATTGAAGCCTTTCGGGCAAAGGGAGCTGTGGTGGATTATGGTGCTTTCGGTGAAAATCTCATTGTGGAGGGCTTTGATTTTCGCTCTCTCCCTGTTGGCACCGTCTTTTCCTGCGGAGAAGTTATATTGGAAATGACCCAGATCGGCAAAGAATGTCACTCTCACTGTGAAATCTATAAAATCATGGGGGACTGTATTATGCCTCGGGAGGGCGTTTTCGGTAAAGTTATTAAAGGCGGTCGTATCAAGGTCGGAGATGAAATGCAAATCATCGCCCAAAGAAAGCGCTATCGTACTGCCGTTCTCACCTTAAGCGACAAAGGTGCCGCAGGAGAACGGGAAGATGTCAGCGGTTCGCTGATTCGTGAAATCATAGAGCAGGACAATTATCTGGTGGTTGACAGGCGCATTATTCCCGATGAGCAAAGCCTCATCGAAAAGACACTGATACAGCTTTGCGATAAGCTACAGGTAGACCTGGTATTAACAACGGGAGGCACCGGCTTTTCCCTGCGGGATCGGACACCGGAGGCAAGCCTGGCCGTTGCCGAGCGCAACGCCCCGGGTATTGCGGAAGCCATCCGTGCCCATTCTCTGCAAATAACCAATCGCGCCATGCTGAGCAGGGGCGTTTCCGTTATTCGGGGTTCTACCCTAATCATCAATCTTCCCGGCAGTCCGAAGGCAGTAAAAGAGAGCCTGGAATATATTCTTCCGGCTCTTGCTCACGGTTTGGATATTTTAAAGGGCAGTGCCTCCGAGTGTGCCCGCCCTTAAGGAGATGTACAGCGAAAATCTCCGCTTTTTCCGCCGCTTTTTTCCAAAAGGCGAATATCCTCTATCACCATCCCCTTATCCAAAGCTTTACACATATCGTAAATGGTCAGAAGTGCTGCGCTTACCCCGTGCAGCGCTTCCATTTCCACGCCTGTTTTCCCTTCTGTCTTAACGGTACAGACTGCCTTGATTTTTTTCTCCTCTTCTAAAAGCTCAAAGTCCACGCTGCATTTCCCAATCATCAAAGGATGGCACAGGGGGATAATTTCCGCCGTCTTTTTCACTGCCATAATACCCGCCACCCGAGCAATACCCAAAACATCTCCTTTGCGCAGTCCCTGTCCCAACACCGCCTGCATAATCTCATCGGATACCCGAATGTATCCCCGAGCTTTCGCCGTACGAAAACCCGAGGACTTCTGTGTCACATCCACCATGACCGCCTCACCCTCTTTATTAAAATGTGTAAATTCCATTTGCACCTCCTCTTACAAACAAACTTCATCGCCAACTTTTATAACACCCTCCTGTATGGGTACAACAAACACAACCTCTCTCAAAGCACAGTGTTTTTCCTCCTGCAAAATACCGCAACCCTTATGACAGTCCTTACGCTTATCCAGAATTTGAAATTGTATTTGATTGATATACAAATACTTCTTTTCCTTTATTTTCTCCGTCGGCAGGTTAGAAAGAGAAATATTTTCCTGAAAACGCCGAAAACACAAACCTTCAAAGCCCTCTTCTTCCGCCTGCTTTCTTAAAACTGCACTCCATATCGGTAAAACCGCATCCCCCTGCAAACCATGATAATCTCCCTCTATACCAAACTGCGGATGTAGCCTCGCCTCCTCCACCGAAACCGGGAACGCCCCCTTGGCGGGTGTATATTGTATTTTTTCTATCCTCGCTATGATATCCACCTGAGCTCTCCTATTCCTTCACAAGCATAGCCCCCCAAAGCCTCTACCTCTCTTGCAAATGCTTTACTTTTTAAAAGTTCCAGAAAGGCCTGTACATGCGGCAAATCCAGATGCCTTGCGAAAAGGGCAAACTCATACTGCTCTTCTCCTATAGGAATAAAATCCAAATGCAGAGCCTGTGCCGCAGAAAAAATACCTATTCCGGCATCCGCACTGTCACTTGCCACCAGTGCCGCCACCGCCATATGGGTACTTGCTTCCCTCTCATAGCCTTTAATGCTATCCGCTGCAAGCCCATTTTTCTGCATCAGATAATCAAATAAGATTCTGGTTCCTGCTCCCCTTTGCCGATTAACAAAACGACAGCGACACAAATCTTGTATCCCCCGAATATGCAGCGGATTTCCTTTTTTAACCATTATCCCCTGTATCCTCTGCACGCCTCGTATCAGCACCATCTCTTCCCCACAGAAGACTCTTCTGATATAGTTTTCATTGTATACACCGCTTTGCTCATCCAAAAGGTGAATTGGAGCCATATGGGCTTCTCCTCGCTTAAGAGCCATCAATCCGCCCATACTGCCGACATGCGTACAGGAAAGGTGGAAACCTTTGTATTTTTGTGACAGCATATCCGCCAGCACATCCAGAATCAAGTCGTGGCTGCCGGTGATCACCAAGGTATTATCAAATTCCTTCGGATCCCGGTACAAAGATACCTGTACCTCTTCTCCCGCTTCCGCACCTTCGCGGTTTTGCTCAATGATACAAAATCCGTCTGCCCGCACCAGGGACATGGCAGCTCCCGCACCCCTTGCCAAAGGAGCGGCAATCATTCGCCCATCTACCATACCGATTTTAACCCGAACATATTCTTTGTGTTTCAATCCGGAAATCAAACGCTTAGACAAAACCGCCTTGACCTTCGCCTTTGGTCTGTGTAGCCTTTTCCCCATCATCTCCAACACAGGCTGTACAAAATTTTCAAAGGCGATATAGGCTGATACCGGATAACCCGGCAGCCCTATTACCGGCTTATTATCCACCAACGCCAAAATAACCGGCTTTCCCGGCTTCATTGCTACTCCATGTACCAAAACCTCTCCCAACTCCCGTAGCACATGAACCGTGTAATCTTCCCTGCCTGCGCTGGAGCCTGCGTTGATGATCAGTATATCCGAAGAAGGCAGAGCTGCTTTCACTGCATCGCGAATACTTTCGTAACAATCTTCCAAGATCGGATAACGTTTGGCAATACCACCCTGCTCTTGTACCATATACTCAAACATTCTGCTGTTGGACTCAATGATACTACCCTCTTTAGGCTCCTCTCCCGGCTCTATGATTTCCGTTCCCGTTGGAAAAATAGATACCACAGGCTGCCGGATCACTTCCAGTTCCATAATACCCGCTGAAAGCAAAACCCCCACATCAATGGCCCTGATTCGATGACAGCTCGGCAAAATCATTTCTCCTGCAATGATATCTTCTCCAATTGGACGCACATGCTGCCAGGCCGATGCTCCCTCTGTAATGTATACTACACCTTGCTCCTCTCTTTCCAACAGATCTTCCGCCATAATGACGGCATCATAAGGGTATACTATCGGATCCCCCGTGTCCACCGATACATAATCCTTTCCTTCTTGCAAGGCCAAAGGACTTTTTTCCGTCGCCCCTACCGTATTTTCCGCAATAACCGCTATCCCGTCCATCGCTGCCGCATTGTACATCGGTGAAGAATACTTTGCAAAAATAGCTTTACCGGTCACTCTGTCGTAGGATGAAAGCACCGGAATGGTTTCGTACTCCACTTGCCATATGGATTCCAGTCTATTCAAAAACCTTTCCTTTGCTTCCTCTACACCAATCGGGTGTAAATATAAATTTCTCTCGCCCATTGTCCCTCCTTAAAATGGATGTACCCAAAGAATTTCACCGCTTTTAAGTCCCTCTCGGTTCAAATCCAAAAGCGCATAAGCATCTGCAGCACTAATGCTTGAAATCAGACCCGAATTTCCAAATATCGGCTCCGCTTCATAAAAGCTCTCCCCCTTAAGCAAACGTACAAACAAAAGAAACTGACGCCCCGGGGTTCCCGGTACATTACCTTTTAATACCGCCGGTATAGTCAAAGCAGGAGGAGCCTTTTGTAAGTAATCCTTTAACCATGCCGGAAGCATTTCAAATACAGCCATCGCCGCCGCCGGATGCCCCGGAAGCCCCACCAGCAAGGTTTTTGTATCCTTATCAAAGCCAAGAACAGTCGGTTTCCCGGGCTTTATGGCAAGACCGTGGGTAAATACCCCGGGCTTGGAAAGCTCGTGCAAAAGCCGTGCCGTCATATCCTTTTTTCCCTTGGAACTGCCACCGGAAATCAGCAAAATATCGCTGTCCTGCAAGGCCTGAGCAATTCCTGCCCGCAGCAAGTCCTCTTCATCCGGAAGACTTTCTTCTCCCACAACTTCAAAGCCGTGTTTCCTGGCCATGGCGCTCAAGGCATAGGTATTGATATCAAAAATCTGTCCCTTACACAAATTTTGACCCGGTTGAACAAGCTCATCGCCGGTAGATAGTATCCTGACTCGCAAAGGAGCAAATACTTTTACTTTTTCCATGCCGTTTGCCGCCATCACGGCAATTTCCTGTGGGCGAATTTTGCTTCCTTTCCTCAATAAAATACTACCCTGTTTATAATCCTCACCAACAGAAACCATGAATTTTCCCGGCGGTACAGATTGATAAACCGCCACATTATTCTCGTCAAACACCTCACAATATTCCACCATAACGCAACTATCTGCACCTGAAGGGATCATACCGCCGGTGGGAACATAGGCACAACTTCCCGGTATGATTTCAGACTGCGCCTCCCTGCCTATCTGCACCTCCTCCAGAACCCGCAAAAATACCGGAAGATTTTCATCCGCTCCCATGGTATCTTTAGCGCACAAGGCATATCCATCCACCGTAGAACGGCGAAAATTCGGAATATTCCTGGTACACAGAACATCCTCAGCCAAAACCATGCCAAGACTTTCTCCAAGAGTCAATTCGCAGATTCTCAGGTAATCCTTCCCTACATGCTGCAGCATCTTTTCTCTTGCCTGCTCCAATGTATCAACCTTTAATAATTCCATTTCTTCCCTCCACAATCACCTCATTTTCCACAAAACGCCGAATAGGCTCATGTCCAGATGCAAATAAAACCTGCCTGCTCTCTCCGCTCTCCAGCACTCTGCCTTTTTGCATAAAGTGGATTTGATCACATAGCTTATATATCAAAGCCAAGCGATGGCTGATGATTATCCAGGTCAAGGCTCTTTCTCTTTGCATCCTTATTATGGTCTTCTTAAAAAATTCCAAACCTTCCGGATCTAAATTGGAAAGCGTTTCATCCACAATCATCAAATCCGGATGAAAAATCAGTCCCCGAAGCATCGAAAGTTTCTGTTGCTCTCCACTGGAAAGGCTACGGGCATATTGATTTTTTTTGTCTGCAAGGTCGCATTTTTGCAACCATTCATCAATCGCCTGTTCATTTATCTTTTGTTTGCGCAGCTTTAAGGGATAACAAATATTTTCGTAGACGGAGCCCTCTAGAAAATAAGGTTTTTGCATGGTCATGGTTATTTTCCCTTTTTGAAAGCCCTCATAATCTATATATCCTTTATCCGGCTGCAGGATTCCCATCATCAGCTTGCACAGCGTTGTCTTTCCGCAGCCGTTTCCGCCGATAATCCCATGCACCAAGCCCTTCTCCAAGGATAGATAAGGAATATCCATCTGAAAATCCCCCAATTTTTTCTTTAAATCAATGATTTTCATATAATGTTTTCTCCCTCCGAAAAAAATCCGCCAAACTCTGTATAATAAAGGCAATAAGCAACAACAAAAGCCCCAGTACCAGCCCTTGGCTAAAAATCCCCTGACTTTTCAGCAAAGAAATCGTTGTGGTCATTGTTCTGGTATGCCCCTTGATATTTCCCCCCACCAACATGACGGCTCCCACCTCACTGATGGATCGTCCAAATCCCGTAAGCACGGCAAAGTACAGCTCTCTTTTTAATTCCCGTAACACCAAAAACTCTGTTTGTAACTTATTTGCCCCCATCGTGCAGGCAAACACCCGTATTACCGGAGCCTTAGATACAAGACTTGTATGCGTCATGCCGCAGATAATCGGCGTAATAATGATCACCTGTGCCATAATCATACCTTGTATGGTAAAAAGCCATTCCCAGCCTCCCAAAGGTCCTTTGCGCATCAAAAGCATATACACAAACAAACCCACCACCACCGGAGGTAAGCCCATCAAAGTTCGATTCAGACGCACCAGTAGCTTCTTTCCCGTAAAACATGCTTTTTCCAGGCACATTCCCAAAAAAATTCCTAACAGGGAGGATATCAGAGTAGAAAAAAAAGACAGCTGCAGACTTACCGTAATCACATCCAAAACCCCCACATCCGCAAAAAATGCATTCAGCATCCTCTTTACCAAAAAGGGACTGCCTACGCAGCCCCTTTTCCTTTCTTACTTAATTTGCATTCGGAGTAAACAGCGCCTGACCATATTGTTCCACACCATACTCGGCAATCAGATTCTGTGTCTTCTCGGAGCAAATCCAAGTGATAAACGCATCTGCCGCTTCAGCATTAACTTCCGGATATTTTTCCGGATTAACGGCAATCACACCGTATTGATTCAGCAAATCTTTTGCTCCCTCACATACCACATCTATCCTGAATGTCGCATCCGCATCATTCTTCATCTTCAGCCACGTTCCTCTGTCCGTCAGACAGTAGGCGTTTTTTTCATCCGCCATGGTAAGACTCGCTCCCATACCCTGTCCCGATTCCACGTAATTCGGATTACCTGCAGGGTCTGCCTCTAAAGCCTCCCATATCTTTAATTCCTTTTTATGCGTACCGGAATCATCCCCTCTGGATACAAAAGGAAGTTCTTTCTCTCTGATAATCTTAAAGGTTTCCAACACATCTTCATTGTGTGCAATCGGTTCGCTCGGGCCAACTACAACAAAGTCATTATACATTACCTGGAAACGTTCAACACCGAAACCCTCCTCCACAAACTTCTCTTCGCTCGCCTTGGAATGTACCAATACCACATCTACATCACCATTTTCTCCCATCTTCAAAGCCTCGCCGGTTCCCACTGCTGTCCATTGCAGTTCCCAGCCGCTTTCCGCAAGGAAAATCGGCGCCAGATAATCCAAAAGTCCGGTATCCGCAGTACTGGTGGTCGTCGCCATCCGCAGTATACCTTTTGCCTGCGCTGCCGCTGTGCTTTCTGTTTGTGCTTCCTCCGTACTTTCCTCGCTTGTCTGTGGCGCAGAAATCGTTTGTGCCGCTGTGCTCTCTCCACTTCCGGACGGTGTCTGCGTACTGCAGGCCATCATCAAAACCGTTGCCAGTAGAAAAGCTGATAAAACAAGCTTTTCTCTCCATTTTTTCATAACATTCCTCCTATATTATATTTATTTTACAACTTTGGAAGTCATAATAGGCTGTAAACGGCAGTTACAATCCTGTCTGGCATGGACGGTAAGGCTGGTAAACTCTCCGCTTTTTCCGTCATAATGCAGTAATTTCCCGTACTGTACTTCCATTCCCAGTAAAACCTTCAGCCCCTCCATTGCCTGCAAGCTCCCCATAACACCTGCAAGAGCACCGATAATCGGAACCGCTTCTTCTTTAGGCCGCGGAAGAGGCTGTATACATTCTATGCAAGGGCTTTCTCCCGGTAAAACCGGCAAAAGATAAGCGCAAAAACCAGAAACACCCCCTTCTATCAAAGGGATTTTATATTTTCCGCATGCTCTTGCAACCATCACTCTCGTTTTGTCATCATCCACACAATCAATTACCAGCTGCACGTCCGAAAACAAAGCCTCCGCCTTTTTTGCATCCAGAAAAATCTGCAAAGACTCTACGCAAATATCCGGGTTTCTTCTTTCGATGAATCCTTTGGCACAATCACTTTTACACTTTCCAACATCTGCTTCCTCATACAAAAACTGACGATTAAAATTCGTTATATTCACGATATCTGCATCTACGGCAACAATATGACCTACTCCTGCCATAGCAAGGTAAGTCAGAACAGGAGAACCCAATCCCCCACAACCCAGCACCAAAACTTTGCTGTTCCTTAACTTTTTCTGACCTTCTTCCCCGACTTCGGGTAATAGCATTTGCCTTTGGTAACGCTCTAAATCTTCCATACCTAGCCTCCCGCTACCGGAGGAAAGAGAGCAAGTACATCTCCGTCCTTTAAAACCGTATCCATATTGCTATGGAAACCGTTAATCAGACAAATGGCAATCTCTTCCGGAGCAATATGCAGATGTGCAATAACATCGCCGGGGCACTTCATCTCGGTAGGGTCCATGTACAGCACCTTCCCGCGTCCTTCTCTGAAAGTGGCAAACAGCCTCACTTCTACCATTTTATTTTCTCCTGTTTGATAATCGGCGAAAGGAAAATCCCTTCGCCGCCAAAATACAAAATATTTATGCCAATCCCAGCCTTCTTATGGTTTCTTCTGTCGGGAAAGCATTTTCCCAGCCTCTTACTGCATAATACTGCGGCAAGGTAAGTTCAATCTGACTTACCTGCCCTTGAGATGGTCCTCCCGGAATCGGCTCCATGGTCAAGCGCTTCGGAAGTCTGTCATCCTCCGGCCTCATTCCCGCCTCCTTGTTAAACATTCTCTCGATATTATAGATTCTCTCGCCAATCAAAAGCAAATCTTCTGCGCTATGCTCCGTTCCCGTTGCGGCATTGAGTAAACTCGCATACTCTGCTGCCCCCAGAGCAAAGGATGAGAACAGGCACAAACCCAGAGAATCTATCACTGCCGTAAGATCCTGAAAAATCTTGCACCACTGTGCTTTACCTTCTGTTTGGGTTCTGTCCAACTGCTCCGGTGCACCCAGGATTTCCGGCGAAATCAGATAACCTCGCACATGGCAACCGCCTCGGTTACTGGTTGCATAGGTAATACCGATTCCCTGAATACCTCTGGCATCATACGCAGGCATCTCTTGTTTCTTTACACTCATAGAGATTTCCGGATGTCCGTAATGTTCACATAGGCGATAAGACCCTTGAGCCATCAGCTTCGCCAAAGGAATCTTTCCCTCACCCATACGCTTTGTCCAGGCAATGATGGCATCGCCGCTTCCCCATAAAAGAGGAACACCCTCACATTCTTCTTCCGTAATATATCCTCTCTGATATAACTCCATCGCCGCCGCAATGGTACACGGTGCGGAAATGGCATCCAGGCCGTATTCGTTACACCACATGTTGGCTAAATTGATCGCCTTTAAATCATTCAAGCCGCAGTTGCCGCCATATGCCCACAAAGGCTCATACTCCGGTCCTCCCATTACCTTGCCGTCCACCTCTACCACTCGACCGCAGGCAATCGGACAGCGGTGACAGGCACCGTTGCGTACCAAATATTTATCTTTTAAGCTTTCTCCGGAAATATCATCCGCCTCCGGGTAATAGGATTCCTGCCAGTTTCTGGTAGGGAAGGTTCCGGTACTGTTAATGATGTTCACCAGCACCGCTGTTCCAAAAGTCGGTAATCCCGTGCCGGTAACGCCGTTCTCACGGATTCTCAAGTTGCAGGATTTGCTGACTTCTTTTAACCTGTTGTTATCAAAAGCTTCTATCACTTTTGCCGTGGCAGTCACCGTAATGGCCTTTAATTTTTTGGATCCCATCACCGCGCCGACGCCTCCCCGGCCCGCTGCCCTATCCTTATCATTCATAATGGCAGCAATCAGAGAAAGGTTCTCACCTGCCGGTCCGATATTCAGGACATGACAGCCTGCGTGCTTTTCTTTCAGCCTGTCATCCATCTCCTCGCTCAGCATCCCCACATAGTCCTTTGCCGGTAAAAGCTCTATCTTATCATCCACGATATTGATGTAACTCCACTCCGGAGCCTGACCTTCCACAATCAAGGCATCCCAGCCCGCATACTTTAACTTTGCACCCCATACACCGCCGGAATTGGAAGATGCAATCATATTATTCAGGGGAGATTTGGTTACAACCATATAACGCCCTGCTGTCGGCGATGCCGTACCCGTCATAGGTCCGGTAATAAAAATCAGCTTGTTCTCTGCCGAAAGAGGCTCTACTTTTGCCACGCCCTCATCATAGAGGATTTTAGTACCCAGGCCTCTGCCGCCGATAAACTTTTTTGCCAGCTCCAAATCCAATGCCTCGACCCTTATCTCTCCCGTAGTCAGATTGATTCGAGCCAGTTTCCCATTGTAAGATGTCTTCATAGAAATTCCCTCCTCACAAAAATATAAACCGGTTGTCGAATCCTTTCCAAACACGGGAGGCATTGATTAAAGCGGTCAATACCCAACGGTCAAGTCCCCTCCGGACAAGACTCGGATTCTATCCACAGATTACCATATTTCACAATTTTTTTCAAGATTTGTTCATTTGTTGTCAAAATACTCTTTTTGTAGCAAAAAATTTCATACTATATTCCTAGGGTTTTGCAAGAAATGTCCAGCCCTACTCCCGCATATTCAAAACCGATATAAAATCATATACAATGGTTTCCCGCTTGGAGCCGGCAGCAAAGGATTTCCAGTCGCTGTTTAAGCAGTCATGGATTTTTTCCTTCTCATTCTTCACCGCCCCGTAGCGGAAATTTTTCAAATAGTAGAAATTGCACCAGCGCCTGTGCTCCAAGGCCGCCATATAGCACATCACCGGGTGAGCCTCGATAATGTCCGCCATTTCTGCAGCGCTCCTGGCAGAAATTTTCTTTTCCCATGCGGCAATCAGGGCCTTCCTGTCCTTCTCTATCAAACCTTTATCCGCAAATTTCCGCAGCAAAAGAGCCTTCATCTCTTCATGGGCTGCCTGGGACATACAGGATTCTTTTTTCAACAGATTCAGATCTTCCCATTGCCTCTTTATGCTTCTTATATCCGGCTCTCCGGACATAATCCTTGTGCACAAGCCGTTGTAGCGGAAATTGAAGTTCATGGCTCTCTGCTTCGGAACATCCTCCAGCACATAGGCACTGTTTAACACCTCCTCCCGAATACCGAAAGGAAGAATATGGCTGTAAAACTCCTGCAAAGCCTCTTCAAAGCCTTGGAACGCCGCCCTTGATTCCGTTCGCAAAGCGGCGATTTTCCCCGACAACATTCCTTTCAGTCTGTCCATCATGATGATATTGGCGGAAGTATCCTCCAGGGCAAATAAAACCACATCTATCCTTTGCCTCTGTTCTATCTCCTGCAGCTTTCCATAGAAATCTCTGCCGAAAACATCTGCCTGCAGCTCCTGTATTTCGCAAGCTTCCTCCAAATACAGATATTGCCCCCGCAGTTTTTCCATAGCCTCCCGTAGATTTCCGTCCACCAGGGTATAGCGATTGCGATGCAAGGGATTGGACACCAGAGAATTTATGCTTTCCAGCAAAAAGGCCTGTCCGAAGCCGTCAAAACCCAGTATCAATATATGCAGGGAGCCAAGCTCCGCACAAAGGGCGGAGAAATCCATCTCTGCCGAAATATTTTTTGCCGCGAGCAGGCTATCCGACTCGCTTAAGCGTCTGCACAGCTGTCTTGCCGCCGCAAGGTCCGGATTGAAAAAACGAAGGTCCAGGCTTTGCAACCTGTCCATACTGCCCTCCATGACGCTGCAAAGGGCTGTGGAAGAAGTCCGCAGCACCGCAGAGGTCTGCCGATTTTTCGGCAGATAGCTTTGTATGGCTCCGGCGTTAATGACATTGCGCAAGTCCTCCTCAAAAAAAATCAGGTGGGAAAGGCGCTCCGGACGCAGCTTTTTCAGCTTATTCCTCCGAATTTTCTCCGTATCTCCCTCCAAATCCAGATCCATATAGCGGATTCCCTTGGCAAGCAGCAGATCCTTTTCAAAAACGCCGGGGCCCCTGCCCAGCATCAAACCGGAGGCCGACTTTTCCTGTATAAGAGTTGACAGAAGCTGCAGAGCCTCTTCTCCGTTTCCGAACAACACAATTTTGGGTGCGCCGATTTCCTTCAATGTATACAGCAGCTTATTCAGCATGTTGCCGAAGGCGCTCAATATGGAAAGCACGGTTCCCATGGGCGCCATCCATTTGGCAATCTCATAAAAATACGAATAATTTTCCGTCAACCCCACCGTCGGTGAGAAGAAGTAAAGCTTAATGGTGCTAAAAAGCACCGTCAGGAACAGACGGTAGCCTTTTACCTCTTCGACATAATACAAATAAGAGCCGATGGCACCGCATATTCCTCCTGTAAGCAGCAAAAAGTACATCAGTTTATTTTTATAATATTCTATAAATTCCGAAATCTTAGCGGGCATACAACCTCCTATTGGGACTTACCGATTTTTTCCAATTCTTCCTCGCTCAGGCGTCTGCCTCCCAGGGCATCCTCCGCAAGCTTTTCCAGCTCCTCCGGCGTATATATCATTTGTATCACGGAAAAACCTTCGCCGGCATCATACACAATGGCGGCACCCTCCGTAAAATATGCTCTGCCGAATACCGTGGAGGTGTAGCCGTATTCCTGTACATAGACGCCGGTTTCCACATCCGTCAGCACGGTATTGCCCTTTGCAATATTGGTCAGCAGATATTTTTTATCCGGCGAAATGGAATTTGTATTCAGCGACTCGCTGACGCTTCCCTGCCGCAGATTATTAGTCGGAATAATCCGCAGTTCCTCTCCTTCGGTATAATGGAAAATATCATCCTCATATAAGCCGATGGCTTTTATCTTCCGGCTCTCCCGGTAAACGCTGTATATCTCGCCGGATATATCCTCCAAAAAGCTGCCGTCCGCCTGTATCACACGGCTTTTCTTGTCAATGGTGTTTAAGGCCAGCAAATCATCCCCCTCGCTCAGCACAATGGACTTGATTTCCTTGCCGAGGCTTTCATAGTTTTGCAGCTTCTCCCCTGACTCTGCGCCGTATTTTTCCAGGGAACCGTCGGAAAATGCCGCATAAATGCTCGTATCATCCTCGGAAAATGCCAGATCCGTTGTCATGCGTACAGAAGCGTCCCCCGAAATCGGAATACTTGCCAATATGGTTTTTGTATCCACATCCACCAGCTCCACCCGCCTAAGCCCGAAATCGCTGAGCGCTATGGTTCTGCCGTCGGAGCTTAGGGCAAATACATTCAAGTCCACCATAAAATCCTGGGGAATCTTCAGTTTTGCCGTATTTTTCTTCTCTCTGCTGTCATACACATAAAGATGCTCCCCGTCTTCCAGCAGGATATATCGGTAATTTCTGCTTTGTGCCAGAAGGTTTCCCGTTATTTTTTCACTCTGCGCATTCCCTTTTACATCCATAATCAGGATACTGCCCTCGGCAGCGGAATTAAACAGGTACTCACCTTTCGGATCAAACTGCAGCTTTGCGGAAGGACTGTCCTGCACATCCTCAATCTGTCTGCCCAAGGCATTGGATGCATAAAAATCAATATTATCCCATATATACACCTTATCGTCCGACCAGACGGACACCACCGTGCCGTCATTTTCGTTTATCATAAACTGATACAATATGGCGTTTCTTCCCTCCAGATACCCCGTTACCTCCATACTGTCCAGATTAAACAGCTGTATGTCGCTTGTACCGGAGCCTGCGATATACAAATAATTCTTATACAGGCGAATACCGCTTGCATAAGTGCTGAGGGCGATTTCGGAAATCTCGCCGCTCTCCCTGTCATAGCGGTACAGGGTATTTTCCGAACATCTGTACAAGTATCTGCCGTCATCGGAATAGGCAAGATTTCTCCAAATCGACTGTTTCCCCTCGACACCCGAAAAAATCTCCTTTGCCTCCCCCGTCTGCAAGTCCACCTCCGTTACGGAGGTGTCATACAAGGCATAGGAAAGGTATCTGCCGTCCTTTGCCGTAACAGAATATGCCACATCGTTGCCTTCCTCCGTTTCATCGGAATATATTTTTTCTTTACTTTCCACATTCCAGATGTCGATGCATCTGAAGGTCTGGGTATTGGCCAGACCGATCAAAAACCTTCCGTCCTTCGTCACCAGCAGTTCCGTATAATAAAGCTTTCCCATATCGGCAAATTCCGTATAGGAGCCGCTTGCAATATCCCACAGCAAAAGCTTTCCGCTTACGGTGCTGCTGACAACTACACTGCCGTCCTGGCTTGCGGCAAGGGACATAATCGTTTCCGGAGGCTCTATGCTCTTTTCCATAAGGGCATTCTCCACATTCCATATTTCTATACGATTGCCCTCACCGAGGGTAAGCAGCTCTTCCCCGTCCCGAATCAAGGTAAAAAACGGGCTTTCCCTGCCGATGTTAATCTTGGTAATTCCCGCATAAGGCCTGCGCAGAAGCCCTCTGTTCAAAATGGAATAATTCAGGGCATTGATATAACTTATTTCCTCCATATTCGCCGTGGTATAGTCCATCGCCTCTTCGGCAATCAAAAGGGCATACAGGCGATCCCCCTTTTCAATGGCACTGTCCGCATAGTTTAATATCATCAGTGCCGTCTGCTGCTTTGCTCTTCGCTCCGATTCCGCCGCACGTATATACATACGGAACAGCAAAAGGGCAAATACCGACAAAAATGCCAGTATCACGCCGCTGCCGGCAAGCAGCAGCTTCAAGCGGCGTTCCCTTCTTCTCTGCCGCAAATCACCGTAGCTTAAGCCGAAGATGCCCGCCATAATCCTGTAAATCTCGGTTTCCCGCAGCAGCTTTAAGGATTCCTTTTTATATTTTTCCCTTTCACGGTCGGAAATGGCGTCATAACCTGCAAAATCCGCCGCTTTGACCGCTGCCGGTCTGATATCGGCGGCCAGAAGCTCTCGGGTTTCTTCTCCCTCCGTCCCGGACTTGCGTAAATTTTTCAATATTTCCGGAAAAGAATCCTCCGGTTCCCCTTCCAAAAGCAAAATGAGTATTTTATCCTCCCCATGGAGGCTCTTAAACAGTTCGATCTCCTTCATACACCAAGGAGAAAACCTGGTGCGCCCGGAGCATACCGAAATCAGATATCGGGACTGTTTTAATGCCTGTACGATGGATTCGGACAAATCCCCCGTAGTCAGCTCCTCCCGGTCAATAAAGGAACGCCCAATCCATCCCTCGGAAAAAGATGCCTTAGGCACCTTGAACGTTTCCAGCATTCTGTGCAATGCCGCCGCAATATCCGCATCCGGTTTGATATGCCTGTAACTGATAAATACGTCATATTTGTAAGTATCTTTCTCCATATCCGTATCCCCTGTTCTGCAATAAGCTCTCGCCTGCCCTGTAAGCTTTATTTGTCCCAGACAAAAAGTGCCAGTCTTTCATTCTCCTCTTCCGCCTCCGCAAAAACCCCTATCAGCTTCCGAATAAAACGTTCGATATCCTTTCCCGGCTTATAGCGTATAACAATACAGCTGTACTCTCTGATATCCGTCAGCACATCAAAAAGGGCATCCAGGTTTTTTCCGTAGTAGGCGGGAAAATCCATCATTCCGGCTATATAGTCGTGTATGGCGTCCACCTCCTGATACTCTCTTAAATCCAGCATATATTTTTTCAAGGTTTTTCCTCCCCATATAAAAGTTCAAAACTCTTGTAGTGGTCTTCCGTATAGAAAATAAGACCGTCATCGGAATACACCAGACGCTTGGCATTGCGAAAGCCTCCCGTATAATCTATATCACACTCATAATACTGTCTGCCTTCCGCCTCCGGCAGCAGACCCTCACGGTTTCCGAAACGGCTGCCGCCGATGCTCATGCCCGGCAAAACCTCGTCAAGATTGCCCGCCTGGGCATTCCAACCCTGTTTTTCCGCCTCTTTTTTGCTGATATAATTGGAAGGCAGCTCTCCGTAGGTATGAATATATAAAGCCACCTCCTCTTTGGAGGTATAATGCCCCTCCTTTTCTATCGAAAACGCCTTGCTCTCACTGCTTTGTGCAGCGACCGTGGCAGCAGCCGTTAAAGAAGCTGCCGCATCACCTGTCCGGACACAGGCACCCAAAAGCCCTGCCAGAAACACAAAAAGCAGAAAGCAGGGCAGAATTTTTTGCCATAGCTTCCCTGTCTTATTTCCTCTTTCCATCGTTCTCCTCCCTTAGTTCCTCATCGTAAAATTTCTTATCGCAAATTCCGGTTTATCTGCGTTTCTTCATCACATACTTCCGCTTTGGAAGCACAATCACCTCATCAACTTCAAATCCCAGCTTTTCATAAAGCTTCTTTGCCCTTTGATTATCATCAAAAACGGCTAAGGAAATGCTTTTGATGTTTTCATCCTCAAATATCAAATCCATAAATCCTTTCAGTGCCTCCGTACCAAAGCCCAGGCCTGTCTTTCGGGGATTCAATACAAATCTCCCTATATGGACATTGTCTTTGTCCATGCGTATTTTTTGTATCATTCCCATAAATTCCTCTTCATGAAAAATCGAAAATGTATTTTCCAGGCCCTTTATTTTGTCATTGTTCAAGGGGTAAGAAATACTGATCCCCATCCATTGCTCCTGAAACGCTTTTCCTTTTTCATTGGACCATTCACATAAAAGCGAAGCATTATCCTTATCTATTCCCTTTTCAAATCTGATTCCCATATCCAAACCTCATCCCTCCGACAAGAACAGTATAGCATAAAAATCCGAGCCTATACACTTACTTTTCCATGAATAAAGAGGCGGTGTTTGACCATGACCGCCTCTTTATGATACATCTGTACTGACCTATCTTATATTTTAAAAATCTTTTCTCTACTCTTTCGCCTGTTTTCGCTCTGCCGCCTGCTTCAAGTCTGCAATCTCACCCAAATCCGGCAGCCATACGGAAGAAGCTTTTACAAAATTGCTTTTATCCTCCGCCTGTCCCTTCATGGTCGCCGGTATCCTGCCCTTAAGCTGCCCCCGCACACTTTCGGCACGCAGCAGGCAAAAATTTTCGATGGTACGCACCGCCAGCTTATGGTCTTCATAAGAACAAAAAGCGGTAGGATCTTTTTTCACATAAGGGGCTATCATGGCTTCCGTCTGCGCCACCTTCTCGGCAAACAGACCGCTTTCAAAATATCCGGCAATCAAAGCATCGAAATAAGCGTGATATCTGCGGAAATACTCCCCGTTTTTCATCAGCTGATGATACAGCGGTCTTTTCAGCATAACCTCTCCCGTACCCGGTGTATTGATGGGATAATTGATATATAATTCAGCGTCATTCACGGGATCCGGCATACCCAGGGAATAGGTTGCGAAAGCCAGATTATAATCCCAAGGCAAAATCTGAATCCTGCCTTCTTCTTCATACAAAAAATAATTATGTCCCGTTTTCCCCAAATAACTGTCCAGGTTAATGACAAAAACCTGCACGGTAAAATAGCGCAGCACCTCATCCACGTCCACGGCACTCTCCAGATTCTGCCCTGTGGAAAGCTGCTTTAAGGCGGCAATCAAGCGTTTCTTATCCGCATCCGTAACGGGAAACTTCGCCTTCCGGAAAATATTGTCATAGCTTGCAAAATCATCATCAGTATAGCGCAAAGCCACGTCCGCATTCTCCGCCTTTAAGGATTTATAATCCGGCTTGTACAGCTTGCCGTAATCCGCTCCGTATACCCTTTTGGCAAAAGCTTCCTCCGGCTCCTCTACCGCCAGATACAGCCCCCAGTCCTCTCCGTTGATACGCACCCAGGTATAGCTGCACAAAGGTGTGGGCACGCCCATATATTTCATCATGTCAAAGGTCAGCCAGGTTTTCATATAACTGTTGTCCTGAAAGGAAGCATCCAAAGAAAACTTATCCAGCCCATAGTAGGTATCAAAGGTATAATGATCAAATTCCAGCTTGAAGCTGTATCTTTCCAGACCGTACTGTGCCGTCAGACGTCTGGAATTGTTCCCCTTAATCCGAATACCCGTATTGCGGAAAATCTCTCCGTCCACCACCACCGTGCAGGACTGGTAAGATTCTTCCTGCACCGTTGCCAAAAAGGCGGTCTTGTCCGGAACAAAAATATCAATGGTGTGTACACGGCTCTGGTCAAACAGCCTGTTTTGATAGGCGGGAACCGAAGATGCCTCCACCAGACCGAAATGCCTGCCGTTAATGAACAGAATCGTCAACAGCAGCGCCAGCACCGTAATCGCGATACAAATTTTATCAATATGCCTGCTCTTTATCATATTTAACTCATATAATCGCCGTTATAGGAAACCAGAACCGTATGGCTGACTCCGGGTAATTCCGCCAAGCCGTGTAAAAATCGACTGTTTCCGTCTTTCAGGCGCAGTTCATAATTCAGCTCCACACAATCCGGCGCAATGCTCTTGCTCTTTAAGCACAGTCTGCCCACCTGCTCCTTTAAAAAAGCCTCCGCTCCTTCCTCGCTTTTCTCGTCCGCACAATGCAGCACCAGAATATAGGGTCTGTCAAAGCTTTTGTATCCGGAAAATATCCAAATCATGGCGCCGATTAAAAGCCCGCCAAAAACTGCCAGAGGAATGAAGCCCGCCGCAATCACGATGCCCTCCGCGATGCTCCAGAATAAAAAGGCGATGTCTACCGGCTCTTTGATGGCAGTTCTGAAACGAACAATGGACAAAGCGCCCACCATACCCAAAGAAAGAACAATGTTGCTGGTCACTGCCAGAATCAGTACCGCCGTAATCATGGTCAGGGCAATCAGCGTAATACCGAAACTTGCCGAGTACATAATGCCCGCATAGGTTTTCTTATAAATGAAAAAAATGAAAACCCCCGCCGCAAAGGATAAAAGCAGCGCCAGTACCATATCCGTAACGGAGAAGACCGATACATTCTCCAAAAATCCTGATTTAAAAATATCCTGAAAATTAAACGTCATGAAATCCTCCCCATCCTCTGCTGCCTGTCCGCAGCTCTATTCTAAGCGTCTTGCCTGTGCATACTTGGAAAATGCACTTGCCTGTCTGTTCGGTAAAGCCACCGCCATGCGTACAATATCCGGCAAAAAGCGGTCATATTTTACTTCCAGCAAGGAAGTCGTATCCGGAATGCGGGGCAGTTCTCTTTCCGTATCCAAAAAATCCGTACTGCGCAGCCCCGTCCGTATATTCCTGTCTATGGTCAGGCGTACATTCCCCGGCGCATAAACGAAGGCTTCTCTGTCATATACCACCACCGTTTTCGGTCTTAGCATTTCCCCCTGTATCTTGCTGTACAGTTCCACAAAAAGAGGATGTGCCTTCCCTTCCAAAAAAGCATATTCTCCGGCAAGCAAAGCCTGCACTTCTTCCAGGCTGATTCTTGCGCTGTACTTTCCGCACAATCCGTTTTTCTTCATCTTTTTTTCCAAACGAATAAAGGAAAGCTCCTTCTGATAAAAGCGCAATCTGAACTTCTCCCTGCAGTTTACCCCGTCTATTTTCTGGCGCAGTGCCTTATCATCCGGGGTGTCAAAATACAAACTGCTCACACGGTACGTACCATGTGAGCCTCCGTTTGTGTCTTTTTTAAATATTTTAGAAAGGCGATGTTTTAATAGTAAATCGTCTGTCATCGAAATCGGATGCTTATATTCGTGCCGCCATTGCAGCAGATTCTTATCCAACACATCGACTGCATTAGTTATAGTTTGAATTTCCATCGTTGTTTCCGTCATCCGGCGTATCATCGCTGTCCGGTGCACTGTAATTGGATGCACCGTCGTTGCTCGTGGTGCTGCTGTAATCCGTTACACCGTCATTGTTTGCGCCATAATCCGTATCATTGCTGCTCTCATAGTTGGTTACGCCGTCATTGTTTGTACCGTAATCCGTATCATTGCTGCTCTCATAGTTGGTTACGCCGTCGTTGTTTGTACCGTAGTCCGTATCGTTTGCATCATAGTCGGTTACACCGTCGTTGTTAGGGCCGTAGTCCGTATCGTTTGCGTCATAGTCGGTTACACCGTCGTTGTTTACGCCATAGTCCGTATCATAATAATCCGTTACGCCATCCGCGTCTGTACCGTAATCCGTATCTACATAATCCGGCTCATCCTTTACCGCATCATTCTGCACTTCAATCGGAGCCTTCCACTGATTCTGGCTTACATTGGCACGTACATCCTCTGCCAGCTCGCTTAAGAAGTTGTCGCTCGGAATCCGGGAGCCTTCTTCTACTTCAATAGTAATCTTACGGGTGCTGCCGTCCACATCTTCTACAAAATAACCTGCCGCACCGATGGCGCTTACCAGTTCATTAACAACAACCTTTGCCTCTTTTCCTTCAAAGCCTTTATAACTTTCCAAAATCTTGGCTCCGTCATCGTTCTTGGACTCCACTGCGGTAACCAGTCCCTTGTCATCGTACTTTACGGCAATTTCCGGATTGACTCTTACCAAAAGAGTTCCGCCCTGTGCCAAAGCCACCGTCGTCATGGTGCTTGCTGCGGTGGATGCCGCCGTCTTGCTTCCTGCCTGTGCACAACCGGTTAATACGGCAAGTCCCAAACCTGCTGCTACTAAAATACTGCAAATTGATTTAGAGTTGATTCTCATACTACTATCTCCTTTTCTGTTTTTGTTTTTAGATTTTTTCTTTTGTGTCTTACACTAGTAGTATACGTTTATCAAATCCAAAAAACGGGGTCTTTTCAAATTTTTTTGAAATTTTTGAAATTTGCTTTTTAATCCTCATTTCCCCTCTCATCTGCATCCCCTGCTTCGGCGGCATATTCGCTGTCCCCGGCGGCTTCTGTGTGCGGCAGGGTGCTTGTTTCATCATCTCTGTCATCATCCTGATTTCCGCTCTGCCAAGCCCCCGAATCGTCATCCTCATCCCGTCCGCTCATTTCATACGGACTGTCGCCCGCTGCGCCTGTCGTTCCTGCCCGGCTTGTATCTTTGCTGCTCTCCCTCTCTTCTTCATCTATATCTTCCCCTGCCCGGCTGCCGCTCTCATCTGCATCATCGTCACTTTCCTCCTCATCCCCCACTTCTATCACGAAGCTTTGGGGGGCCGTCGAGGACTGCGCAGATCCTTCTTGCGCCTGCGTCATTACAGAGCTTTCTGTCGGCTCATCTCCTGCCGCAGCCTTGATATGGACTTCCACGCTGATTTTATCCCGGAAAAATTCATCGGTATGCTTGCCGATGCTTAATTCGTGACTGCTGACCCATTCCACATCCCGGGAATCCAAGTCAATGGTAATGGTTTTTCCTTCGGAAAGATAACCGTCCTGCATCGCTTTGTCAAAAACCTCATCCATAACCGGTTCCAAAGATTTTCCTTTATATATGTAGCCTTCCAGTAAAGCAACGCCGTCCGCATTGGTTCCTTCCATACGCAGCACCTTATCTTCCTTGTCTACATCAATGCGTACGGCAGGATTGATGCTGATGTATACCGATGCATAAGGCCTCGGTACGGAAAGCATAAAGGAACCGAATACCAGCGCCACACAGGCTGCCAAGGCTGCTGCCGCATATATCCACCGCCGGGAGAAAAAGCTTAAGGCCTTTTTGCTCGGTTCCTGCATTTTTACCACTTCTTCGACTACCTGTCCCACTTCATAATGCAAATTCGCCACTTTGAAAAAGCAGCCGTCTTCATCCAATACCACCGCATAGGAAGTGTGACATTCCATCACAATATATCGCACTCTACATTCCTCCCTTCTGTCTGTATATATGTCTGATGTGCCCTCGTATGATTTCATATCCGTTTGTTTGGATCAGAAGCATCACGACAATATATTTGCGATGCCTTTCCAAGGTTTTTCGCTCCACACCCGTCGCCTCGGATAAAGCGGCAAGAGGCAGGCGTTTGCTCTGCAGCAGCTCCTCCGGTATCTCCGGATGCTCTGCGGCATACTGCAGTACCCTTTTGCATGCCTCCATGGTTCTGTCCTGTTTCGGTGCATTCTCCGCCACATCCGTAAAGCTGACGCCGAAGTCTGCCATTACTTTCCCCAATTCCTCTATTTCCTGCCTGGTTGCCGCCAGATTATCCGACTCCTCATAAAGGTTTCGCTCATCTGCAATTTTATCCTGTAATACCGTATCGTCCTCATCTCCCGAGGGCTCGTGCAGGGACAGTATTCCCCTGTGTCTTTGCTCTTTCCGCTGATAATCAATAATACGGTTCTTAATCAATAAAGAGGCATAGGAAAAGAAAGCGCCCTTACCTCTTTCATAGGCCTTAATCGCTTCGTGGAACGCAATCATTGCAATACTGAACTCATCATCCTGCTCCGTGCATATTCCGGAGATACATTTGCCGGTTTCCGCGCGTATAAATGGTATATATTGTCTAATCAAGGCGTCGGCTTTCTCCATACTCTCCTTCGCCGCATATACACTTGCAACTATCTGATGTTCCGTCTGCATATTCTTCCTCCCTATTCATAGAATACGTATGATTTTTCCCAAAATCGGGGCATTGAGCTTATCATAGACGATAAAATACAGAATAACAAGAGATTTTCCAAAATGTGAAGGTAAAAAAATAACTTTTCGAATAAGTTTTTTTCTTAAACGAAAAGTTATTTCAGGAATGATTGTTATTTTATGCCTCTCCCAGCAGACTAAGCAGCACCGCTTTCTGCACATGCAGGCGATTTTCCGCCTCCTCAAATATTTCTGCGGCATGCTTTTCCAAAACCTCCGCCGTAATCTCCTCCCCTCTGTGCGCCGGCAGACAATGCAGTACCATTGCATCTTTTTTTGCCGCCGCCAGCAGCTGCGTATTGATTTGGTAAACGCCGCCAAAAACCTTTTTTCTCTCTGCCGCTTCAGCCTCACTGCCCATACTGGCCCACACATCCGTCACCACCACATCCGCATCCTTAACCGCTTCTTTCGGACAGCGATGCAGGCTAAAGCGCCCGCTCTTTTGCGCCTTTTCCAGAATTTCCCTCTTCGGCATATACTCCTCCGGCACCGCTATGCTCATCTCCATACCGGCGGTCAAAGCGCCGAGCATCAGTGAGTTGCACATATTATTTCCATCTCCGATATAGCAAAGCTTCAGACCTTCGGTTTTTCCCTTCCACTCCCGTATGGTCAGCAAATCCGCCAGCACCTGGCAAGGATGCTCCTCATTCGTCAGACCGTTAATCACCGGAATGCTTCCATACCTTGCCAGATCCGCGACATCCTGCTGCGCAAAGGTGCGAATCATCATGCCGTCCAGGTAACGTGACAGCACTCTTGCCGTATCCTCTATCGACTCTCCCCGCCCCAACTGCATATCGCTGCCGTTTAAATACAAGGCATATCCTCCCATCTGCTGCATACCAAGCTCAAAGGACACCCTTGTACGGGTGCTTGCTTTTTGAAAAATCATGCCTAAGCTTTTATTCTTCAAATAGGGATGAAAAATACCGTTTTTTTGCTCTGCTTTTAAACGCAGCGCCAAATCCAGCATGTTCTCCAAAGATGCCCTGTCCAAATCTCCTATACTCAACAAATGCTTCATCCTCCTACGCTCCTTCCCGCAATACCTTTTCCAGTATATCCAGTCCCATATCCAATTCTTCCGGCGAAATCGTAAGCGGCGGTAAAAGCCGCAGATTTTCCTTGGCGCTTAAAAACAGGGCGCCTCTTTCCATGCAGGCTGCCAAAATATCCTTCACCGCCATCCCTTCTATACACACCCCCAGCATCATTCCGACGCCCTGCACACTTTTTACG
>JBGZHY010000160.1:0-2748 GCA_041848045.1 Lachnospiraceae bacterium
AATCCCCTGCGGCTCCGTCGCTTCCCACATGGACCAGTACACCAGGGTATCTCCCGCTGCTGCCGCCGCCGTCGTTTCTGCCGCCGCTGCGGCGCTTGTGCTTTCTGCTGCAGGCGCTGCCGTGGTTGCGGTAGAAGCCGTACCGCTGCAGGCTGCCAGGCTGCCCGCCGTCATCAATGCCGCCATCAAGACGCTCAACACTCGTTTTTTCATACCTTACTATTCCTCCTTTAATAAAATTACCTTTTATTGATATTGCTATTTTAAATGATTTCTTCTCAAAAATCTTTATCTAATTTTATGGTAAATTTGCATTATCTGCTTATTCATTTGCATTTTCCCCCTCACTCCCTTATAATAAATAATACAAACATTTTGAATTCCAAAAGACTTTTTATTCATTTTACCAAGGAGAAGGACTATGGCTTATGAAAGCGTCAAGCTGAAGCAGGACCTGGTTATTCACGAGGTTATCAGCATACATTATTTTGAATATTTCAGCGATTTTTCATTTCCCGGAGAAAGCCATGATTTCTGGGAATTTCTTTGTGTGGATAAGGGAGAAGTCAATATTTTAATCGACAGAAACCTGGTGGAGCTGCACAAGAACGATATTGTTTTCCACAAGCCCAATGAATTTCATTCCGTTATCGCCAACGGTATTTCCGCGCCGAATCTGGTGGTGATATCCTTTCGCTGTAAAGACCCTTATATGCAGTTTTTCAAGGATAAGATTTTCTCCATTCAGGAAAATGAGAGGGTCCTGCTGGCTTCCATTATCCAGGAGGCAAGGCTGGCTTTTGAAGGCAGGCTGGACGACCCTTACCAGGAAAAACTGAAGCGACATAAAAAAAGAAACTTCGGTTCCGAGCAGCTCATCAAGTTGTATCTGGAACAGTTTCTGATTACCCTTTTCCGCAGGCTTCATGATAAAACGGAGCACAGAAAGAACGCAAAATTCTCCAAGCCCTCCGCACAGGACAGCCTGGAGAAAATACATCACTATATGGAAGAACATATTCATCTGCCCCTGCGCATCCGTCAAATTTGCCGGGACAACCTCATCAGCCGCTCCAAGCTGCAGAACCTGATGATGCAGGAAAGCGGTAAGGGCATCATTGAATATTTCTCTCATTTAAAAATCGAAAAGGCAAAGTCCATGATTCGCACCGGCGACTATAACTTTACCCAGACAGCCGAAATGCTGGGTTACAGCTCCATCCACTATTTTTCCAGACAGTTTAAGAAGCTGACGGGCATGAGCCCCAGCGAGTACGCTTCTTCCATCAAAGCCATGGCGGAAAAACGCTCCTAAGCATTACCTTCTTGCCATTCCCTCTTTTCGCGCCGCCTCCGCCACGGCTTTCGCCACCACATCCGCCACCTGCTTTTGCAGGGCGGATGGAATGATATAATCCGGTCGCAGCTCCTCTTCCCGGATCATGGAGGCTATGGCCTTTGCCGCTTCTATTTTCATGTTTTCCGTAATGTCCTTGGCGCGCACCGCCAAAGCCCCCTTAAAGACTCCCGGAAATACCAGCACGTTGTTGATCTGGTTCGCAAAATCGGAACGTCCCGTTCCCACCACTTTGGCGCCCGCTTCCAAAGCCTCCTGCGGCATAATTTCCGGAATCGGATTGGAGAGGGCAAAAATGACGGCATCCCGCATACCGGCAACCATCTCTTTGGTGACAAGGTTCGGCTTGGATACGCCGATAAACACATCCGCCCCCGCCAAGGCATCGGCAAGGCTTCCTCTTAACCTGCTTCTGTTGCTCACACGGCTGATTTCCTCCTTGGCGAGGTTCAGACCCGCATCTCCTTCACAGATTATTCCCTTAGTATCGCATAAAATCACATCTCCAAATTCCATAGCAAGCAAAAGCTTGGCAATGGCGATGCCCGCCGCTCCCGCACCGTTGATGACGATTTTTAAAGCACCCTTTTCCTTGCCCGTTACCTTCAGGGCATTGATCAGAGCCGCCGCCACCACAATGGCGGTGCCGTGCTGGTCATCATGGAACACCGGAATATCTATTCGCTCTTTTAATTTCTGCTCAATCTCAAAACAGCGGGGCGCCGCTATATCCTCCAGATTGATGCCGCCGAAGCTTTTGGACAAAAGGACTACGGTTTCCACAATGGTATCCGTATCCTTGCTGTCTATGCAAAGGGGGAAAGCGTCCACATCTCCAAATTCCTTAAACAGGGCGCATTTCCCTTCCATAACCGGCATCCCTGCCGCAGGCCCGATATCTCCCAGACCCAAAACCGCGGTTCCGTCGGTGACCACCGCCACAATATGATTCCTCCTGGTTAAGGCAAAGGACTGCTCCTCATCCTCTGCAATGACCCTGCAGGGCTCCGCAACGCCGGGCGTATACAAAAGCGCCAGATCTTCCTTCGTATCGATGCGCGCCCTGGACACCACCTCAATTTTCCCCTCCAGTCGGTAATGCAAATCCAAAGCTCTTTGATTGATATCCATCTTTTTCCCCTCCTCTATACCATTTCTTCCGGATGAAAAACCTCGTCAAAAGCCTCCTCGCTTAAAAAACCGAGAGCTACACAGGCTTCCTTCAAGGAAATATTTTCGGCAAAAGCTTTTTTGGCGGTTTTTGCCGCATTATCGTAGCCGATATACGGATTCAGTGCCGTTACCAGCATCAGGGAGCGATGCAGGTTCTCCCGCATCTTCTCCCGGTTGGCACGAATACCGGATGCACAGTGTATGTTAAAAGACCGCAT
>JBGZHY010000161.1:0-2901 GCA_041848045.1 Lachnospiraceae bacterium
CGCCTCATAATCCCTTGGTGAAAATCCATAATACTTTTTAAACAGTCTGCTGAAATAATGATTATCTTTATAACCCACAAGCATAGCGATTTCAGATGCTTTATACTGCTTTTCCCGCAGCATAAGAGCTGCCTTTTCCAGCCTTTTCTTATTGATATAGTCCGTCACGGTCGTCTGAAATACCGTTTTAAAAGCCTTTCGAATATAACTTGCGTCTATATACAATTCTCCGGCAATACTGCCGGTGGATATGCTTTCTTTCGTGTACTGCCCGTCTATATATTCTTTTACCGCAAAGGCAATTTTATGCAGACCGCAGGGCTTTCTCTCTTCAAAGAAGTCCATTGTTCGCGTATAGGTCAAAGCAATATTGTCGTACAAATCTTCTGTACGAATATTCTCTTTGGCATACAGACGAAAACTTTTTCCCAGAACCTCCGAAATGCCGTGGCCTCTTTCTAAAATATGATAAAAACACGGAACAAGACTGCCCATAAATATCGTATAATACTGTTCGTATTCCAAACGAAAGCCCGATATGTAATCATACATTTTCTTCCATTCTCTCCTGAAAGCTGCTTTATCATATGCCTCCAGCGCCTGCTGCATCCCCCGCAGACAACTTTCCGTTTCAGCCTGAATGTCCGGGTTTCTCAGGCTCTCCACTGCATCCTGATAATGCTTTTCTATCCTGATGACATCATCTTTGTCGATATATCCGTATCCGCTTTCAATGGAAGAGAGCAAAAGCTTTCTTACCAGTGTCCTTTCCGCTTCCTTTTCTTCCCGCAACTCCTCCAATCTCGGCTTGACCTTGTGCAGAATATTCTCCAGCTCCTGTCTGTCAAAAGGCTTCAGCAAAAAATCCTCCACCCCCAGCTTCAATGCCTTTCTGGCGTATTCAAATTCACTGTAGCCCGTGATGATAACGGTTATGGTATCCCTGCTTTCTTTTTTTATCCGTTCCGCCAAAGCCAAACCGTCTAAATGCGGCATATTGATATCCGTAAAAACAAGATCCGGCCTCCATTTCGCAATCTTTTGACAGGCATCCTTTCCGTCCTTGGCTTCATCAATCACCGTAAAGCCATAATCTTCCCAACAAATAACTCTTCGCAAATACTCTCTGAACAGGTTTTCATCGTCAACAATAAGCACCTTCCACAATCCAATCACCCTCCCGACATTCGGATTCCGCTTCATCTCATTGCCCCGTTTCAAACGGCCGCTTATCAATATTTCACCAGACTGTCATTGTCCATAATAAAAGCCTTTGCCGTTTCCTGTCCGTAATCCAAAGCATATTTATTCAAAAGATAGGTATAGGCATCCTCCGGCTCGGCAAAACGAATGGCCTGGTAAGGCTCCTGGAAAGATAATTTTTCCACAAACAAATAAGACTCTCCCGTCTGTACCAGAACACCCACATGACCCACAAACAAATACTCTCCATCCAGGCTGTCATGCATCACCACCGACAGCATCCTTGCCCCCTTATCAAATTCTATCTTGGCAAAATGCTCCTTCATCTTTGCGGCATGCACCTGTACATCCTTTGTCGCTTCGGTGGGAAC
Source organism: Lachnospiraceae bacterium (assembly GCA_041848045.1). Lineage (GTDB taxonomy): Bacteria > Bacillota > Clostridia > Lachnospirales > Lachnospiraceae > CAKAHY01. The sequence goes on from JBGZHY010000161.1 coordinate 1,575, forward strand.
TCTGGCAAACAGAGTATCAAACTTCCGCTTTTCCTCCGCAGAAAACAGTTTTCCTCCTTCTATCGCCTCATGATCCAAAAACAGGAGTTCCGCGTCCGCTTTTTCATCCTCTCTTATGTTGACGGCATCCTTCAGGAGGGTAAAGGTATTGATTCTGCAGTTGGTGCCGATATAATCCCCCATCTTCTCCGCCCACAAAACATCCGTCTGCTCAACCCGGTATACCGGCTCCTGAGCCTTGACAAAAGCATCCTGCAAGCCGGTATTTTCAATGGCTGTATTGTATTCCGATACCAATCCCATGAAAGCCTTGACGCCGACCTCCGGCAGAGCTGACAATAAAGCTGACTCCACCTCCTGTTTACTCTCCTCTCCTGCCATATTGGAGTATGCGATTGTTGCCTTATCCTGCACCTCGGTATGCTGTATCTGCGTGCTCTGCTCCGCCTGGGTCTGTACTTGGGTCTGTGCCCCGCAGCCCGTACATAATATGCCGAGTATCAGCAGGACTCCCATCCACTTTTTTCTCATCGCTTTTCCTTTCTGTTTAGCCTGTATGTTAAAGCTTAAGCTTGCAGATTATTATAGCGGCGAAGGGCGGGGATGTAAACTTACGAAGATATTAAAAATATGATGCCGCTCTCAACTCCCGCGCCCTATCCATGATTTAAGCGCCCTATGCCGCTATCCCGGCATAACGCTCACCGCCCAATATCTCCAGCATAAAGGTATAAGGGGACAGACTTCCGCCTGCAATCATGGAAAAAATTCTCGGTGTAGCTCCGGAAATCAAAGCCACTCCCTGCTCATTCATCCTTACCGGCACCTGCCTGCTTCTGCTTGCCACGTTCCAGAAGATAACTTCCGGAAGTATATAGCCCTTTTCTTTATACTTTCTTTTGGCGTTATTAAAATTTGTTGCAGAGGCATTGCCGATGCAGGCATTAAATTCCATATCCGAAATGATAATCAGCTTTGCGGGCAAATCCTTCTGCGAAGCCCGGGTCTTTGACACTTCTTTTTTCTTTGTTTTTAAATAAATCCTTTGTTTAAGCCATCCCCGGCTTATTTTTTTGTCAAGTTTTGAATTTTGTTAGTGCTATTTTGTACGCTTTGTGATATAATAAAGAAAACACGAAAATGAGGTAATCGATATGTATGTATCTGTCACAGGGAACAAAGGAAATCAGGACGTCTATATAAAACAGTCTTTCCGCAAAGAAAACGGTAAGACCTCTTCCCGCATCTATAAAAAGCTTGGTAAATACAACGATCTTTTAGTTCGGTTTTTCGGTGATGAACACAAACTGATGGATTGGGCAAAACG
>JBGZHY010000162.1:0-17904 GCA_041848045.1 Lachnospiraceae bacterium
AAGTATTTATTTACAGTTTGTTTATTACCTTTTTCCTTGCAGCTTGTGTACAGGGAGAGGGAGAAAAGCAAGTTACACAAAAGACGGCGGAAGAAAGCATGGCAAGCGTAAAGACGGCGGATGAAAGGACGGAAACACAAGAGAATGCACCGGTTACAGAGAAATATTTCGCGGAAGTAAATGCGGAGAATTGCGAAGAAGTTCTGGAAAAAGTAATAGGAAAGGGAAATGATTGGAGCGAGCTTCCTTTATCCGAATATTTCAGAAGTATGAACAGTCCGGAAAAAGGGATGGTAGAGAAGGATGGTTATGATGAAGTGCTTGTATGGTGCAATGAGGCCGATTTTAACAACGGTGTGGCAGATAGTAGTGCATATTACGGGCTTAAGATAGTTGAGTTTGATGTTTATTTCACTCTTGATGATGAGAATCAGCTGGATACGGTGAGCTTGGAGTTTGAGAGGGAATGGTATGCGGCGGCTGAATCTCAGGGGCCGAAGAGAGTGATGGATGAGGAGCATTATGTTAGCTGTATAAGCGGAGTGTCTAGAAGAGGCGGTTCAGATATATGGGAGCTCCATGCCTTTACCGAGAATTTTAGCAATACCTATAGTTCTGGCAAAGGGATATTGCCAAATCCTGATTATGACTTGTTGGAATCTATGTCTGAGCTCAGCAGCTATAAAGATAAGTATGTCATTCTTGATGTTACCTACGGAGATAAGATTGTTCGCTATCGTGTGGAATATACCACGGATGAGGAGCTTAGGCTGGATACGGTAAAGGTGATAGAGGAATCCGTGCGGGATAAAGAAAAACGAGTTACACAAAAGACGACGGAAGAAAGCGTGACGAGCGTGAAGGCGGAGGATGAAAGGGCGGAAACAAAAGAGGAGGTGCCGGATACGGAGGAGTACTTCGCAGAAGTAAATGCGGAGAATTGCAAAAAAGTTCTGGAAAAAGTAATAGGAAAGGGAAACGATTGGAGCAGGCTTCCCTTATCCGAACATTTCAGAAGCATGTACAGCTCGGAAAAAGGGCGGGTAGAGGATGATAGTTATGATAAAGTGAAAGTATTGTGCAGTGAGGACGATTTTAACCACGGCGTGGCAGATATCTGGGTATATTACGAGCTTGAGTACAACGGAGACGATTTTAACCATGATGCGGCAGACAGTCACGCATATTACAAGTTTAGGATGGTTGAGTATGATGTTTATTTTACCCTTAATGAGGAGAAGCAGCTGAATACGCTGAGATTGGAGTTTGAGGAGGAATGGTATGCGGCGGCTGAATCTCCGGAGCCGAAAAGAGTGACGGATGAGGAGCTTAGACCGGATACGGTAAAGGTGGTAGAGGAATCCGTGCGGGATAAGGGAAACTAGCTTTATCGAATTTTGCAAAAGGAAGAGGTTAGGAATCCCTAATAATAGGAACGGTTATTGTATTATTGAGAAAACATAGGAAATATAAGGTTTTATCTGTTGACAAAAGCCAAGGATTGGAATATATTTAAAAAGTAATCATTCTTAATTTATTTTGGAGGGTTTATCAATGAAATACAGTCGACAGAGAGAAGCTGTACTGGAATGTCTGCGCAACAGGCATGATCATCCTACTGCCGATACCCTTTTTAGAGCTCTCAGAGAAGACGACCCGAAGATTAGTCTGGGAACCGTTTACAGAAATTTGGGACTGCTTGTGGAGTTGGGACAGATTAAAAAAATATCTTCAGGTGATGGAAGTGAAAGATATGATTATATTACGGAAGATCACTATCATTTTATTTGCAATCATTGCGGAAAGATTATGGATTTGGAAACGGAGCAAATCGAGGACATTCACAGCCATGCCGTACACGAGGATATTGCTGCGATAGATTCGCATTCCCTCACTTTTTACGGCGTATGTAAGGATTGCTACAAGAAGGGCTTGCATTAAGCTCCCGGCAAGGATATCAACAATATATATCGGCAACGCTCAAGCTTATATATATTTTTGAAAATGTAACATAAAAAATTTTAAAGTAAAAGGAGATGAAGATTATGGCACAATGGAGATGTACAGTATGCGGACACATTCACGAGGGAGATGTTCCTCCGGCACAATGCCCTACATGTAAGGTGGGTGCGGAGAAGTTTGTAAAGGTAGACAATACCAAGCTGGATTGGGCTGCAGAGCATGTGTTGGGCGTGGCAAACGGCGCACCGGAAGATGTTATCATGGGTCTGAGAGCAAACTTTGAGGCGGAGTGTACGGAAGTGGGTATGTACCTTGCCATGGCAAGAGTGGCACACAGAGAGGGCTACCCTGAGGTAGGTCTGTACTATGAGAAGGCTGCATTTGAGGAGGCGGAGCATGCATCCAAGTTTGCAGAGCTTTTGGGAGAGGTTCTGACCAATTCTACCAAGGAAAATCTTACCCTGAGAGTGGCGGCTGAAAACGGCGCGACAAAGGGCAAGTTTGAGTTGGCAAAAAGAGCGAAGGAGCTGAATCTTGACGCAATCCATGACACCGTGCATGAGATGGCAAGAGATGAGGCAAGACACGGAAAGGCGTTCCAGGGCTTACTGGAGAGATATTTCGGAAAGTAAGAAGAGGAGCGAGTATGTCAAAGTACGCGGGAACGAGAACGGAAGCCAATCTGAAGGCTGCCTTTGCGGGTGAGTCGGAGGCGAGAAATAAGTATACTTTCTATGCGTCCGTGGCAAAGAAAGCGGGTTATGAGCAGATGGCGGCTTTATACCTGGAAACGGCTGACCAAGAGAAGGAGCATGCCAAGATGTGGTTTAAGGAATTAAACGGCATCGGGACGCCGGAGGAGAATCTGGAGCATGCCGCCGCAGGCGAAAATTATGAGTGGACGGATATGTACGCAGAAATGGCAAGGGTAGCCAGAGAAGAGGGCTTTCCGGAGCTGGCGCGCAAATTCGAGATGGTGGCAAAGGTGGAGGCGGCGCATGAGAGAAGGTATCTGCGCCTGCTGGAGCACTTGAGAAATGAGGGGACTTTCCGCGGAGAGGCGCCTCTTGGCTGGAAGTGCAGAAATTGCGGCTATATTCACGAGATGGATGCAGCGCCGGAGCTTTGTCCGGTATGTGCGCATCCGAAGGCTTATTTTGAGCGGATGACGGTCAATTATTAGGTAAAGAAGAACTGCTTTAAGGGATGCTGTTGCTCCCTGCGGGCGGTTCTTTTTTTGTGCCGAAAAGGCTTTAAAATCTTAAAACTTTGTGAACTATAAACATTTGGGGCATTTGTGTGATACAATGTCACTTGTGAATAGAAAGCCGCAGGCTTGTCTTACCTGAAAACGTGATAGAGAAAGGAACAACAGCAATGGAAAGTATGAAAGATTTTGAGAAAGAGATTAACGAATCACTGGACAATATGAAGCAGTATAACGACCCGGATGCTTCCAAATGGGAGAAGTTTGAGGAAGACAGACAGAACAAGGTGGTACATCAGGTAAAGATTACCGAAATTGTAAAGGCAGGTGCGGTGGCGCATTTGAATGAGGTAAGAGCATTTATTCCTGCCAGTCAGTTGTCTTCTCGTTTTGTGGAGGATTTAAATGAGTATCTGGGCAAGAGCCTGGAGGTTGTCATCATTACGGCGGACGAAGCCAACAAGCGCCTGGTGCTCAGTCACAGAGAGCTGGAGGATAAGGAGAAAAAGGAAAATCTTGCCAGGAAGATGGCAAATATTCATGTGGGCGACATTCTGGAGGGCAAGGTGGAGAGCCTGAAGGATTACGGCGCTTTCATTAACCTGGAGGAGGGCGTGACGGGGCTTTTGCATGTTTCTCAGATTGCCCACACCAGAATTAAGCATCCGGCTGTGGTTCTGAAAGAGGGGCAGGAAGTGCGGGTGAAGGTAATCGGCATGGAAAAGGGCAGGATTTCCTTATCCAAGAAGGCGTTGGAGCCGCAGGCGGGAGAGTTTGCCAAGGGAAAGGAAGAGGAAGTTTTCGATTATAAGGAAAGCGGTGTTGCAAGCACTTCTTTGGCGGGCTTACTGAGCAAAATCAAGCTTCCGGAATAATATCATATTGTGAGGTGCAGAAATGAAAAAGGAAAGTGAAAAGCTGCAAAAAAAGCTGTGCCGCTCTTATCCGCATATTGCAAAGGAGGACAGAGGACAGCTGACGAAGGCAATGGACTTTGCCGAGGCCTATAAGGCATTTTTGGATGCGGGAAAGACGGAAAGAGAGTGTGTGCATTATGCGGTGCAGGCGCTGAAAAAGGCGGGCTACAGGCTTTTTGAGCCGGGCAAAAGCTATCGTCCCGGGGACAAGGTATATTATGTCAATCGGGGCAAGGCGGTTTTGGCAAGCACCTTCGGCACGGAAGCGCTGAGCGAAGGACTGCGCATCAACGGTGCCCATATTGATTCTCCCCGACTGGATTTAAAGCCGCATCCTTTATATGAAAAGGACGAACTGGCATTCTTTAAGACCCATTATTACGGCGGGATCCGCAAATATCAGTGGGGAACCGTTCCCCTTGCCATTCACGGCGTACTGATTAAAAAGGATGGAAAAAAAGTAGAGCTTTGCATCGGAGAAGAGGAGGCGGATCCTGTATTTTGCATCAGTGATTTGCTGCCTCATCTGTCCGCCAAGCAGAACGAAAGAAAGCTTTCAGAGGGCTTGCAGGGCGAGGAGCTGAACATTCTTTTGGGTTCGCTGCCTTTTGATGATGAGGAGGTAAAGGAGCCTTTTAAGCTGATGGTATTGTCTTTGCTGCATGACAAATACGGCATTACCGAGCATGATTTTGCGAGAGCGGAGATAGAAGTGGTACCGGCGCATAAGGCGAGGGATGTGGGCTTTGACCGCTCCATGGTGGGGGCTTACGGTCAGGATGACAGAGTTTGTGCCTACACGGCGCTGATGGCGGAGATTGCCTGCAGGAAGCCGAAATATACCACCTTGACGGTTTTGACGGATAAGGAAGAAATCGGCAGCACCGGCAATACGGGGCTGAATTCCCGTTACCTTTATGACTATATTACGTATCTGGCACAGGCCTTTTCGGTTGACGTTAAGGAAGTGTGCGCCCGTTCCGCCTGCCTTTCGGCAGATGTCAATGCGGCGTTTGATCCTACATTCCCGGATGTGTATGACCCGCGCAATTCCTGTTATCTTAACCATGGCTGCGTACTGACGAAGTATACCGGCGTGCGGGGTAAGGGCGGTTCTTCAGATGCCGGTGCGGAATTTATGGCAAAGGTTATCGGGATAATGGACAAGGCAGGGGTACGCTGGCAAATCGGGGAGCTTGGCGCCGTAGATGTAGGCGGCGGCGGAACCGTTGCGCAATATGTGGCAGCCTTGAACATTGATGTGGTGGATTTGGGAGTGCCGATTATATCCATGCACTCTCCGTTTGAAATTGCAAGCAAACTGGATATATATCACACCTATCTTGCATTTCGGGCATTTTACGAAGAAAAGGAATAACAGAGGTATAAAACTTTATGAGAAAAACAAAGAAAATGCTGCTGGTTTTGGCGGCGGCTTTGAGTCTGGCAGCAGCGGCGGCAGCCTGCAGCAAGAAAACAGAGGAAACGACGACGCAGGCAACGCAGGCCACAAGCAGTACGGCGGAAAGCACCCAGGCGGAGAGCAGTACGGCGCTGACGGCTCCCGCTTCCTACGGAAAGGTGACTTTGGGAGCCTACAAGGGAATTGAAATCACCGAGGTTGCCGTGGAGGTGACGGATGAAGAGGTGGAAGCAGAGATACAGATGCTTTTGGAGCAGAATCCGGATGTGGAAGTGGTAACAGACAGAGCGGTAGCGGCGGAAGATATTGTCAATATAGATTTTGTGGGAAAGAAAGACGGCGTTGCCTTTGAAGGCGGCTCCTCCGAAGCTTATCCGTTGCAGATTGGAAGCGGTACCTTCATTCCGGGCTTTGAAGATGCGCTTATCGGCATGAAAATCGGAGAAACCAGAGATATCAATCTGACCTTTCCGGAAGATTACCAGAGTGCGGAACTGGCAGGTAAGGACGTGGTATTTACCGTAACCGTCAACGGCATTGAAAAATATACGCCGGCGGTTTTGGATGACGCTTTTGCCGCTAAGGTAAGCCAGGGAGAGCAGACAACGGTGGCAGAGTTAAAAGCTGCCATAAAAGCGGATTTGGAAGCAGGTAAAAAGCGGAAGGCAATGTATACGGAGCAGAATGAGGCGATGACCATTGTTGTGGGAAACGCAAGCTTTGAGCTGAATGCGGAGGCTGTCGCCTACGAAAAGGCATGGCAGCTTGAACAGTTGAAGAAAAGTGCCGAGATGTACGGCATGGATTATGAGAGCCTGCTCAGTGCATACGGTACGACTGCGGAAGAGTTTGAGAAGCAGATGGAAGTCTATGCCGAAGATGTTGTTAAGTCCAAGCTGGTTGCGGATGAGATTGTAAAAACGGAAAAGCTGGAGATTACGGACGCCATCTATGAGGCGCTTGCAGAACTGGAGGGAGTAGATGTGGAAAGCCTCAAAAGTCTGTACGGTGAGGATATGATGGAAACGGCAGCGAAACGATATGTGGCGCTGCAGTTTGTGCTGGACAATGCAAAAAAGGTAAGCAGAAATTATAATGAACTGGAAATACCGGCTGCTACCACCACGGCACAGTAATGCGGCAGAGGACGAAGCCGAAGGCATTATTCTTTGATGTGGACGGCACTCTGGTGGATGACAAGACCAAGCAGGTACCCCAAAGCGCCATAGCCGCCATTCGGCAGGCAAAGGAGAGGGGACACAGGATATTCATCAATTCCGGCAGAGTGGTATCCATGCTGGGACAGGTGGACGACTACATTCCGGTAGACGGTCTGATTTGCGGCTGCGGTACGCACATTATTGTAGAGGGTAAGACCTTGTATGAGCACAGGGTGCCCCTTGCAGAGGGAAATAAAATCAAAAAAGCGCTGTTAAAGTACAACATCAGCGCTTTTTTGGAGGCAAGGGAGGCGGTGTATATGCCCGCTCCTCCTTTTTCCTATCCGGATATGGAGCGCCTGTATCGGCTGATATCGCCGATATGTCCGGTAAAGCTGGACGCCTTGCGGGATGAGAGTTACGTATTTGACAAGTTCTGTGTAATGTGTGACAGACAGAAACAGGGAGCAGCCCTGGAGGCCTTTGTCAAAGAGGCGGATTATTTTCAGTTTATCGACAGGAGCAGCCACTTTTTCGAGTTTGTACCGAAGGGACATTCAAAGGGGACTGCCATGGTGAAGGTTTTGGAAGCCATCGGCATTTCTTTGGAGGATACCTGCGTGTTCGGGGACAGTATGAATGATGTATCCATGTTCACCTGCGGAGCCGGACACAGAATATTGATGGGAGAGCATGATGCGGGGCTTGAGCGATATGCCAGCTTTGTGACCGCCCGGGTGATGGAGGACGGCATAGCTTATGCCATGCGGCACTTAAACATTATTGAATAGAATATGGGGTAAGGCGATGATTATCGAGGACATTAAACAGGATATTGCCGCAATTAAGGAAAGAGATCCGGCGGCAAGGAGCACCATAGAGGTACTGCTTTTGTATCAGGGCTTGCATGCCGTTATTGCGCATCGTTTTGCCCATTGGTTTTATAAAAGGAAATTCTTTTTTACAGCCAGGTTGATTTCGCAGATAGCCAGATTTTTTACCCTTATCGAGATCCATCCGGGGGCAGTCATCGGGAAGGGCATATTGATTGACCACGGTGCAGGCGTGGTTATCGGAGAAACGGCGGTCGTAGGAGATAATTGCACCATCTACCAGGGGGTTACGCTGGGCGGTGTGGGAACCATGAAGGGGAAAAGACATCCGACCCTGGGCAAAAACGTGACGGTGGGAGCAGGTGCCAAGATACTGGGTTCTTTTGAAGTCGGGGACAACAGTAAGATTGCCGCCAACGCCGTGCTGTTAAAGCCGATCGGCACCAATGTGACGGCGGCGGGCATACCGGCAAGACCTGTGAAGGTGGACGGGGTTTCCATAGCCAGGGAGGAGTGTGTGCAGAAATCCGATTTTGCCAGTGTACAGGAGCAGATAGACGGCTTAAAGCAGAGAATACAGGAGCTGGAAAAGAAGCTGGAGAAATAAAGAGTCAGGCATTGTATTCCGCAGTGCCTGCTTTTTATTTTCAAGATACAGGCTTTGTTTCTACCGGTAAATATGGTACACTTAAGCCAAATGAAAAAGAAAAGGACAGATTATGATTATACGTTCAAAGGCGCCTCTGCGCATCAGCTTCGGAGGCGGAGGTACGGATGTATCTCCATTCTGTGAAAATCAAGGGGGAGCCATCATCGGCTCCACCATCAATAAATATGCATATTGTTCACTTGTTCCCCGAGGCGACGACCAGATTATTGTACATTCTCTGGATTTTGACATGACCGTAAAATACAATGCGAAAGAAAAGCCGGTTTATGACGGCAAGCTGGACTTGGTCAAGGCGGCGCTGAAGGCGATGCAGATACAAAAGGGCTGTGAGGTGTATCTGCAATGTGATGCACCGGCAGGCTCCGGTCTGGGAACCAGCTCCACGGTTATGGTGGCTTTGCTGACGACCATAGCAAAGTGGCAGGGCAAGGAAATGGACAGCTATGAAATGGCAGACCTTGCTTATCAGGTGGAGCGTGAGGATTTGCGGATTTCCGGCGGTTATCAGGACCAGTATGCGGCAACCTTCGGCGGTTTTAATTTCATTGAGTTTGGCGGAAGAAACAAGGTGGTGGTCAACCCTCTGCGCATCCATAAATCCGTGATCAATGAGCTGCAGTATAATCTTTTGCTGTGCTATACGGGGAATATCCATATTTCCGCCAACATTATTGATGACCAGGTAAAAAACTATGAAAAAAAGGATCCTTTTGCGGCGATGTGCGAGGTGAAGGCCCTTGCCTATGCCATGAAAGATGAGCTTTTAAAGGGGAATCTCCACGGCTTCGGCAAGCTTTTGGATTACAGCTGGAAGAGCAAAAAGCGCATGAGCAGTAAGATCAGTAATGCGGAAATCGACGCCCTGTATGATACGGCAAAGGCGGCGGGCGCCGTGGGAGGCAAGCTTTTGGGCGCAGGCGGCGGCGGATTTTTGCTGCTTTACTGCCCGTACAATTTAAGGCATAGGGTAGCGGCAGCGCTGGAGGCTGCCGGAGGTCAGATTATGGACTGGAATTTTGAGCTGCGGGGAGCGCAGTCCTGGGTAACCAATGAGGATAGATGGGACTATGACTCCGTCAGGGTACGGATGCCGGATAAAGATTATCATTTTGAAATATAGTAAGGAAACAGGACAGAGAATGGGAAAACGGATAAAGGAACTGGTGCTGCGTTATCCGCAGCTGTCGGTGATAGAGGAGGATTTGGAGAGCGCCTTTGCTCTGCTGCGTGATACCTATGAGAGGGGCGGAAAGCTTCTGGTCGGCGGAAACGGCGGCAGTGCGGCGGATGCGGAGCATATCGTCGGGGAATTGATGAAGGGATTTTGCAAAAGAAGACCCCTGCCGCCGGATATGCGCAAAAGCTTGGAAAGTCGGGACAGGAATCTGGGCCCTGCCCTGGCAAAGAGTCTACAAGGTGCGCTGCAAGCCATCGCCATTACCGGACACAGCAGCCTGACAACGGCCTTCGGCAATGATGTCAATGCGGATATGGCGTATGCGCAGCAGGTATACGGCTATGGCTGCGAGAAGGATACCCTGCTTTGCATCTCCACCTCCGGCAACGCCGGAAATCTGCTTTATGCCGCCGTAACCGCCAAGGCAAAGGGCATGCAGGTGCTGACTTTAAGCGGCAAGGACGGCGGTGCTTTAAAGAGCTGCTCCGATCTTTGCCTCATTGTGCCGGAGTGGGAAACCTTTAAAATACAGGAGCTGCATTTGCCGATATACCACGCCCTTTGTTTGGAGTTGGAAGAATATTTTTTTAAGGAGTAAGGTTATGCGGCATACTTTCGCCATTTGTGCTTACGGAGATTCGCCCTATCTGGAGGAATGTATTCGGTCCCTGCAGAGGCAGAGCAGGGCTTCGGATCTGATTTTGTGTACCGCAAGCCCCAGTCCTTACATTCGGAAGGTGGCGGGACGCTACGGGCTTCCCCTGTTTGTGAATACGGGAACGACGGGCATTGCGGGGGACTGGAATTTTGCCTATAAAAAAGCCAAAACGGATTTGGTGACCATAGCCCATCAGGATGATGTGTACCATAGGGATTACACCAAGACCCTGCTGCGGGCAAAGGCGCTGTATCCGGATATGAGCGTGTTTATGACGGCATCCCGGACGGTGAAAGGGGAGCTGCCGGTAAGGGACGGAGGAATCGAGCATATCAAGCGTCTGCTTCGTCTGCCGCTGCGCCTTTTTGCCTTGAATCATCTGCCCTTTGTCAAACGGCTTGCCCTTTCTTTCGGGAACCCGGTGATTTGTCCGAGTTGCTGTTATGATAAGTCCTTGTGCGGAGAGGACATATTTCCCGAGGGCTTTCATTTTGTGCTGGACTGGATGACTTTGCTGCGGCTGGCAAAGGACAGGTATCGGTGGATTTGCGTGGAAAAGCCCCTGATACGCTACAGGGTGCATGATTTAAGCGCCACCAAGGCCTGTATAGACACCGAGCGGCGTCTGAAAGAGGAGCAGGCGGTTTTTGCGGCTTTGTGGGGGAAGACGATAGCCAAACTGATACTATTCTTTTATAAGGGAGCGTACCGTGCATATCAGTCGGAGGAATGAAAAAATATATATTGCCCTTTTCGGCATCGGCATGGGTTTGCTCTTGCTTTGGTCCTGCGCCGAAATCATCCGCAGGACGGGCTTTTGGAAAGATGTGAAGGATGTAAAGACCTTATACATGCTGGGGGAATTTCTGCTGCTGTACCTGCTTTTGCTGGGCGTATATCTGGGCTGCAAAGGCGTGAAAAGGGTATACGGCTATGCCTTTATTTCTTTCGTGTTTTTATGGCTGCATCAGCTGACGACGGCGTTTGTGGTGACGGGGCTGTATGTGCTGGCCTTGTATCTTGCAGGGGAGGTTTTGCTTCTGCCGCTGCGGCGCAAAGAGCTGTCGCTTCGGGAGAGCCCCGTTTTGCATGCCGTGCAGTCGTTAAGCCTTGGCTGTATGCTGTATATTGTATGCATTTGCCTTTTATCCCTGCTGCATATCGGGCGTCAGGATTTGCTTTTGATATTTACCCTTTCCTTCGGACTGGTGAGCGGACTTTTATATCTGTACTGCCGAAGGCTGGGGATTTTACCCTTATATTTTGTCAAGCGGCAGGAGGATGAAGGGAGCAGCGCTCTGTCTTCTTTTTTCCTTTTGCATATTTTGTTTTTGCTCCTTGCGCAGGCAAGTCGTTTGAACGTCAGCCTGGATTATGATTCCCTGCGCTATGCCTTAAGAACGCCTTATGTGCTGAACAACGGCAGAGGCATATATGAAAATCTGGGACTGGTAAACGCCGTTTATTATTATCCGAAGGGGCTGGAAATTTTGACCCTGCCTTTGCATATCGGTGCTTCCTACAGCTTTATACAGGTTTTTTCCTTTCTGTCTTTGCTGGGGGTTCTGTTTGTGGCGTATGAAATCCTGCGGACGGAAGGCTCCGCCTTTTCGGCAGGCTTCGGGCTGTGCTTGCTTTGCTTTATGCCGGCGCTGATGAACATGGGTATTTCCGCCAAGACGGATATGATTACCCTGTTTTTTCAACTGTCCGCCCTGTTATCCGCCCTGTTATACCTGAAGCGGCGTGAAGGTGAGGCTTACCGCTTCTATCTTGACTTTTTCTGGGGAAGCCTGCTGTTTACAACGGTGTTTAAGCCGACGGCGCCCTTCTTCTCCGGCATCATCGCTGCGGTATTTTTAGGCTGCTGCCTTTGGAGGGGTCTGCAAAAAGAGAGTGCTTTGCCCAAATATGTTTTTTGCAAAGAAGTCTTGGTGTTTTGGGGCTTGTGTTTATCCGGCGTGTTTTTGGTGCATTTGCGGACGTATTTGCTGACGGGACATTTTTTCGGCTCGGTTTTTTCCGGCTTTTGGGAGAAGCTGGGTCTGCATATCCATTATCCTTTTAAAGCCGGCGGCGTGCCGGCGCACGGCTACGGCAAGCAGGGAGCGGATATGCTGGCGGATTTCGGCAGGCGCTTTTACGGGCTGTTTATCGCCCCTGTGGGCGAGGATATGCTGCATGTTTATATTGCCTTTGCGGGAAGCGGCATTTTACTGATGTTTTTGTGCAGCCTTGCGGGACTTTTGCAAAAAAGGGCAGCTTCGGGATTTTTACAGGTGCTCAACCTGCTTTTGTTCCTGTTTACCCTGTATACCCTGCTGAAGCTGTATCAGATTGACGGCAATTATTATCTTTTGTTTTATGTTACGGCAGTTATGGCTTTTGTTTTACAGTACGGTGATTTGTTGTGGAGAAGGCGCAGGCTCGTGCTTCCCCTGTTTATTCCCTCCTGCCTTTTTTCTTTTTTATTCATCTGCGTAAGCAGCTGGGCGGCTGTTTTGGGAAACGGAGGCGTGGAAACCCGCCATTACGGCTATTTGCCTCATGAGGCTTGGTATGCGGATGAATGTGTTTATCGGGGAGAGGGGGAAATATATGCCTTTTTGGCGCAGAACCCCCGTGCCCGCCTGGTGAGCATGGCTTATCCGCCCCGGGGAATTTTGTTCCCTTTAAGCGCCCAAAGTTATACGGATATTACGGGAAGCGGCGGAAATGTACGTTTGGTCAAGTATTTGGATGATTTCAAGGCCTTTTTGGATTATGCCGAAACGGATTATATCTATACGGAAGAAGCCTTTTTGGAGCTGCATCCGAGGGCAAAGGAGATGATCGGATACATGGTGGAGGAACAAAGCGTGGAGCTTTTGTTTACGGCAAGGGATGTGCGCCTGTATCGCTACATCGGCAGAAAATAAAAGACAAAAAAGGAGGACGGCGATGTTTGAGAAGCGCTTAAGTCTGCAGCAAAGGTGTGATTTGCTGACGGATATGGTGATCATAGGCTTTTTTCTCGGCTTTGCTTTTTTGGTCAATAAGGGAATCAGAATCACGGGCTTATATATGGACGATCTTTATATGTGGTCCTGCTACGGGGAGCAAAGCTTTAGAGAGTATGTATTTCCTCTCGGCTCCACCCGTTTCCGGCCGGTGTACTGGTTTATCGCCTGGCTGCAGCTTGGTATACTGAAGAGCCATATTGCCTATATTGTGCCCATGAACATTCTGTTTTCCGTGCTGCTTGCCGCTTTGCTGTATTTTTTTGCCAGGCGTCTTGCGGGGACAAGGATTGTGGCGGTAGTCGTGGGAATATTATTTCTGGCATCCCGCTTTTCCTACTATAATATCGCGCAGCTTCTGGGGCTGATGGAGGCTCTGGCATTATTGTTTGTATTTTTGATTCTGCGGGATTTGTACCTGTATATTTTAAAGGGAGAAAGCCGACATTTTTATTACCCCCTGCTGTATTATCTTTTGCTGTGCTTTACCCATGAGCGTTTCATGGTGCTGATTCCGATGTTCTTTTTTGCATTGGCGGTCAGAAAATGCAAAAATCCTGTAAGCTATCTGGCGGCGCTTTTTTCCTTCCTCATTGTACAGCTGATTCGCAGCCTGACCATCGGATCGGTGTTGCCGGCGGGAACGGGCGGCACCAATGTGGCGGATACCTTTCATATCAAAGGCTTTCTCCATAACATCGGGGAGGAAATCCTGTATCTGGTCGGCATTAACCGGGGGCCGGAGCATTTAAACGGCATGCCTTGGGGACAGACGCCGCTGTTTTTTAAAATTTGTATCGTAATCGCTTTGTGTCTGCTTATGGTCTACCTGGGAATGTATCTGTATTTCGGATTGCAAACGGCAAGGGATGAGAAAAAACTGGGCAGGGATCTTGCTCTGCACCTGCTTTTTCTGGGCTTTATCGGTGCGGGTATTGTATCCTCGGCGGTAACCATTCGGGTGGAAATGCGCTGGATTTATGCACCGTATATGTGCCTGCTCCTGTATTTGGCTTATATGCACGGAAGAATACGGCGACATTTGATGCACAAAAAGACGGCGGCGCGCTTCGTGCCTTTGGTGGTTCTGTGCCTGTGGGCTGTATGTTCTCTGCCTTTTGAGCTATACAGCCATACCCGATATGAATATATTTATCTTTTTCCGAATCAGGCCAGATACAATTCCCTGGCGGATGTGACCTATGGAAAGTATAAGGAAGGCATTTTCGGAAAAACCATTTATATCATCGGCAACCGTTTTGCCATGAGCGAGTTTACCGCCAAGACCTTTTTTAAGGTGTATACGAAAGCGGATCCCGACAAGGAGGTTAAGCTGATCCATGTGGACAGTATACGGGATTTGCCGACCTTAAAGGAAAACATGCTGGTGCTGCAGGAGGATTATGAGCATAATGCCTTTACGGATATTACCTTGGCAGCGAGGGAAATGAAGCTGCGGGCGATAGAGGGCTATTATGCGGACGGCTGGATGGATGAGCGGGCGAGCATAGAGGTTATGAGCGGCAATACGGGAAAGATCAAACTGGAATTTTTGTATCCCGGAGAGTTGCAGGGCGGCGAAGCGGTGCGCATTCGTTATGGGGAGGCGCTTGTGGAGCATGCCCTCAAGGACAATATCAGCGAGCTGAGCCTTACGGTGGAGCCTAATCGCATTGTCCGTCTTGATTTTGAAAATAATTTCTATCTGCCGGATGCACAGGAGCAAAGGGGAGAGTACAGGTTCAGCATGCTGGTGCATGTCGGCAGTGAATAGATGAGGGAGTACGAATGGCGAGAAAGTTATGGAAGCTGATGCTGCCGTTTTTCGGTTTTTTGTTTTTGAGTGCCTATATACGCAGCGCTACGGTGGATGTGATTTATACCGATTATACAAGGCTGGTGACCACATATCTGGAGAACGTTTTTTCCTTTGCACCTTATATGGGAGCGGATATCTTCACCCGCATGCCTTTAAGCTACCTGCAAAGAATCGTCAATGTTCTTTTGTTCGGCTACTCCACTACCTTTGATATGCTGCTGGGGGCTTTTTCCCTGAGTCTGACGGCGTACATAATCGGAAAGTATATGATGGAAAGGGGCTATTCCATTGCCGCCTATTTGCTGTGTATGCTGCTGGTTTTTTCCCTGAACAAGTGGGAAATGCTGACCAACGGCAGCGGCTGGATACATTTTTTGGCGATTACCCTCTTTGTGGCGCACTTCTACCTTTTTGACAAAGCCAGGGACGCAGAAAGCGGAAAATACCGGTTTTTGTTTTACGCCCTGCCGGCTTTTACGATTTTGTTGACGGCAGGACCTTACAGCGTGGCGTATACGGCGGTGCTGCTGCCTGCTCATCTGTGGGATATGGGCGCAAATGGCTTTGCCAAGAAAAATGTAAGAAAAAATCTGCAAAGAATGGCTTGCATTCTTCTGCCCTTTTCATTATATATGGTAAGTAGGGCCTGCTCGGTGGAGGAGCATGCCGGTGCAACAAGCCTCTCTCTGTCGCAGGTGCTGCAGGCGGACTTTTGGCTGCTGCCCCGCCTTTTTGTGAAGTCCTTTGCCAGTATGGTTTTTGCCGAAGAATGGCTGCGGGATTACGGGGTATCGGAGTTTTGGGTCTTTGTTCTGGCGTTTTTGGTGCTGGCTGCCTATTTGTCCGCTCTGTATGTACAGTATCGGGATAAGGTATACCGCAGGACGGTCTTTCCTCTTTTGCTGCTGTTGTACGGACTTTGTAATCACGTTTTGGTAAGCCTTTCACGCTGGATTTTTTTAAAAGACCACTACGGCATGAGTTCACGCTATGCCCTGCAATATCATCTGGGGATAGTCGGCATTATACTGAGTTTTGCCTGTATGAGCAGAGAGGCGAAGGGACTGTGGCGCCGTGCGGGATGGATATTTGCCGGGATGTTTCTGGTGGGGAACCTGTTTACCACGGCAAAAGAGATGGATATGGCAAAGTACAGGAAGGAAAATTTTGTGCGTATACGGGAAACGGCCTTGAATTTTGGGAAGGAAAGCGATGAGAGCCTGAAAGAGGTCTTTCAGTATCATAACGGGGCAAGAACCAGGCAGGCCCTCAGCCTGCTGCAGGAGAAGCACTTAAACGTGTTTCGGGAAAGAGAGGAAAAGGAATGAAGGTAGTCATATTGGCAGGGGGATTGGGAACCAGAATCACGGAAGAAAGCCATTTAAAACCGAAGCCGATGATAGAAATCGGCGGCAAGCCGATATTGTGGCATATCATGAAATATTATTCCGAGTACGGTTTTCACGATTTTGTGATTTGCCTGGGCTATAAACAGTATGTGGTAAAGGAATTTTTTGCGGATTATTTTCTATACACCTCGGACATCACTATTGACCTGGCCAACAATCATATGGAGGTGCACAACAATTATGCGGAGCCCTGGAAGGTAACGCTGGTGGATACCGGCTTGAATACCATGACCGGAGGGCGCATCAAGCGTATACGGGAGCATATCGGCGAGGAGGATTTTATGCTCACCTACGGCGACGGCTTGAGCAATGTGAACCTGCGGGATCTGCTGGATTTTCATCAAAAACACGGTAAAATCGGCACCATGACCACCGTCAATATCGGACAGGCAAAGGGGGTCATCAGCTTAAGCGAGGACGGCAGCATTCGCTCCTTCCGCGAGAAAAGCGACAATGACGGCGCCATCATCAATGGCGGTTTCATGGTGATGAAAGCGGATATTTTTGCGCATATTGCGGGGGATGAAACAATTTTTGAAAAAGAGCCTCTGCAGGCTCTGGTGGACAAAGGCGAATTGATGAGCTTTTACCACGGAGATTTTTGGCAGTGCATGGATACCCAGAGAGAAAAAAATAAATTAGAGGAGCTTTGGCAGAGCGGGAAAGCCCCTTGGAAGATTTGGAAGTAGAAAAATGTTGAATTTTTTTAAGGATAAAAAGGTCCTGATTACGGGACATACCGGTTTTAAAGGCTCATGGCTGAGCAGAATGTTGCTGCTTTCGGGGGCAAAGCTTTGCGGCTACGCTTTGGAGGCGGAGGAGAACCCGAATTTGTTTGCCATGCTGGGGCTGGAAACAGAAATGGAGCACATCGTCGGAGATGTGCGGGATATGGCGCATTTGCAGAGGGTTTTTGCGGATTTTGAGCCGGAAATTGTCTTTCACCTGGCGGCGCAGCCCATTGTGCGGGAAAGTTATAAGAATCCGGTGTATACCTATGAAACAAATGTGCTGGGAACGGTGCATGTCTGTGAATGTATCCGGCTTTGCGATAAGGTAAAGTCCTTTGTCAATGTGACGACGGATAAGGTATATGACAATCAGGAATGGGAAAGGGGCTATGTGGAGGAGGACTATCTGGACGGTTTCGACCCTTATTCCAACTCCAAGTCCTGTTCGGAGCTGGTGACCCACAGCTATCAGCGCTCTTTTTTGGAAGAGCGGGGGGTGGCGGTCAGTACGGCGAGAGCAGGCAATGTCATCGGCGGCGGCGATTTTGCCAAGGACAGAATCATTCCGGATTGCGTACGGGCAGCGATAAAAGGGGAAAGTGTATATATCCGCAACCCCGGGGCCGTTCGTCCTTTTCAGCATGTGCTGGAGCCTTTGGAGGTATACTGTATGCTTGCCGAAAAGCAATATGGGGACAGGCAGCGTTACAGCGGCGCTTTTAATGTGGGACCCAATATCGGAGATTGTATTAGCGCGCTAAATGTTGTAGACTTATTTCAGACCTTTTGGGGCGAAGGCTTTGCCTATGAAATCAAGGCAGATGCAGGACCCCATGAGGCAGGATTTCTGCGATTAGATTGTGCAAAATTAAAAAGGGTATATGGATGGGAACCCCGTTATGATGTGAAAACGGCAGTTGCCAAAACCGTGGACTGGTA
>JBGZHY010000163.1:0-8227 GCA_041848045.1 Lachnospiraceae bacterium
CGAGCGCAATGACCCGAATTTACGTGGAAAACCTTTACATTCCATTCTGGTATCAATTCAATCAAGCGTGGATGCCAGCGACTGTTCAAGCAAATTACCTTTACATTCCATTCTGGTATCAATTCAATGCTTCATCCAAAAGGGATAAATTAGCGATGTAGTTCTTTACATTCCATTCTGGTATCAATTCAATTTATACAGAGTATCTAGGTGTTGGTTCTAACAGTGGGCTTTACATTCCATTCTGGTATCAATTCAATCCGTCCACCTCGCAGCCGGCTTTCTCCCTGCCTCAACAAGTACCTTTTTGTCTACCTCCTCTTTACTCGCTATACGAAGAGCAAAACCTGCCTCGAAGGACGGTTTATATTTCATTTTTCTGTTTAGAGAGCGTGCTTTGTCTGTCCCCTGCCATTTTCCGCTCATCGGGAGTCGACAATTAAATAAACCTGACATCTTCTTGTTGCAAACCAATAATACTTTTATCCAGCCATCGTTCATTTCTGCTCTTAAAAATGATTACGGAATCACAGTGCTTGTCTATCTCCCGCTCAATCTGTCGTTCCAAACGGAACAAATCCGATTCTGAAATCTCTCCCTCAAATACAGACTTCTGAATGTGAACCAGGTTCTGTTTGCACAACTTGAACACACGATTCCATCTCCTCTGTCCGTTCTCGTCTTTACATATATCATAAACTAAAATCGCATACATAGCATCCTCTCTTTCACCTATATTTTTTACATCACCCCGCCGGCAACAGCGCCATAGAAGCCTGCATATGAGCCCGTTCTTCACACTAACTTTAGGAAAACGCCGATTAAAGTGCTTCCCTCAGACTCCCACTTGCCAATCTGCGGCAACCCGCTGCCGGATTATAAAAGATTCTCTGTTTGACAGCGATCCATGCACAAAAATTCAGGCAACTTTCCCTACCACCAGATTACAAAAGGCTCATACTCCTTCTCTCCATACAGATGCTTAATCAGCTTGTAACATTCCAGTCGTATCAGATAACGATAACTTACGCTTTTCCCCAACTCTTTATGTGTAATGGTTTGTTTAAGCCTTTTATCATACTCTGCCAATATCGTTTTCGAACCCTGTTCCGATAAGTGTAGGTACTCCAGGCTCTTGGAAAACTGCTTTTCCTGAATCTGTTTCTTATTCAGCAGAGAAAACAGCAGCCTGTCTGCTATCAAAGGCTTAAAGATCTCCGCAATATCCAAAGAGAGCGAAAACCTGCTCACCCCCGGCTCATGGAGATAACTGACAGTCGGATTCAGTTGTGTTTTATAAATCTCTGCTAAAACCGTAGTATACACAAGACTGTTCAAATAGGACAGAAGGGTATTCACCATATTATCCGGAGGTCGCTTTACCCGAGTCGTAAAATCTGTTTCCTGGTCAATCAACGTCTTCCACTCTCCATAGTAAAGTTTATGTATGTTTCCCTCAACTCCCATTAAAGCCTGTATACTGTTACAGGCATCTACCTGACGCAGAAGTGATTGAATCTCCAGCATTGCGCCTTCCACATTCTTTCCCCGTCCATTATAGTAGCGCAGATTTCTGTATATATTGTTTCCCGCAGCTGTCACAAACTTTCTTGCCAAATGTATACGTCTTTTTGTATCCAGATAATATTCTGCCTGTTTGACCAATAACTTTCCTGCCACCTTCGTTTCCCGGGGAATAAGGCTTGAAACGTAGAAGTCATAATAGTTGAAAAAATGTACCATGATACGATTTGCGGATAAAAAAGAAATCAATTTTGTATTGATGCTGTCCTCGCCAAAGAAATAGATTTCGGATATACTGTTTACCGGTATATCCCTCTTCTCTCCCTCCTCATTGGTAAAGCAGAGGGAATTATCCTTTCTGCTCAATACGCCATTCTGATAGATATATAAACTTCCTCTCATCGCCTTCCCCCCTATATCATACACAAATCATAAAAAGCACATTTCTTGCAGATGCCGGTTTTCTTCTCCTTTACAGGCGGAATTTTTCCGCTTTCCGCAATGTATCGGATTTCTTCTGTAAATCCCTTTAATGCAGTCACATCCGCATCCGACAGCTCCACCTCTACGGTCTTTTTCAAAAGCGGATAATCCAGCTTTGCCTTTACTGCCTTCATACCATGTTCTCTCAAATAATACAGATAATATTTTACTTGCCATATAGAGGCCTCTTCTATACTTCTGCTCTTTTTTATTTCGTGTATAATCCCTTTGTTCTCTACAAAATCAATATTGATTTCATCGTTAATGCAAATATGTTTTCTTTGCGTCATATAACTGCTTTCGTCCAGAAATTTTCCGATTTTTACCATCTCGTTATCATTTTCCATGGAAATATCATTGCAAAAAAGCCATAACTTTCGTTTACAGACAACATAATAGTACACCATCATTCCGGTAATCTTATGCTCCAACATATCCGCCCCCTGATACTTATTTTTACCAAAATATTGATTCTGCTTCTTTTCGGGTTCTGTTCTCCTCTTTATAATGCCCTAAATCATAGCTGTACTTATCGCATATAATATAGATTTTCTCCCTATCCAGCTCTATGAACTGGCTTTTATCAACATTCCAGCGCAGCTCCAGACTCATGGTCAGCTGATGCAACGCATCCATGAATTTTAAAAGCTCGATCCGCAATCTTTGCTTATCGGCTCCCTCCAGCCGCATTTCTGCCTTAACACGCCTTACATCGGTAAGCAGTCCTTCAATATGTTCCTTTTCTTCTTCGTAAACACTTGCCGGAATTACTTTGCAGGAAAGAATATCCCGAAAAGCCTGCTGCGCCTCTTCCTTACTCAAATCCTCCGGCACAATATCCCAAATGCGCTTATATGCATCTTCATATTCCTCCAAATATGAACTGTAAGCACAATTTTCTCTCTCGTATTCTTCTATGCTTCGTGTTGTAAAATGAGTATCCATCATCAAAAGCTTGTCCTTCTCGGACATCAGGCCCTGGTCACAACCTGCATTCCATTCCTCCAGCGCCTTTTTGCTGAGAGAAAACAAAGAATGAAATATAAGCCCTCTCTTGTCATGTCGATACAGCCTATCTTTGATTTTTGTGTACACAAAAACATTGTAATCCGCAAGTTCCTTTTGTCCTTTACGATTACAGCGTCCAAGCCTTTGGAAAAGGGAGCTTAAATCCGACAATTCCGTAAACAGATAGTCAAAGTCAATATCAAGACTTGCCTCTACCACTTGCGTAGAAATCCAAATCACTTTTTTTCTGCATTCCGTTTTTCCGTCTTCCAGTATCTTCCGCTCTTTTTCCCGTCTGTCCCGCACGATAAAGCGGGAATGCAGAAGCTCTATACCGCATGCAAAAGCCTCCTCCGTTAATTGTTTCGACAGGTCCCGATATATATTTTGGGCTTCCACAACCGTATTACAGACCACCAAAACCTTGAGGCTATCTCTCTCCTGATTTTCCATTACAAATGAAAATATATCATCCACACTCAGGATTCTGTCCCGCAGCTCCACTCTGTGCCTGATTTTCTCATTGATAAAAACCGCCTCTTGATACAGAATCGGCTGCTCACATCCCTCTTGCAGCAAGTCCTTGATAAACGGCGGCATAGTGGCTGTAGTAATGGCAAATTTCCCGCCCAAAGCAACAATTCTTTGCAGTCCGTATATCATTGTGGCAAGAATGTCCGGTGAGTACGCTTGTATTTCATCAATGATAAACTTTGCATAACTGTATGTCGCCAACTGCAATTCATAGGAAGGGTATTTGAAGGCAAAACCAAACACCTGATCCGGTGTGCAAATGGTCAGCGGCATCGCCATGGAGCGAGTCAATTCATAATACTTCCAGAATTTGTCGCCTTCTTCGATTTCCGAGGTATAAAGCTCCTCCAAATATACACTTTTTACTTCTCCATGCAGCAAACCGAGGCAGTGTTCGTAATCTTCGGGGTAAAAACTCTCCCGGATGCGTGCATACATTGCATTGATGGCTGTCTTCAGCGGCAGCACATAAAAACCCTTTTGATTTCCCAACCACAATAAAGAAGCCTCTGTTTTCCCCAGCCCGGTGGAGGCAATCAAAATAACATTTTCCTCTGCACAGGCTTTTGCATGGTTTTGTACATCTCTCCATGCAAAAGCTTTGTCCTTGGCGAAATTATCCAGTCTGTTGTACAAATCGGTATTCGGAATTTCCACCCTATGATGGCCGCTGGCCGTGTAGTCCAGCTTATGTAAAAGTCCTTTTATCAAAACAGCCCGTCTGTCCGGCTTATCTCGTATGGTAATAAGTATTTCTACAATGCGTCCCTCCACGTTTTTTTCCAAATTCTTCCCGCTTTCCGGAAACAACAGGTCGGCAATCGCACGGAGATTTTCTTTGATTAAACCCTTTCCTTCTTCTTGTACGAAAGACAGATTGTCAATATAATGGTGATGATGTAAAACGGCATGCAAAACAGGAAGCTTGTATCGCTCCGTTTCCTCGTCCAAAAATTCTTTCAGCAAATACGCCG
The DNA here is from genome assembly GCA_041848045.1 of Lachnospiraceae bacterium. Lineage (GTDB taxonomy): Bacteria > Bacillota > Clostridia > Lachnospirales > Lachnospiraceae > CAKAHY01. The sequence goes on from JBGZHY010000163.1 coordinate 4,524, forward strand.
ATAATATATTGTGCCCCACTTCCTTTTCCGGGTCAAAAGGACTTCCGTCCCTGATTCTCTTCTGAAACAAGGGATTTATTTTCCCGATATCATGATAAATACAGCAAAGCCTCAGAATCTCTTCCTCTTCCTCGCTAAGCCGTGCAACCGCCTTCAATTCCTCCAGTTTATCCAGCAAGGCCTTCGTATGCGCAAAGAGTGTTTCTGCGGGTTTTGCAAGATAATCCTTAAAAAACTCCGGTATTTCGTACTTTCCCTTCATCTCTCCCCCTGCATTTCCATCTTCGGTTCGACTTGCACATCTTGTCAGTTTAAATTGACGATATAATCGCCGTCCTCATCCAACCAGGCTCGTTTGGATTCGCTGTCGATATGTACGTCGGAAGAATATAGGCAGGGAATCCTTTCAAATACCCTCTTCTTTTCTTCTATCCGGTAACGTTTGGAAATATAATAGATCGTTCCCCTGGCATTTTTCTTTCCGCCGTCCGACACCAAAAAGTAATCCTTTATTTCCTTTCCGTCCGCACTCACCATATCTGCATTGACGTACATACTGTAGGTCTTTCTTAATCCATGTATATCCTTAATCCGATTTGTCAAACGGACCTCTTTCATCTCCACCAAGTCGATAAAATCTTCGCTTCTGCCCAAAGATACAAAATTGTTCCGTTTTTCCATGATATCCGCAAGGACTCTGTCCTCGGCTCTGATGTGCAGCACCAGCTCCACATCATACAAAACCTCTTGGGTCTGCGGCCCCTTCGTCAGCGTTCTGAAATGGCTGAGCGGTTCCTCCACCTTCTCATAGCGTTCCTGCCTGTAGGCTTCCCGCAGGGACTTTATCTCCTCCTTGCCCTGCTGTATCTCCCGCTTTATCTTGCGGCTTTCTTCGACACTGATATCCGGATTTTTCAATGCTTTTTTCCAAGCAGCCTCCCTTTCTTTCCACTTTGACTCCTTGGACTTAAGCTGCTTTTCCTCATACTGCCGTAAAGCCTCGTCCTTTTCCTTCAGCTCTATATACGTCTGCAAATACGCTTCATCACAGGCTTGAATGGTTATTCTGTTTCTAAAGCTGTTGCCCTGACCCTTTAAGGCCTCCGCCACCCGGATGTATCCCCCGCTTAAGGCATCCTTGTTCTTCAGCCAAATCAATGTGCTTCTGTCGTCCTGCAAACTGTTCAACAGTGCATGGTTTACATAAACTTCTTTCTGCATACTGCGGTATCTTCCCTGCACACTGATGTCCATATCATGATAAGAAGTATACCCGCAGGCATTGTGCAAGGCTCCGATTACGGTCGAATACGGCGGCAGAGGATAGGTCATGCGATTGTTCAGCGTTTCCTCTCTCGTATAAGAAGCTTGATTCTGCCGCAGCTTAATCCTCAATACTTTCATAATATTCATCCACCTTTTTGAACAGGTCTGCAAAGAAGCTTTCTACCGAAACGGCAGCCAATTCTTTTTTGATTTCCTGTTCATTGTCAAAATTATTGCCTTCCAGCAAGCCCGCCTGATATCCTTCCTTCAGCTTTGCCTTCAAATCTTCGCCGAGCTTCAGTCTGTCACCCTCCATTTGCACCACATTTTCAAAATAATGCGTTTTTCTGTCGCCGATTCCGCCAACGACGAAAACCGGTTCCGCATTGTCCATATTGCCTCTGACAACCAAAGAAAGGGTCTTTAGCGCCTGTAACAAGGCTTTCACACGATACGCCTTTTCCCGACCGTCGGCAGAAGCTCCGTAATTTTCGTCCACACCCACTCTGTCCAAATCAATGGTTATACTGTATCTTTTTAAGGACTTATCGTACTCATACTGGTACGGCATAAGCCCCGCCTCTCCCGCCTTTTCCTGCAGATTGATGTGATTGGCGGCGGCATAGGTTTGAGCGAGAAAAAGGTTATTGTGAAAACGTGCCTCATTCACAAACGGATGAAAAGATATGGCGTCCGTCATATAAAAAGAGCTTTTTCTGATTTTGGTGGTATTGCTCGTGTTCATATATCCCCCCTCCAAAGCTCTGTGGTTGGATGCGTTCACCTCTTCGGAAACAGACTTCTGGTTTACCTTTTTATCCACTTCCACTTTCAGGTCATCGTACAAACCGCTTTGCACCATCACCGCATTTTTCATACTCTCTCTGGAGCGTACCGCATACACCCTTCCGTTTCTGTATACCTTCTGCACACTTCCGATGTTTCCCAGACCTTCTCCGTAATTTGCCGTCATATTGGCGATAATCGTTAATGTAAGCGCTTGATTTTTCATGCTTATATCCCCCGTTCTATTCTTCTTTTGTTTTATTTTCTCTGTTGCCGTCAATCAAACGGTTTACAAAATCATAGGCAAGATTCTTATTCCCTTCAAAATCCTGCAATAAGGTATGCATAAACGGCAGAGCTATATCCGCGTAAGATGACATCTGCAGCATAATCTCTATAAATCGGTCATAATCATTCGCCACCAGTGCCCCGGTCAGCCTTTGTCGATAAGCCTTGATTTTATTTTCCTGCCTGTTTTTCTTAAAATAGTCCACCATGGTAAATGCCGCCGCGCTCGAAGCCTTTAAATCCATCTTCCCCTCCGTTTTCCCCGAATATCGGTAAATTATCGTATTGATATGCACCAAATGATACAACAAAAAAGTATCCACCGTTTCCGTCTGCGTTTCATACGCCATTTTCATCAAGCGTTCAATCAATTCATCCAGAAGCCTCTCGTTCAGGATCGCATCCGTCACTTCCTCCATTACGTTGATATAATAATCATCACTGACTTTGATGAATCTTTTCAATGCCAGATCCAAGGATGTACTGCTGTTTCTGCCTCTCCACTCCCGGTTTATCGCCTTAAACATCTCAATGGCGCTCTTTCGAACAAATACCGTTTCATACCTTTCCTTGTCCGTATCCTTTGCAATCACTTCCACATCGTAGTCGATAAAAATCGAACCTTCCCCATAGGTATAGAAGGCTGCATTCCACATCTTTTTGTCCTCAAGCTTATCCTCCAGAAACCTATCCATCTCATCATTGGACTGCCGCAGATTCTCCAATGATGTATTATTGTTGATAAAAACAGAAGGATTGCTCCCGGAAAAGGCAAAGGGCAGAAAATCAAACTCCACCGCATCATTAGATGTTCTCGCCTCCTTGTCAAAGCCGAATCCGAGGGATTTCGTCTTCCTTCCTGTATCGGCATAAAAGCCCAGCAAACGGCAAATCTCATCCTCCGGACTTCTGAACTTCGCCGTGTTGATAAATTTGCGATAGCCTTCTACCGAATTGACAAAGGTTTGCCGAATCAGCTCTTCTTTGTTTTCACGAATCAAGCCCCTGATTTTTTCCTTCATGCACAAAATATTATCCGCATCGACTTTGATCCCCTTAAACACCTTCTTCATGACCGTATTTGCGCTCAGTCTTTTATTGATCTCCCCGATATCCGCTTCGGAAAATTCACTTTGACACAAACACTTTTCCAAAACGATATGGTGCATTCTGCCTTTAAAACGGCTTTCTGCAAATTGCAAATACGCCATATCACGCTTTCCGTCTAAAGGATAAACATCCGATAAGTTGTAATACAGATACCTGTCCTCCTGACGATGTGAAATTTTATGGTAGAGAAAAAAGCGCAGCAGCCCCAATGCGGCGGCGGCATAGCGCCAATCCGAACATTCCAGTCGGGAATC